>CAZNZF010000234.1:0-1293 GCA_964577465.1 uncultured bacterium | reverse complement strand
GAGGAGACCCATGCGCCGGAACCGGATGATTGCCCTGACGCCGCTCTTGGCCCTGGCCGTCGCCGGGTGCAGCGGGCACAGCTTCACCGGCGCGGCCCCCACCTCGAACCAGGGCCACTGGCTGGGCTACGGCGGCGGGGCCGAGCGCTGCTTCCGCGCCGAGACCGCCCCGGATACGCCGTTGGTCGAGGCCTGGCGCTTCGAGAGCGACCTCTGCCCCTGGGGGATGACGGTCGAGAACGGTATGGCGGTGTACGCCGGCCTGCAGCACGGGATTTACGGCCTGGACGCCGCGACGGGCGAGCCGCTCTGGTCCTGGACGCTCCCGGCCACCCCCGCCGCCGCGCCGGAAATCGTCGGGGACGCGGTTTACGTGGCGCTGGACCTGCCCCTGGGGGAGGTGTGGTGCCTGAACCTTTACGACGGGGCGCGCCGGTGGCGCCAGCTCACCGACGAGCTGCCCCGCGCCCTGGTCGCCGACGACGAGGGGGTCTGGGTCCTCTCCAGCCGCGACCTCGTCCGCTTCCGCGCCGTCGACGGAGAACCGGAGGAGACTTACGAGCTGCCGGGCCGACCGCTGGCCGGGCCGCCGGTCCTGTGGGACTCGGAGCCGGTGCTCATGGTGAAGGGGCTCGCGGGCACGGGCCCCTGGAGCCCTGCGTGGGATAAAACTATCTGGTTCGACGGGGAGCCCGCGGCGGGGCCGGTGGTGACCGCCGGGGGCAACCTGGCCTGGCTGGACCGCGACGGGGAGTTGGGCGTGTACGCGCTGGGGGAGGAGGAGCCGCGCTTCTACGCGACGCCCCTGACCGCGCCGCCCGCGGGGATGGCCTGCGCCCCCGAGGGGCTGGTACTTTTGGGGCGCGACCGCACACTCGTCACGGCCGACGAGGATGGAGCGATGAGGCCGGTTCTCGAACCGGAGGCCGTCTGCCTCACGCCGCCCGTCGTTACCGGCGGCCTGGTCTGGATCGTCGAGGCCGAGGGGGACCTGACCGCGATGGACCTGGCCTCGGGGGAGGAGGTGTACCGCTGGGCGACGGAAAAGCCGGTGCAGGGGCTGACCCCGTCGGACGGCGGACTTTTAATCACCACCGCCGACGGCGTCGGGATGCTCCTCGTCCCCGCCCCGCCGGAGGTCGAGGCCCCCATTGAGGAGGTTCCCCCGGAATCCGGGGAGGACACGGGTAACGAGACGCCCGCCGTCGAGGCGGACGCGCCGTAATTGCGCGGCCAGGGTGAGGGCTGCCTTATAAAAAACGGGCGGGTCAGGAGACCCGCCCCTACGTCAGC
>CAZNZF010000233.1:0-1491 GCA_964577465.1 uncultured bacterium | reverse complement strand
TCCAGCTCGGGCCCATCCCCGAGGACGCGGTTTTCGCCTTCAAGGGCTACCCCGAAAACGAGGAGGACTCGAAGTACTGGGGCGGGTCGTACATCCTGATGCAGAGCGAGAGCCGGCAGCACCCCTATCAGACCGAGGGCGGCACACTCACCACGAAGATGAACGTCTTCGGCGACAAGGGCATCATCCGCATCGACAACGCCTCCCAGTACCACGAGATCGCCTTCATCCCCTACGTCCGCCGCGACGTGGGCTCGGCCCTGCAGTTCCTGGTTCGCATCAACGCCGTGGACTCCTCGGACCGCCTTGGACCGAGCTTCGACACATCACGCGGGGGTGCGCTCCAACTGGCCATGATTCCCGGCCTCAGCTCGCACATCGAGTTCACCGCCACCCCCAGCGAGCGGCTCTTCGCCTGCCCGCGCTACGACATCCACTTCACCGAGGTGGACGCGGACGGCAACGAGGTGGGAACCCACTTCTGGGAAATCGACGGCTTCCAGAACGGCGACGACACCTTCCGGACCTGGGGCGACGGCCCCACCATCTACACCGCCTTCTGGACGCTCCCCGACTTTGACGGCACGGCGGACATCGACGTGACGGCGAGCGACCTGGGCGGCAACATCGGCACGACCTCTTTCGAGGGCGTCCTGTCGCAGGCGGACGTGGGGAAAGACGGCGCGGTCATCGGCCGTGACGCGCCGGCGACGCTTGAGATACCGGCGGGCGCGGTCGACCCGGGCACGCGGGTGCTGGTGATGGGTCGTCCGGACATCTCCGGCGGCCTGCTGGAGACCCTGGCGCTCTCCTCGGCCCCGACGGACGCCAAGGTGGTAGCCTCTCCGGCGGCGCTGGGCCGCGGGCTGGCCGCCTCGGTCTCGGCCGGTGCGACTGCCGCTGCCTCGGCCCCCGACACGGGCGAGCTCGGCCTGCACGTGGTGGGCTACGCCTACGAGCTCACGGGCGACCGTCCGCTGACGGGCGTCTCGACGCTGCGGCTTTCCTACGACGGCTCGCAGGTCCCCAGCGAGGACAAGCTGGCGCTCTACCGGTGGGACGACGGGCTCGGCCGTTGGCGTCACATCGCCGCCGAGTTCGACCGGCAGTCCGACGAGGCCTTCGCGGCGGTGGATTCCTACGGCCTGTACGCGGTGGGCTACGCGGAGTCGGTGGAGGTTCCCCAGGAGATAGACTCCAGCCGTTACACGTTCTCGCTGGACCAGAACTTCCCGAACCCGTTCCTGGCGGCATCCAGCGAGACGACGATCAACTTCTCGCTGCCGTCGGACTCTCACGTGCGTCTGGCGGTTTACGACCTTTCCGGCCGCCTGATCACGACGCTGGTCGACGACACCCTGACGGCCGGCCGCCACACGCTCGGCTGGGACGGCACCACCTCCCGCGGGACGGGCGTTGAGTCAGGCGTTTACTTCTACAAGCTCGATACCGAAACCAACAGCGCAACCCGGCGACTCGTCCTCGTTCGCT
>CAZNZF010000232.1:1484-1573 GCA_964577465.1 uncultured bacterium | reverse complement strand
CCCCTCTCCCTTTTAGGGAGCGACGCGTCGACGGGCTGGGGTGAGGGTCGGGGTTGGGAACGTAAACGCGGCGGGGACTAAAGTCCCCG
>CAZNZF010000232.1:0-1474 GCA_964577465.1 uncultured bacterium | reverse complement strand
CCGTAGAAGGGCCGCCCTACATTTAGGAAACCGGGCGGGTGTGGACACCCGACCCTACGTCTTCTGCAGCGCGACGATGGGGTCCAACCGCGCGGCCTTGAGCGCCGGGAATATCCCGAAGCTCACCCCCACCACCCCGCAGAAGATCATGGCCAGCGCCACGGAACCGGCGGAGACCTCGACGGGCAGCTCCACCGCGCCGCCGATGAGGTTGGCCACCAGCGCCCCCAGCCCCACCCCGATGACCCCGCCCACCACCGTCACCAGGAGGGCCTCGGTGAGGAACTGGCGCAGGATATCCGAGCGCCGCGCCCCCACCGCCTTGCGGATACCGATTTCGCGCGTCCGCTCGCTCACGGCCACCAGCATCACGTTCATGATGCCGATTCCGCCCACCAGCAGGCTGATGCCGCCCACCACAATCATCACGCCGAAGATGACGCCGGTCATCTGCTCGAAGACGGACACCAGGAGTTTCTCGGAGACGACGCCGAAGTTGTCCGGCTCCCCGGGGGCCAGGTGGCGGATGGTGCGGAACGCCTGCTGGGCCTCGTAGGAGAGCTCGGAAACCTCCTCCTGGGTCCGGGCGCGCAGGTAGATGCTCACCGGGTTGCGGAAGCCGAAGTACTTGCGGAAGGTGGAGTAGGGGACATCGGCGAAGTCGTCGGTGGACTGGCCCATGAGCCGGCCCTGCTCCGCGTACACGCCCACCACGGTGAAGGACCGGCCGCCGATTCTCACCTCGCGCCCCAGGGGGTCCAGGCCGGGGAAGAGCTCCCGGGCCACCTCGTAACCCAGGACCGTCACCGGCCGCCGCCGGGCGACCTCGGCCTCGGTGAAGTAGCGCCCCTCCTGGAGCGGCCGCTCGTTGATGTTGTACATGTCGGCGCCCACGCCGTGGGTCCGGATGTAGCGCAGCTCCTTGCCCCCGGCCTCGATGTTGAGCCAGCTCCGCACCTGCGGCGAGGCGTAGAGATACCGCCCCCGAAGCCGCCGGACGAGGGCCGCGTACTCCACGTCGGTGATGTTCGGGCGCTTGGCGGCCTCGAGCCACTCCTGTTCGCTCTGGATGACGCCCGTGCGGGTGATGATGAAGCTGTTGGCCCCCAGGGCGCCGATTTCCTCGCGCACGAAGCTGTCCAGCCCGCCCACCAGCGACAGAATCGCCACCACCGTCATCACGGCGATGACGATGCCCAGCGCGGTCAGGATGCTGCGCATGAGGTTGCGCCGCCAGTCGGTGACGACGTTTTTGAGCAGGTCGGCGAGTCCGGTCATGGGGCGTTCCGGGGGGTGATTCGCCGGTGATTATACCAGTAAAGGCGGCGGGGAAGGGAAACCCCGCCCTACGACCGATTGTTTGTTATTGATGTAGGGCGGCAACTCCGTGTGCCGCCCGTTTTCACATAAAGAGGGCGGGGTACAGAGCCCCCGCCCTACGACAATGTTAGAAACCAACCCGTAGGGGCCGACC
>CAZNZF010000231.1:0-1653 GCA_964577465.1 uncultured bacterium | reverse complement strand
AGAAAAACGCCCCCTTTAGCAGCCCCCCTAACCGGCCCCCTTTACCGGCCCCCTAGCGGCGGGGTTAGGAAACCCCGCCCTACGTCATCGCAAAACGCGGCGGCCCGAAGCAGGGCCGCCCTACGCCATCGCAATTTACAGGTATAGTAAAACGGGCCGACCTGAAGGTCGGCCCCTACGTAGAAAAACGCCCCCCTTTACCGGCCCCCTAGTCGTGGAAGTAGTCCACGATGGGCTTGCGCTCGTCGGTGCCCGGCTCGGGCTCGGCGGCCAGGAGGCGGGCCTTGCCCTCGGCGTCCATGGCGCACTCCAGCGTCCCCTGGGTGTTTTTGTAGCAGTAGTGCCGCCCGAGCGGGTTGTCGTCCTTGCCGACCTCGGGGCAGTAGAACAGGTTGGGGTCGAGGCCGAGGTCGTCCACCAGTTCCCGGGCGTTGGGGTGGGTGTCGGAGTAGTGGAGCATCCCCTCCACGGTGTCGCCGAAGGCGTCGGTGATCTTCAGGTCGCCCTCGGTGCCGAAGCCGCGCTCGACCCGGACCTTGCCCTTGAGCGTGAGCCAGAGGAGGACCGCCTGCTCGATGTTGCGCTGGTTCTCCTTGCAGACGGCGGTCTTGGTCCCGGTCCGGTAGTCGGCGAAGTTGGGCTGGACGACGCTGAAGATGATGGCGCCCAGGGCGAGGAAGACCAGGATTTCGACCCAGGGGATGCGCTTTTTCTCGGCCATCTCGTAACTCCGGAAGTGTTAGTCCAGGGAGTGGACGTACTGTGCGTTGGGGTCGCGGTGCTCGCCTTTGGAATCGGTGGTGCACTCGACGTCGCCGGTCACCCCTTTGAGGGCGTAGTGGTATCCGAGCGGCTCGTCCTTGTCGGCGCGCTCGGGGCAGACGAAGATGTCGGGCGGGGCGCCGAACGCGATGAGCTCGGCGGCGTTGGGCCGGGTGCCGTCGGAGGAGAGGAACCCGCCCGACGGGCCTATCTTGTAGTTCGCCGTCGAGTTCACCCGCACGTCGTAGCCCGTCCGGCCGTCGGTGACCTTGCGCGTCACATCGAAGGTGAAGCCGGTCCCGGGCAGGGCGCCCTCCCCGGCGTAGGGGTTGACGAAGAGCGAGATGGGGTAACCCGCCGCGATGAGCGTGGCGGCGTTCGGGACCGCGGTCGGGTCCTCGAGCCCGCCGCCGACGGGGACGAATTTGGGCTTCTTGGCGAGTGTGGTGGAGATGTACTCCTCGATGGCGGCCTGGATTTTGTCGCGCTGGGTGGTGAGCTCGTCCTGCTTCGCGGTGACGAAGTCGGCTATCCAGCGGGAAATCTCCTCCTGGTGCTGGAGGCACACCAGGGTGTTCTCATCGCGCCGGTCGTTCTCGATGCTGGGGATGGCGATGGAGGCGATGATGGTGACCACGGCGAGAACTATCATCAGGTCAACGAGAGTGAAGCCGCGCTGCACGGAAGCCTCCCGCGGGTGCCGACGCGTGGGCCGGCGAGGGGTCGAAAGGGGCAGGCCGATGGGCCTTGACAAGTGGGGCCATTATAAATAAAAACGGGGCAAAAATGCAGCCCCCTTCCGCGGGGCGCCGGGGACTCATCCTAAACCGTGTATCGCAGGTTGCGATGATGTAGGGGCCGACCTTTAGGTCGGCCCGTTTTTAAAGGTAG
>CAZNZF010000230.1:0-1718 GCA_964577465.1 uncultured bacterium | reverse complement strand
CCGGTTTAACGATGAAAGTGCGGGGTACAGAGCCCCCGCCCTACGCCATCAGAAATTGCAACGCGCGGGCCGGTGCCCGGACTGGAATCGGCGGCCGCGATGCTCTATAATTAACAAATCTTGTTTCGTTCCCTTCACCGGTTTTAAAAAGGGGGAGACGTGAAAAAGCTCGCTCTGTTTCTTTTAGTCCTGGGCCTCGCGGCGTGCCTGGCGGTGGAGATTCCCCAGGGCTTCGCCGGGGGCAGCGCCGGTCCGGTCACCATGCCCGACAAGGGCGGCGGCGGCACCGGCACCGGGTTGAACCTCGTCCGCTACGTGGGCGACGGCTTCACCATCCTCTACCCCGAGGGCTGGGAGACCTACGAGGACGAGGAATCCCTCATCTTCGACTCCAACTCCGACGACCTCACCGCCCCCTACATCGAGATGTACTTCTTCGAGATGGACCCCATTCCGGTCCAGGATTTCACCGACGAGGTTTTGTACAACTACGACATGTGGTTCGACTCGCTGGAGCTGGCCGACCGGCAGGCGCTCGCCGACGGCTCCGAGATGTTCATGGTGTACTACACGTCGGACGGCGTGCCGCTGGCCGAGTTCAGCGTGACGATGACCGACCCCGAGGGCTTCGCGCTCATCGCGTCCTACGTCACCGGGGAGAGCCGGTGGGAGGATTACGACGGCATCACCCTCCTGGCGGATATGCTGGATTCCATCGAGTAGGGACGGGGCTCCGTCCCCTTCGTTTGCGATGATGTAGGGCGGGGAATCCTTTCCCCGCCGTTTTTCCGTCAGCATCTGAATTTGCGATGACGTAGGGGCGGGTGTCCACACCCGCCCGTTCAGGATTTAACTATAAATGCAGGGCGGGGCTTCTACGCCCCGCCGCCTTTTTCCGAAACCCTTACAGCGTCGGGTCGCCGGGGTGCCAGTCCACCGGGCAGGACTCGCCGGTCTGGTACGCCGCGATGAGCCGCAGGGTCTCCTCCACGGAGCGGGCCACCTTGGGCTCGGTGACCATGATGGCCCGGACGACGCCCTGGGGGTCGATGATGTACGTGCCGCGGGTGGAGATGCCGGCGTCCTCCATGAACGTGCCGAAGAGCTTGGAAATCGTCCCGTCGCGGTCGGTGAAGTGGGGGTAGGGCAGGTTTCCCAGGTCGCCGCGCTGCCATTCCTTGTGCTTCTCGATGTCGTCGGTGGAGCCGGCGACGAAGACGGCGTTCAGCTCTTTCAGCCGGGCCGTGCTGGACCGGAAGGCCCGCAGCTCCGTGGGGCACACGGCGGAGAAGTCCTTGGGGTAGAAGAACAGAATCACCCATTTCCCGCGGTTCTCGGAGAGGCGGAAGTCCTTCTCTTGGCCGTCCACGAGGGCGCGGGCGGTGAAGTCGGGGGCCTGGGTGCCGATGGGTAAGAGGGCCATGATTCCTCCCGGGGTACGCGTGTTATTGAGACAATGTTAAGATAGCATGAAAGTTCGGGGATTTCAAGGTAAGTCGCAATTATTTCGTTAGGTGCATGTAGGGGCGACCGTCAACGGTCGCCCGGGCGGGTGTGGACACCCGCCCCTACGCCGTTAACGCGCGTTCCCAGGCCGTAGGGCGGCCCTCTGCGGTCGCCTGCGGGCGGGTGTGGACACCCGCCCCTACGTCATCGCGCCCCTCACCCTAACCCTCCCCCCAAAGGGGGGAGGGGACAGCTACACCCCTCTCCCGCGA
>CAZNZF010000229.1:0-1735 GCA_964577465.1 uncultured bacterium | reverse complement strand
CGCTTCTACCCCTCTCCCTAACCCTCCCCCCAGCGGGGGGAGGGAGACCGCTGCACCCCCCTACCCGACCTCCCCCCCAGAGGGGGGGAGGGGCCGCTTCACGCTTGCGATGACGTAGGGGCGGACCTTCAGGTCCGCCCGTTTTTAAGGCAGCCCTTACCCCTGGCCGCGACGTTGCTATCCGGGCCTTGACTGCGGCGCCCCGCCGGGGCATACTATGGGCTTTAAAGCCGTACCGCGACCGGGATGGGCGCCGGGGCGGAAACGGTCTTTAGTCGGGGAAGAGGGACATGGACGTCATCAAGCCGCGCATCTTCAAGGGCACCCGCGATTTCCTCCCGGGGGCGATGATTCCCCGCGAGGACATCACGGACACCATCCGCGAGTGCTTCTCGCGCTACGGCTTCTCACCCATCTCCACCCCCGCCTTCGAGTACGTGGATATCCTCACCGGCAAGTCGGGCGGCGAGGCGGACAAGCTCATCTACCCCCTGTCCTACCGGGGCGGCAAGACCCTGGCGCTACACTACGACCTGACGGTGCCGCTGGCCCGGGTGATGGCCATGTACCCCGAGCTCCCCACGCCGTTCAAGCGGTACCAGATTCAGCCGGTGTGGCGGGCTGACCGTCCGCAGCTCCGGCAGGGGCGCTTCCGCGAGTTCCTCCAGTGCGACGCCGACATCGTGGGGGTGAAGGGGGAGCTGGCCGACGCTGAAATCATCGCCCTCACCGCCGACATCCTCGGGCGGCTGGGCTTCGGCATCGGCGACCGCAAGTACCTGATTCTGGTGAACGACCGCCGGTTCCTGGCCGGCGTGGTGGCCTGGGCCGGGCTCTACCCCGGCCAGTGGCTCGCCCCGGTGTGCCGGGCCATGGACAAGTACGACCGGGACGGGATGGACGGGGTGCTGACGGAGTTGAAAGGGCTGAAGCTGGAGCCCAAGGTCATCGGGCGGCTGATGCGGGTCTTCGAGGACGTGCCGGCCGACCTCCGGGCGCGGTCGGGCCGCTCCAAGGCTCATGAACTTCTGGACAACTGGGCCGACGTGATGGACTTCGACGAGGAGGCGCTGTCGCTCGGGGCGCTCTTCGACGCGGTGGCCGGGTTCGGCGTGCCGGACAACACCTGGGTCTTCACCCCGTGGCTCTCGCGGGGGCTGGATTACTACACCGGGCCCATCTTCGAGTCCGTCCTCCCCTCCGAGCCGCACATCGGCTCCCTCACGGGCGGCGGGCGCTACGATGGGCTCATCGGCCGCTTCGGGACCCAGGACATCCCCGCCACCGGCACGACCATCGGCATAGACCGCATCTTCGCCGCCATGGAGCAGCTCGGCGTGGTGCGCCAGGCCGCCTGCCGCACGCAGGTGCTGGTGGCCAACTTCGGCGGCGACACGCTGCCCTTCGAGCTGAACATGGTGGCCGAGTTCCGCAACGCCGGCCTGGCCACGGAGATTTACCTCGAGCCGGCCAAGCTGGCCAAGCAGTTCAAGTACGCCGACAAGCTGGGCATCCCCGTGGTGGCGGTCATCGGGCCCGAGGAGGCCGACAAGGGCCTGGTCAAGCTCAAGTGGATGGACTCGGGGACGGAGGAGGTCGTGTCGCGGACGCGGGCGGTGTACGGGTTGAAGGAGAAGCTGGCGATGCGCGGGGCGTGAGTCCCGGCGTGAGAGTCGAGTTTTCGTCGATGTAGGGCGGCCCCTCTGCGGGCCGCCGCGATTAACAAAGCGGCGGG
>CAZNZF010000228.1:0-1742 GCA_964577465.1 uncultured bacterium | reverse complement strand
GGGTTAGGGTGAGGGGTGAAAGCGGCGGCCCGCAGGGGATGCATCCCACGGGGCCGCCCTACATCAGCGCAAAAAGGCGGGGTACTCAAGCCCCCGCCCTACGGCATTACGACCAACTACTACCCCGGCGGCTCAACCCCCGGCGCCGTTCTTCTCCAGGCCCCGCAGACGCCCCAGAAGCGCCCGGACGCGCTCCCCCTCCGCCGCGTCGGGACGCAGCCGCAGGTACGTCTCCAGGTGCTCTATACCCCGGGCGTAGTCCGTCGTGACCGCGGCGTAGGTCATCCCCAAAAGGTAATGGGTGTCGGCGTCATCCGGGTTCAGCTCCAGCTCCCGTTCCAGGACCCCGATGGCCTTGTCGTAGAGCCCGGTTTCGGCGTAGGCCAGCCCCAGGTTGTGGTACGCCAGGTGGAGGTCTTTTTTTATCTCCAGGACCCGGGTCAGGTCCTTGACCGCCTGGTCGTACCACGGCTCCTCGACCAGCGGCTCCACGTTGAACCCCCGCCCGCACCAGGCGCAGCGCACCCGGGGCTGGGGGCGGGTCGGGTAGCTCGCGCGCAGGCAGTACGGGCAGCGCAGGACCCTCTCCTCGCGGATTACCGGCGGACCGTCGGTCATCGAAAACCTTTTCTCGGGGGTGCCCTGTGGGCTATTATAACCGAGCGGCGGACACGCCGCCACACCCGGGGAGGGGATGTGGAATTTAGACCCGCCGGGCCCGAAGACGCCGGTCCCATCCGCGAAATCTGCCGCGACATCTGGGAGGGCCACGACTACCTGCTGCGGACCATCGACCGCTGGATAGCCGAGGGCGGGGTCTACGTGGGGGTAGTCGAAGGCAAGGTCGTCGGGATGTCGCGGATTCTGCGGCTGGACGCCGACGACTGGTGGCTCGAGGGCCTGCGCGTGGCGCCGGATGAACAGGGGAAGGGTTCCGGCAAGTCCCTGCACCGGGCCACGATGGAGGAGCTGCGCCGAATCGCCCGCGGGACGGTCCGCTTCTGCACCGCCGACACCAACCGCTCGGTGCCGCTGGCCCGCCGGGACGGATTTGCGGAAATTTTGAGCCTCCCCTTCCTCGACCGGAGCTACGGGGGGGAGAGCTTATCGCCGCTGGAGGAGGCGCTGGCGCGGAACGGCGTCCGGGAGGCGGATATCGGTGAGCCGGGGCTGATGGAGTTTCTTCTCGAGGCCTGCCGGAGGGACTACGCCGGGCTCCTGCCCCGGGGCTGGCACCACGTCACGGCCACGGAGCGGTCGCTCTTGAAACTGCCGGCCGGGACGCAGATCCTCGTCCACGGGGTTCCCGGCGCATACGGGGCGGCCCTGGTCGCCGGCCCGAGCACGCAGTACGACTCCGACCTGGACCTGAACCTGGTCGCGGGCCCGCCGGAAATAATCGCGGAGAGCCTCCTGCCCTGCCTGGGGCCGCTGGCGGTGAATATGGGGCGGCTGGAGGTGGGCGGCGCCGTCCCGGAGAGGTTCTTGGAAAAATTCCTCGCGGCCGGGTTCCGGGTCCCCGAGGGGTTCAGGCGGCAGATGGTATTCGAGCTGCGCCTGCCGTGAGGGTGCGCGTCCCCTCCCCTGTGGGTAGAGGGAACGGGCGACCGTGGACTCATCGCCCCTGCGGGGAATTGCGCTTTGACTCGTTACGTAGGGCGGGGGCTCTGTACCCCGCCCTCGATTCGTCGTTGTACGAACGGGCGGCACACGGAGTTGCCGCCCTACGTCAAATTTTCATT
>CAZNZF010000227.1:0-1753 GCA_964577465.1 uncultured bacterium | reverse complement strand
TCTGTTGGTCTGGTTCTAGGCCTTTTTCAGCGAAAGCAGCTTCGCCAGGCCGAGGCCGAGGGCGAGGACTACGGCGGCGCCGATGATGCCGGCCAGGATGGTGGAGCCCGTTGAACCGTCGCCGCCCGCGTCGTAGTCGGGCCAGGGCGAGTCCACCAGATGCCCGCCCTCCTCCGGCACGGCGGTTTCATCCCCGCCCGCCCGCTCCAGGGCCGCCTCGAGGCCGTCGGGGTAGGGCGAGGCCAGGGGGCTGACCAGCGCCGCGACCAGCGCCAGGGCTCCCAGCACGATGAGGACGATGGTCAAGCGCTTCATCGCGCCACACCCCCTTCCAGCCGTCGTTCAAGGACGCCGGCGCCTTGCAGCACCTCCACCACCACCGCGGTGATTACCCCCTCGCCCACGCCCACCAGGGCGTGGAAGCCGACCATGAGGCCGAAGACGGTCGCGGGGGGATAGGGGGTGGAGAGGCAGATGGCGGTCGAGGTCACCAGGGAGGCGACCACGGTGGCGCCGAATCCGGCGGTGAAAGCGGCCGCCCGGCGCCGCCAACCGGAGGGTGTCCCCCCGCCGACGAGCCGGTAGAGCCCGTACCCCACCAAAGATCCGGTGATGCCCATGGCCAGGAGGTTGAGCCCCAGCGCCGTGACCCCGCCGTCGGCGAAGAGGAGGCACTGGACGGCCAGGACGGTGAAGATGACCAGGACGCCCATGGCGGGTCCGAGGGCGATGGCCGCCAGCGCCGCGCCGACCATGTGGCCGGAGACGCCGGGCAGAATCGGGAAGTTGAGCATCTGGGCGGCGAAGATGAAGGCCGCCAGCACGCCGGCCAGCGGGACCAGCCCCTTCTCCATCACCTTCCGGGCGCGGGCGACGGCCCAGGCGAGGCCGCCTCCGCCCAGGACCCAGCCGCCGGCCCACACCTCGGGCCGCAGAAGACCGTCGGGAACGTGCATCCCACTCCTTGAGGTTGGTCAACCGTTTAAATACGGCGGTTCATCGAGAAGCGCAGGTTGCTCGATACCTTAAATTCGCAATTCTTCGGCTCTATCTAACAACAGTGGTCCCTCAGGGGCCCGCCGGAAGCAGCGGCGCGGCCTGAAGCCGGGCCTGTAAAACCCCCGGGGCGCTCCCGAGCCGCTCCACCAGGTCCCGGATTTTCCCCCCCGGACCCTGCACCACCACCACCTCCAGGCAGCGGCGGTGGTCCAGGTGGACGTGCATGGTGGAGTGGACGAGGCCGCCGGCGTCGTGCTGGATTTCGGTCGGGCCGCCGGGCTCGCGGGAGCGGTGGTGGTCGTAGAGGAGCGTGACGGTGCCCATGACCTCCTGGTCGGGGGCGAACTCGCGCTCGGCGAGGAACTCCTGGACCAGGCGGCGCAGGGCGTCGCTGCGGTTGCGGAAGTTGGCGGTCGCGGCGTCGAAGCGGGCGACCAGGTCCTCGGGCATGGCCACCCCGAAGCGCACCAGCTCGGCCATGGACCCTCCTGTAGCACGATTTGTTTATATCGTAGCACTGAAGGTTGGACCTGTCAATCCGCGACCAAATAAAACCACTGTTTTTTTAAACGACCGTTACCTCGGCCCGTGCCCCGCTGCGATGATGTAGGGGCCGACCTTTAGGTCGGCCCGCGGGCGACCGTGGACTCATCGCCCCTACGGGAAATCGCGCGTCTCGAAATGTAGGGCGGGGATTGCCTTCGGTCAAAGATACTATCCCCGCCGCTTTTACCCCTCTCCCTAGCCCTCTCCC
>CAZNZF010000226.1:0-1799 GCA_964577465.1 uncultured bacterium | reverse complement strand
GGGGGCGTTCAGGGTATTCGCGGTCGGGCGTGGGGGGTGTTCAGGGTATTCGCGGTCGGGCGTGTAGGCTTTAGCGGGGGTTCCCGAAGGGGCGCGTGGGGGGGTGTTCGGGGTATTCGCGGCCGGGCGCTTAGGGGAATGAAGAGTGTTCGGAGGATTCCCGGACGAGTGGATTGACCGGCGACGCACGCCGATTGGTGGGATTTTTCCCGGAGACGGACGCGGGATACGCGGACGGGCGGACCGGGGAACGGACCGCGGCGGGGGGTTTTTTCGGATAAAAGCGGTGATTTGAGTTAAAATTTGAGTGTACCGGGTTCCTTCATCGCGCCAGCCGTCGGCGGACCGGACGCCGGCCGCGCAACGAACGGTGAAGTATGGCCGATACTTACATCTTCATCAACGGGGAAACCTACGGCCCCCTCTCGGTCTCCGAGATCAAGAAGTGGGCCGAGGAGGGGCGCCTGGGTCCCGACGACCAGGTCTGGATCGCGGCCCGCAACGAGTGGGTCCTGGCCCGCAACGTCGCCCAGTTCAAGCGCATCTTCGACGAGAAGGGCGTCACCGCCGACGGCGCCGCCGCCACCGAGGGCCTGTTGGTAAACATCGCCGGCGAGCAGTACGGACCCTACCCCGCCACCCAGATAATCGAGTTCATCCAGGACGGCCGCATCAGCCGCAAGGACTTCGTCTGGATTGAGCGTCAGAACCGCTGGTTCGAGCTGGAGAAAATCGTCCAGTTCCGCCAGGCCTTCGAGCGGCAGGACGCCGCCGCCGAGGGGGAAGCCGAAGCCGAGCCGGTCGCCGAGGAGGAGCCGGAAGAGGTCGCCCCCGAAGAGGAGGTCGAGGAGGAGCCCCCGGTCGAGGAGGGGGTCGAGGTCCCCGTCCCCGACAGCGACTGGGCCGAATTCGAGACCGAGACCAAGGGCAAGGCCAAGAAGCCGGTCGTCTCCGACCGCGACATCGTGGCCCGGGTCTTCGCCGACGACCGACCCCGCGACGGGGGCGCCATCGGCACCATCGGCGATTTCGTCGGCGGCCCCGAGGAGGCGCCGCTCCGCGAGCGCGTGGCCGAAATCGACCCCCGCGAACTCCCCCTCATGAAGGCCAACGCCGCCAAGCGCTTCGGCGGGCTCATCTGGGACTTCGTCATCTGCTTCAGCTTCGTCGCCATCCTCGGCATCGTCTTCCACATGCTCGACAAGGCGTTCGCCGACTTCTCGGTAAAGGTCTTCAACCCCTCCGACACCCTGGGGGTCCTGGAGGGGGCCGGGTTCCTGGCCAACCTCTCGAAGACCTTCGTCTTCATCTCCATCGGCGTCATCGGCTTCTACCTCCTGTTCCGCGACGCCCTCTTCGGCCGCCGCTCCCTGGGCAAGCGCCTGGCGGGCCTGCGCATAGTGGACCGCGTCACCAAGCAGCCCGCGGGGTTCGGCAAGCTCGTCCTGCGAAACCTCACCGTCGTCACCCTGGTGCCGCTGGTCATCGAGTTCTTCCTGGTCCTGGGCGACCACAAGGGCCTGCGCATCGGCGACCGCATAGCCCGCACCCAGGTCGTGGACACCAACATCTGACCCGGGCCGGGGAGTGCAGCGGTTCCCTTTCCCTTTCGGGGAGAGGCTCGCCTACAGGTCGGGGGGAGCGGGATTGGGAACGTGAACGCGGCGGCCCGTGGAAGGGCCGCCCTACATCATCGCAACGGGGCGGGCCGGAGGGCCGGCCCCTTAACTGCAACGGGAATTCGGTGGACAAGGTTGAATCCAGCCCCAGCCGCCCCTGGCTCACCGCCCTTCTGGCGG
>CAZNZF010000225.1:0-1841 GCA_964577465.1 uncultured bacterium | reverse complement strand
TCGATGACCTGGAAGAAGTCGTAGGCCGCGCCCCACATGTCCTGCGAGGAGTACCACGGGCCGGAGCCGCCGCTGCCGTAATCGTAGTAGCACTGGTAGTCGTAGGCGTTGGTCCGGACCAGCATGTACAAGAATCCACTATAGAAGTACGGCGCACCCCAGTAATGCCCGCAGCAGATTTCGTAATCCATCTCGGCTTCCATCTCATATATCAGGTGACCCCACATGTACTCACCGGTGGAGGTGAGGGTGTAGGTGGCGTCGGCGCTCTCCATCTCGACGCCGGGGCCGGAGCCGTCCGTGTCCTCCCAGAAACGCATGTAGAAACCGGAGGGGCTGCCATAGTTGATGACCCAGTACGTAATTTTCTCGATGTAGAAGTAATAGTAATCACCCAGGACGAAATCGTCGGCGGAAATCCGTCCATAGTAGGGGTCTATGTCAATAGCGCTTTCGATAAGGTCCATATCCAACTCGTCGGTCATGTAGAGCACATACCGGTCGCCGTTGGGCCCCGGCGGCAGGTACGCGGCCGCGTCGTGGGCAACCTCGCCCAGGTCCGTCCCGGGCGTGCCGGCGTAAACACCGGCGACGACGATGAGTAACACCAACACTTTTCGCATTTTATCCCCCTTGGGTTGAAAGTTAACTGACTGGTCAGAACTCCGCCTTGACGGCCCCCCAGGACTTCTGCTCCACGTCGTAGTTCCCCGTGGAGAAGGTCCAGACGAAGTCGTCCCCCATCTCATTACCATGCCTGTCCGCGAGACACCCGTCGACCGTGCACGTGATGACGTCGACAGGCAGGTCGGAGTCCGGGGTGAAGGTGCAGATGACATCCTGAAGAATCGTGTCATCAATGTCGAGGACACCCGATATCTCGCCCGCAGGCCGGGGATTACCATGCGTCGAGAGCGAAGATGAACCGATGCGCAGGGCTCCACCCCCCGATTGCCGCGACTGGTCCTCCACGGTGAACACGATGGTTGATACGTCAACACCCATAAACTCGTCCAAGCAATGAAACACTATATCCGTGTCCACCGGAACGCCGGATTCCCCGTCGTCGGGGTCCATACCGTCCACGTAGGGTGGCGTCAAATCGGGACCCTCGAGGCACTCGATGACCTGGAAGAAGTCGTAAGCGGTACCCCACATGGAGGAGGAGCTGTACCACGGGCCGGAGCCGCCGCCGCCGTTGTCGAAGTAGCACTGGTCGTCGTAGGCGTTGGTCCGGCACAGCATGTACCAGAAACCGCTGTCGAACCAGGACGCCCACCAGTAGTGACCGGCGTAAACCACGTAGTTAGGGTCGAAGGTGACGTCGCACCGGTAGAGCAGGTAGCCCCACTCGTACTCGCCGGTGGAGGTCAGTTCGAAGGTAGCAACGCCGTTGTCCAGCTCGGAGCCCGGGCCCGAGCCCCCCGAGTCCTCCCAGAAACGGTGGCGGTAGCCCGAGACCTCCTGGTGATTGATGACCCAGCACGTGATGAGGTCAATAACCACCCCTGCATCCAGGACGAAATCATCGACGGAGACCCAGCCGTAGCTTGGCGTGCTGGCGATACCGTTTTCTAATAGACCGTGGTCGAACTCGTCGGTCATGTAGGCGATACCCAGGAAGCCGTTGGGCCCCGGCGGCAGATATGCAACCCCGCCGTGGGAGACCTCCCCCAGGTCCGTGCCGGGCGCACCGGCGTATGCGACGAGGGACACGCCGACGGCGACCAGAATCAAGAACATTCTTCGCATCTTCTCCTCCTTTGGGTTGAATGTTTACCGATTACTTAAAACTCCGCCTTGACGGCCCCCCAGGTCGTCGACACCACGGCGTAGTTCCC
>CAZNZF010000224.1:0-1874 GCA_964577465.1 uncultured bacterium | reverse complement strand
GCCCCCGCCCTACATTTCGAACCGTACGATTGTCCGTAAGGGTGGGTGTGGACACCCGCCCCTGCGTCAAAACCGCAACCCCACCGTTGACCGCCCCGCGGGCCGCCTGCTATCATCACCCCGAAGCGCAATCCACCCCCTTTCTGTCCCAAAGCGAGGAGAAATGCCCGAGCCGAAGCACTTCAAGAACTACATCGGCGGCGCGTGGGTCGAGGCCGCCGGAGGCGAGAGATACGAGAACCGCAACCCCGCCGACACCGGCGACCTGGTCTCCACCCAGCCCAGGTCCGACGGGCGGGACGTGGACGCCGCCGTGGCCGCGGCGAAGGAGGCCTTCGAGTCCTGGCGACTGGTCCCCGCCCCCGAGCGCGGCCTTTTAATCATGAAGGCCGCCGAAATCCTAAAAGCGCGCAAAGAGGAAATTTCGCAGATGATGACCCGGGAGATGGGCAAGGTCATCGCCGAGACCCGGGGCGACACCCAGGAGGCCATCGACTGCGGGATGTACGCCGCCGGGGAGGGCCGCCGTCTCTTCGGCCGCCACACCCCCGTCGAGATGCGCAACAAGTTCGGCATGGCCATCCGCCGGCCCGTGGGCGTCTGCGGCATGATCACCCCCTGGAACTTCCCCATCGCCATCCCCAGTTGGAAGATGTTCCCCGCGCTCATCTGCGGCAACACCTGCGTCATCAAGCCCGCCACCCTCACCCCGGCCAGCGTCGCCAACTTCATGGAGGTCTTCGAGGAGGCCGGCTTCCCGCCCGGCGTGGTGAACATGGTCACCGGCGGCGGCTCCACCGTGGGACGGGCCATAATCGAGCACCCCGACGTCAACCGCGTCTCCTTCACCGGCTCGGTGGAGATCGGCAACATGTTGGCCGGGCAGTGCGGGACGCTGGGCAAACCGTTCTCCGCGGAGCTGGGCGGCAAGAATGCCCAAATCGTCATGGACGACGCCAACCTCCCCCTGGCGCTCGACGGCGTCCTGTGGGGCGCCTTCGGCACCACGGGCCAGCGGTGCACCGCCACCAGCCGCCTCATCCTCCACGAGAAAATCCACGACGAGTTCGTCGAGAAGCTCGTCGAGCGGGCGAAGAAACTCAAGGTCGGCAACGGCTTAGATGAAACCGTGGACATGGGCCCCGCCGTGTCCGAAGACCAGCTCAAGACCGACCTCCACTACATCGAAATCGGGCAGACCGAAGACAAAGCCCAGCTCGTCCTGGGCGGGAAGCGGCTCACCGGCGGCGCCTACGACAAGGGCTTCTTCATCGAGCCGACGATTTTCACCGGCGTCAAGGCCGGAATGCGCCTGGAGCAGGAGGAGATTTTCGGCCCGGTCCTCTCGGTTATCAAGGTCGGGAGCTTCGAGGAGGCGATTCGGGTCCAGAACGACACCGCCTACGGCCTCTCCAGCTCCATCTACACCGAGAACGTGAACCTGGCCTTCAAGGCGATTCAGGACATCGAGGCGGGCATCACGTACATCAACGGGCCGACCATCGGCGCCGAGGTGCACCTGCCCTTCGGCGGGGTGAAGGGCACCGGCAACGGCCACCGCGAGGCGTCCTGGACGGTGCTGGATTTCTACACCGAGTGGAAGAGCGTGTACGTGGAGTTCTCCGGCAAGCTGCAACGGGCGCAGATAGATAATCAGTAAGGCTAAGGCACCTTTCTGCGCAAAATGTAGGGCGGGGACTTTAGTCCCCGCCGCTTTGCCACGTTGAGTTGGAAAAATGTAGGGCGGCAGCTCTGTATGCCGCCCCTCGACGTTTTTCGGGCGGGGTACGGAGCCCCCGCCCTACGGGTTGTTTTTTAATGGAAGAGCGTGTACGTGGAGTTCTCCGGCAAGCTGCAACGGGCGCAGATAGATA
>CAZNZF010000223.1:0-1881 GCA_964577465.1 uncultured bacterium | reverse complement strand
CCGCTCCACCGTCCGCCGCCCGGCCTCGGCCACTTTCCTCCGCAGGTCCGGGTCGCCCACCAGATCCAGGCGTCCAGGAAACCGGAGTCGCCGGTGATGGGCCGGAAACTGACCCGGGCGTTGGCGTCGCCGGGGTCGCAGAGGTACAACGGGTCGCCGCTGCCGGGCCAGCTGACGTGGATGGACAGGTGGCTGAAATAGTCGTGATAGTTGAGGTCGGCCTGACGAAGAGCCTCGTCCACCGTGGGACAGTAGCCTCAGGTGTAGTTGGTAAAACCCTCGCCGAAGACCATCCGCTCCACGCCGAAGGCGGAAGCGGCGAGCGCGAGACAGACCAGTAGTACTTTCCGCATCGGTCCCGCGAGATTCACCATCTCACTCTATACCTCAAAACAGGCTCGAATCAAGTATCCGATTCATGCTTACGCCGAGAAAAACTGAGCGTCACTGTCCGGCGTCCAGGGGCGGAACGCCCGTCGACTCGTCGAGCCGCACGTAGTCGCCGCCGTAATCCGCCGCCCCGCCGAAGCCGCCCCCCATCGCCGCCTGCTCCAGGCGCTCCGGAGAGAAGTTCTGCCACACCTCGCGGGAGTACCCCTCGTGCACCCGCACGAGCTGCATCCCCACCACGTCGAAGGAGAGGACTATCTTGGCTTCGTTGGAGAGCCAGGACAACTCGTAAACGCGCTTGTGGGGCTTCTCTTCCATCATCTTGACCATGTACTGGGCCTGGTCCTGGGAGCCGAACATCCGGGAGCGGGGGCCGAGGTACACGGCGTGGGTGCCGGAGCGGAAGGTGTCGTTCACCCGGTCCCGCTGGCCGGCGACGAGGCGTTCCGCGTAGATGACCACGTCGCGGTGGTCGGGCTGGGTGAAGCGGAAGGTGGCCAGGACCCGGTTGGCGTCGAAGTTGAGCCCCGCCGCCGAATCCCAGTTGTCGTACACGTCCACCTGGATCAGCCGGCGGTCGGAGTACCAGACCTCCTCGAACCAGGTGAAGAGCGCCTCCAGCTCGTCGGCGTACACCCCGGGCTCGACGACGATGTCTATGGAGACGCCGCGTTCGACGCCGGGCGTGGCCTTGGTCTCGGCCACCTCGTACGGGATGGGCGGCTGGACCTGCCCCTCGCCGGGCGGCTGCTCGCCGAGGGCCTGCTCCACCGCCTCGGCGCCGGCCTCCGTATCACCCTCCTCGCCGCCGCAGGCCAGCACAATCACCGAGAACAAAACGAGATAAAACGGGATACGCATGACTAACCCCCTTGGGCGAGGGAACGTGGCGATTCCGAATCGAGGTCGTTTTCCCGCACCCAGGCGGCGGTCCCGTCCGCGATGGCGCGGGCCACCCGCTGCCGGTAGGCGGGGTCCAGCAGGAGCGCCTCCTGCTCGGCGTTGGAGAGGTAGCACGATTCCACCAGCACCGCCGGCATCCGCGCCTCCACCAGGACGAAGAAGGGCGCCGCCCACACGCCGCGGTCGGGCAGGCCGAGCTCCGCGACGTGGGTTTCCAACAGGCTCCGGGCCAGGTCCCCCGAGGGCGTGGTCAGCTCCTCGAAGGTCAGCCGGGCGATAAGCCGGGCCGCCTCCAGCCGCGCCATGAACGGTATATCGCCACTGAGGGTCAGGGCGAACCGCGCGCCGCCCGCGGGCGTCCAGGGGGTGTCCGGCCGATGGTGGTCGGCGCAGTACATCTCCGGCCCGCGCCGCTGTGCCGGGCCGCCGTTCAGGTGGAGGGAGAGGAAGAGGTCGGCGCCGAGCTCGTCGGCGGTGCGGACACGCTCCCGGAGCCCCACGGGGTAATCGCCCGTCCGCGTCAAAACGACCTCCACGCCCAGCTCCTCCTCCAGCACGCGCTCGCACTCGGCGTACTGGCGTAGGGCC
>CAZNZF010000222.1:0-1934 GCA_964577465.1 uncultured bacterium | reverse complement strand
TACAGAGCCCCCGCCCTACGAACATTAATGGCGAATCCAATCCGTAGGGGCGACCGGTAGGACGAGTCCTCCACGGTCGCCCGCGGGCGGGTGTGGACACCCGCCCCTACGCCATCGCAATCGGCGGGGCACGGCCCCTTTTTCCCCTTTACACGCTTCCGCCGCCTGGGATAAACTATTTCCACGATTCAAAACTGCCCGAAGGAGTTGTCGTGAAGTACGGCGCCCGAAACCAAATCACCGCCCGCGTCACCTCGGTCAAAAAAGGCGACGTCATGGCCCTGGTCAAGTTCGACATCGTCGCCCCCGCGGAAATGGCCTCGGTGTTGACCGTGGAATCGGTGGAGCACCTCGACCTCAAACCCGGCGACGAGGTCCGCCTCGTGGTCAAGGCCGTCCACGTCCTGCCCGTCAAGGAGTAACTCCAACCCCCAGGAGCGAAGCATGGGCAATATTGCCAAGTCGTTTTTCCTCCCCTTCCTCGCCCCCATCCCCCTGATCCTCTACGCCCTCCTGCCGGAAATCGCGGGGTGGGACCCGGAGGTGGAGCTGGGCGAGACCGCCAACGTCATCATCTGGGTCATCCTCATCGGCTTCGTCATCGTGATGTCCATCCTGCCCTTCAAGGGCGCCTTCGGCTCCTTCTTCGGGACCAAGGAGTCGAAGCGCATCCAGGCCATAGGCCGCGAGGCCACCGCCGTCGTGCAGGGCATCGGCGAGAACTCCCAGGGCGGAATCGTCACCATCAACGACCAGCCGCTGTTGAACCTGCAGCTGGAGGTGCATGACGGCAACGTGCCGCCCTACCCGGTCAGCCTGGACACCGTCATCCCCCGGGCGGCGGTGCCGCAGTTCCAGCCCGGGGCGGTCATCCCGATAAAGATCGACCCCGAGAACCCGGACAAGATCATCATCGACTGGCAGCGGGGCTCGGCGGGAGAGCAGGAAGCGCCCTCCGTGGGCAACAAGTGGAGCGAGATGGACAATCGCCTCCTGGAGGCCGAGGGGATAGACGGCACCGCCAAGTACCTCGCCCTGGAGGACACCGGCCGGAGCCGTGACTTCAACCCCATCGTCCACGCCACCATCGAGGTGACGCCCAAGGGCGGGGAGCCGTACACCTTCGACAAGGACGTGCCGCTGCCGACCAACGTCGTCGGGCTCATACGTAGCAAGCTCGGCCATAGCTTCCCCGCGCGCATCCACCCCCACGACGGCACGAAGGTCTCGATTCACCTCGTCCCCTGACGCGGGGTCGGAATTGAATGGCGACTGATTTCACCCGGCGGGCGCTGGCCCTCATCCGGGCCGTCCCCCGCGGGCGGGTGGCCACCTACGGGCAGATCGCCGACCTGGCCGGCAACCCCCGCGCCGCGCGGCAGGTCGTCCGCCTCCTCCACTCCTCCTCGGGGACCGAGGGCCTCCCGTGGCACCGCGTGGTGAACGGCCGGGGGACCATCTCCCTCCCGCGGGGGCGGGGGTACGAGGAGCAGCGGGCCATGCTCGCGGCCGAGGGGGTCGCCTTCGACGACCGGGACCGGATTGATTTGAAGCGTTTCCGCTGGAACCCGGCGTAGTAGTTCGGGCCGCGGGTTGGAGAACCCGCGCTCCACCATTCTGCGTGGAGAACGGACTCTCTAGTCCGTTCGGAAAACGGCTGGGATAGAATCCCCGCCCCTACGTCATCGCATTTCGACCATGAAACGTAGGGCGGCAGCTCCGTATGCCGCCCATTTTCATTTGAAAGGGCGGAGTACAGAGCCCCCGCCCCTACGTCGTCGCAAACGTTGCAGCGGTCCCCTCTCCCTTCCAGGGAGAGGGCGGGGGTGATGGACACCTTGTAAAAAAGCGGCGGGGATGGAATCCCCGCCCTACGGCATCGCAACGGGCGGGTGTGGACACCCGCCCCTACGTCATCACATTTCGACCATGAA
>CAZNZF010000221.1:0-2011 GCA_964577465.1 uncultured bacterium | reverse complement strand
AAAAAACCGCCACCGGAATTCCCGGCGGCGGTTGGCCTTTATTCAGGGCCTGAATATTACGTAGGCCCACTTCGCCGCCGGGATAGACTCCGGGTGTTGAAAAGCTCTCCGCCGGGCGCGGTCCGCCGAACCCTGGCCGCCCACACGGCGCACGGGGCGCCGCTGACGGCAATCGGCGGAACGCCGCGGAGCTCGGAATACCGGCTTATCATCGAATCGCTTTCGTCGGGTGTTGCCTGTTGCAGTTTCGCCGGGTAATATAGTCCCGGCCCGTCGGGGCTGTCAAGGGAATCCCTTTCGAAAAAACGTAACCCTTTTTCCGACAACGGGTTGGACATGACCGAGGACGAGCGGTGGATGGAGGAGGCGCTGGCCCTGGCGCGTGAGGCGGCCGGGGAGGGCGAGGCGCCCATCGGGGCGGTGGTCGTCCACGCGGGCGAGGTCGTCGGCCGGGGGCGCAACCGCGTCGAGGGGCTGGCCGACGCCACGGCCCACGCGGAGCTCCTGGCCCTGCGCCGGGCGTCGATGAACCTGGGGCGCTGGCGGCTCGCGGGCTGCGCGCTCTACGTCACGCTGGAGCCGTGCGCCATGTGCCTGGGGGCGTGCTACGCGGCGCGGGTGGAGCGGCTGGTCTACGGGGCGCCCTCGCCGAAGTTCGGCGCCCTGGGCTCCGCCGTGGCGCTCACCGGCGTCGAGAAACTGAACCACCGGCTGGAAATCACCTCGGGAGTCTTGGCCCGTGAATGCGCCAAGCTCATGGAGCGTTTCTTTTCCCGCATGAGGCGCCGCGACGACGTCTGAGGGAGGTATATACGTGATAAGAAATATGTGGTATGCCGTACTGGAGTCTCGGGAGATCCGCCCCGGACGCCTCCTCGCGGTGAGGAGATTCGGCGAGGATCTGGTCTTCTGGCGTTCGACGGACGGCGTACTTTCAAGCTTGAAAGACCGGTGCGCCCACCGCGGTGTTCGGTTGAGCGCCGGCAGAGTGACCGGCGACCATGTCGAGTGCCCCTTCCACGGTATCCGCTACGATGCCGGCGGTCGGGGTGTTCTGGTGCCCTCCAACGGGCGGGTGGCCGACGTGCCGAAGGGCATCCGCGTGACCGCCTATCCCGTCCGCGAGGCCCACGGGTTCGTCTTCTGCTGGTGGGGTGAGTGCACAGACCTGTCGAAGCTGCCGCCGGTGCCCTGGTTCGACGACCTGCCCGAGGAGAACTACCGGTGGTCAACCGCGCTGGACCCCTGGGAAACCCATTACTCGCGCGCAGTGGAGAACCAGCTCGACGTGGCACACCTCCCGTTCGTGCATTACAATACCATAGGCCGCGGTTGTAAAACAATGGTCAACGGACCGCTCTACGAGCTCTCCAACGATGAGCTGCGCCTTTGGGTCCACAACGAGCGCGACGAAGGTGGGCTCCCCAGGCCGCCGGAGGAGCTGCAAAAAGAAACCGCCGCGGTCATGATTTACTTCATCTTCCCGAACCTTTGGCAGAACTGCATCTCCGACAAGGTGCGGGTGATGATAGCCTTTGTGCCGGTGGACGACGAGCGGACCCTATTGTACGTGCGATTTTATCAGGGGTTCGCGCGGTTGCCGCTTCTGGGCGGCCTAATCTGTCGGCTCGGAAACCGCTACAACCTCCGCATCGCCCACCAGGACCGTCAGGTGGTCGTAACCCAGGTCCCGAAAAGGACCGACGTGGCCATCGGGGAGAATCTGGTCCAGGCGGACAGGCCCATCGTGGCATACCGCCGCCGCCGGAGGGAGCTGATAGAGTCGGAGGGGGATAGGGTGTGCTAGGGGACGAAGGCCAGTTGGGGTGAGCCTTTGGTGAGGATTTCGGGCATCTCGGAGTAAAGTTGGCCGTCCAAATGGCGGCCTCTTTTCTTTTTTTGCACGCCGCCCCACTGCTTGAAGAAAAATGGTACGTCCGCCTCCAGGCAGATGTCGCGCACTTCGAGCGCCCACTCCTTTTTCATCTCCCGGGCCCCGGGGCCGGATTCA
>CAZNZF010000220.1:0-2106 GCA_964577465.1 uncultured bacterium | reverse complement strand
ATCATTGCAATACGCGGCGGGGACTAAAGTCCCCGCCCTACATTTTCGGACGACGACGATTCGACGTAGGGGCGATGAGTCCACGGTCGCCCGCTATTTTCCCCGACCCGGTGGCCGCGGCTACCGGGTTTGGTTTATGATGGAACCGAACACGTACCCGAACCCCCCATGCCGAAAAAAATCCTCCCCCTCCTGCTCCTCCTCCCCGCCCTCGCGGCGGCCGACGACGGCGGGCTGACGCTCTGCCTCGTCCCGACCGGCACCCCCGGCGTCCTCGCCTTCTTCATGCGCCCCGACCTGCCCCCGGACCCGCTCTTCCGCCCCCCGTTCTACGTCGCGGCGGGCGGCGCCGAGGAGAGCGGCGCGGTCCTGCGGCAGGTCCAGCGGGCGGAAATCCACCGGACCCTGCCCAACCGCCTCCCACCGCCCCACGCCCCGGACGTCGCCATAGCGGAGACGGAGCCGGGCGCCGTCGTGGAGCGGGTTCGCGCCCTGGGCTCGCCGGCGGTCCTGGTCGTGACGAGTACCGGCCTCGCCGACGCGCGGGAGACCCTCGCCCGGGAGCTCCCCGGCGTCCGGGTCATGCCCGGCGTTCATGCGGGCTGGGTGGGCCTCGACGCCCGGTACGACCCCGGCAGCCTCGAAATCTACGCCTGGGAGTGGTGCGACCCCTGCCGCTCCTCGGGCCCCTTCGGCGACTCCTTCTCGGTCTGCGGGCTGTGTGCCGAGGAGCTCGGCCCGGTGCCCCCGCGCATCGTCTGGCGCGACCGTCTGGGCTGCCTGCTTTCCCAGGAGGCGACGGTGGAGCGGCTCACCGACGAGGAGCTGGCCCCGCAGCGCGAGCTGTGGTACATGCTGCCCGGCCGCGACGCGGAGGGCCGATGACGGCGGTCATCGTAGCCCTGGCCTGGCTGCCGCTCGCCCTCCCCGGCATTAGCCCGGGGGTCCCGGTGGAGCTGGAGCCGCTCCCCCCGCCCGACGCGGGCCACACCCTGGCGCTGGGGGCGGACCTATCCCTGGTATGCCCCGCGCCGGGGCGGGTGTTCGTCGCCTTCGGGGGTGATGAGCCGCGGCTGGCGGCGCTGGGCGGGGCGAAGAGCCTGGCCTGGACGCTGCCCCTGGCGGCCGGGCCCACGGACCTCGCGGCGGCGGGTCCCTCCCTGGCGGCGGCGGGCGATGCCGACGGCGGGGTGTATCTGATTAAAGGCGACGGGACGGTCCTCTTCGCGGGAAGGCTTCCCGGCGGCGGGCCGGTCAGTCTGGCCGTCACCGAGACCGCGCCGTCCGGGGATGAAAAGCCGCGGACTATTCTGTACTGCCTGGGGCGGGAAAGCTGGGCGGCCCTCGACCCCGCGAATCCGACCGATTCGGCCCCGCGGAAATTTCCGCTGCCCGCGACCTCGCCCCCGGCGGTCATCGGCGGGACGCTCCTCTACGGTGCCGGCGACACCGTGGTCGCCCTGGACCCGGACGGCGGCGAGCTCTGGCGCCACCCGACCGGCGGGAGCCTGACCCTCGCCCCGGCCGTCCTGGGGGGGATGGCCTGGTTCGCCAGCGGGGACAACCGGGTGTACGGTTTTTCGCCGGACAACCCCGCCGCGCCGCTGGTGGAGTACCACGAGCTGGGCGCGCCGCCCTCCGCCCTCTACGCCCTGGCCGGAGAAGGGCTGGCCGTGGGGACGGTGGACGGGAGGCTCCTCTTTTTCCGGGACGGAGCTCCGGCGGGGGAGATTGAATTGGGAGGAACCCCCCGGCCGGGGGCGGTCCTGCGCGGCCGGGAGCTCATCCTCCCCCTGGGCTGGAATCGCCTGGCGGCCCTGGACCTCGCGGGCACCCCCTTCGACCCCGAGGAGCCGGGACCGGGGCGGGTCGCGCTCGATTGGTCCTTTGCCCACGGGCCGGGTTTGCTCGGCGGGGCGACGCTCTTCGCGCCGTCGGCGGACCTCAAGCTCACCAACGAGGAGCGGAGCGGGCTCGCCGTGTACGTCGCGGGACGGGACGGTCGGCTGGTGGTCCTGGCCCGGGGTCACCGGGTGATGTAAAAAAACCCCGCCGCATGTCCCCTCCCCCCTTTGGGGGGAGGGTTAGGGAGAGGGGTAAAACGCG
>CAZNZF010000219.1:0-2215 GCA_964577465.1 uncultured bacterium | reverse complement strand
CAGGATTGAACCATAAATGTAGGGCGGGGACTTCAGTCCCCGCCGCTTTATTCAACGGAAGCCCTCACCCTTAATCCCTCTCCCACAGGGAGAGGGAAACAGCTACACCCCTCTCCCTAGCCCTCTCCCCAGAGGGGCGAGGGGATCATCACACCCCCTTCCTAACCTGTCGGCGCGCCGCCCCCCAGAGGGGGGAAGGGATAGCTGCGCCCACTCCCCACCTCATAAAAAGGGCCCCGCGGGGCCCTTTTTTTTAAAAAATTCCGGCCTAGTTCAACAGGTTCACCAGCTCCGAGTGCTGCTTGCGGAGCTTGCGCAGGGCCGAGAGCTCAACCTGGCGGATGGTCTCCGTGGAGAAGCCGAGCTGACCCCCGGTGTCGGCCAGGGAGTGCCGCTCGCCGTCCACGAAGCCGTAGCGGATAAGAAGGACGCGGCGCTCGCGCTCGGTCAGGTCGCCCAGGGCCTTCTTGAGCGAGTTCTTCAACAGGTACTCGTGCCAGAGGTCCTCGGGGGCCTGGAGCTCGTCGTCGGAGAGCGTCTCCATCATGGGGTTGGTGTAGTTGCCGTAGGTCCCGTCGAGGGAGAGGGCGCCGGAGGCCAGGTTCAACAGCTCCTCGACGCGCTTGCGGGGCATGCGGGCCTTGGCGGCGATGGCGAGAGAGTCGGGCTCCTCACCGTTCTCGGACTTGAGCTCCTCCTTGGCGTGCAGGATGCGCTTGATTTGCCGGTCCTTGTCGAAGGGGATGCGCACGGTGCGGCGCTTGTTCACGATGGCGCGCTCGATGGCCTGGCGGATCCACCAGGTCGCGTAGGTGGAAAAGCAGGTGCCCAGGGAGGGGTCGAAGCCCTCGGCGGCGCGGATGAGGCCGATGTTGCCCTCCTGGATGAGGTCCTGCATGGGGAGCCCGCGGTCGCCGTAGCGCTTGGCGATGGAGATGACGAGGCGCAGGTTGTTACGTACTATCTCGTCCCGTGTGCTTTCGCCCCGCTCCTCGGTCTCGTCGATGAGCTCGACGAGCTCCAGCCGGTTGAGCACCTTGTGCTTCCCGGCCTGCTCCAGATAAGCCCGTAGGCTGGAATCCTCTGTGTCGGCGTACTTCATGCTGAGGGTTTCCTCCCAAAATGGCTCTAAGCCGTTGGGTTTATTAAAGCAACTACCGTGCCACCGGGTCGCGGGGCGGGGGGAAGTTACGCAAGCCGTTGAGTATCGGGCGTCATCGGCCCCGGACACCGCGACGCGCCCACCCGTACGCCTCCGAATCGTGCAGTTTTGTGCACTGTGTCAACGGTCACATCTGTATACGTAAGTGCACATGGGAGGGGTTGCCGCGAATCGCCGCCCGAGCTATAATGTCTGCGACGACCGCGGCTTCTATACGCCGACGGGGAACGAACGTTCCCCCCGGCGCCGCCCGTAAAAAAAACGGGGACACGATGAAAAAAATCCTGCTCCTCCTCCTGCCCGCCCTGCTTTTAACAACCTGCGACACGGGCACCGGGCCCGAGGGCGTCCTGTTCGCCGACGACTTCTCCGGCCAGAGCAACGGCTCCTCCCCCGACGGCTGGGACAAGTACGACGACCTCCTGCGACCCGACTCGCCGGACGGGCTGTGGTACGTGCAGGACGGTGAGCTCGTGGAGGCCAACGACACCTGGGGCGGTTACGAAGACCCCGACGTGTACTACCAGGAGGGGACGGTCCTGCTGAACGGGAACGAAAACTGGACCGACTACCGCCTCACCGTGGACGTCACCCCGGCGGTCACCGGCGGGCTGGCCGTGTACTGCCGGGCCAAGCTGGACGATAAACAACGGCTGGATTACTACCGGGTCTTCATCACCGACGACAACGCGTACGGCGGCCCCTTCTGGCGGCTGGACCACCGCGGCGGGCTCGAGTACACCGTTCTCGCGCGCAACGAGGACCTGGGGTACATCCCCGGGGAGACCTTCCGGGTCATCATGGAGGTCGAGGGCAACCTCGTGCGGGTCTACGCGGGCAACCCGGACAACCTGGTGCTGGAGTGGGACGGCGGCGAGAAATACCCCTACGCCCACCAGGGGCGGATTGCGCTGATGGCCTACCGCAACCCGGGAATAGCCTTCGACAACGTCCTGGTGGAGGAGCTGTAGTTACGCCCGCCACCGAGGGATTCGATGATGTAGGGCGGGGATTTTAATCCCCGCCGCTTCCGTTTCTTGCGATGACGTAGGG
>CAZNZF010000218.1:0-2220 GCA_964577465.1 uncultured bacterium | reverse complement strand
CGAAGGTAAACCCCGCCCTACATTTCGGCGCGCATCGGCGAAAAACGGACGGGCGGGTGTGGACACCCGCCCCTACAACCGATAGGCGATTATTAATGTAGGGCGGCAACTCCGTGTGCCGCCCGTTTCGTCACTTTAAAACGGGCGGGGTACAGAGCCCCCGCCCTACGAACATTGGTGGCGAATCCTTCCCGTAGGGGCGACCGTCCATGGTCGCCCGTGGTGGGGAATCCTTTCCCCGCCCTGCGGATAGAATCGGGCACATCATCGTAGAAGGCGGCCCCGGGCCGTCGCACGTTTTTCTTGACAATATGACCCATTAGTAATATGATTGGCGGGTAAAATAAACCGGAGCCGCTCATGGTCGAGATAACCACCGACCGCCTCGACCTGGACCGCGCGCTGGAACTCCTCGGCGCCCTGGCCGTCGAAACCCGCCTGAAGCTCCTGTTGCGCCTGGCCGACGGCGAGCGCTGCGTCTGCGAGCTCATCCCCGGCGTCGGCGAGCAGTCCAACGTCAGCCGCCACCTGGCCCGGCTGAAGGAGCTGGGCGTCGTCGCCCGCCGCATCGACGGCCCCCGGCGCCTGTACCGCATCGTCGACCCCGCCGTCCCCGCGCTCCTGCGGGCCCTGGGCCTGGCGACGGCCCCCACCCTCGACACCGACGGAGAGTTCCAGTTGTGAAGGACCGCACGGTATTCATCCTGATGCTGGTCGTCTTCCTGGCCTTCTACCTCATGCCCTTCGCGTCGGGGCGGGTGGAGGGGGCCGCCGGGGAAGCGGTGGCGATGGCCTCGGAGTACGCCCGGGACCACGTCCTGTTCTGCCTCATCCCGGCGTTTTTCATCGCCGGGGCGGTGGGGGTGTTCATTTCCGGCGGGGCGGTGCTGCGCTACCTGGGACGCGGCGCGAACCGGGTCGTGGCCTACGGCGTGGCGAGCGTCTCCGGGGCGATTCTGGCCGTGTGCTCCTGCACCGTCCTGCCGCTCTTCGCGGGAATTTACAAGCGCGGGGCGGGAATCGGGCCCGCGACGACCTTCCTCTATTCCGGCCCGGCCGTCAACGTCTTGGCCATCATCCTCACCGCGGCGGTGCTGGGGCCGACCTTGGGAATAGCCCGGGCGGTCGGCGCCGTCGTGTTCAGCATCGTCATCGGCCTGGCCATGTCGGCCATCTTCCGGCGCTCCGACGAGCTGCGCGCGGCGGAAGCCCTGGCGGAGCCCGAGGAAATTCCCCAACATCGCCGGCCCTGGCAGGACGGCCTCTACTTCCTCACCCTGGTCGCCATCCTGGTCTTCGTCAACTGGGGCGATACGGGCGGCGGCGGGCTGGGCGCCTGGCTCCACGGGCACCGCTTCTGGGTCGGCGGCGGGTTTCTGCTCCTCTTGGCGATTCAGCTCCGGCGCTGGTTCAAGCGGGACGAGCTGCGGGAGTGGGGCGCCCGGAGCTGGGAGTTCGCCCGGCAGATTCTCCCGCTCCTGTTCGCGGGCGTCCTGGTGGCGGGTTTCCTCCTGGGGCGGCCCGGCCACGAGGGGCTCATCCCGTCGGGCTGGATAGAAAGCGCGGTGGGCGGCAACTCGCTCCTGGCGAACTTCTTCGCCTCGGTCGCCGGCGCGCTCATGTATTTCGCCACGCTCACCGAGGTGCCCATCCTCCAGGGGCTCATCGGGGCGGGGATGGGCGGTGGACCGGCCCTGGCCCTGCTTCTGGCCGGACCGGCCCTCTCGCTCCCGAACATGCTCGTCATCGGTTCCGTTCTGGGCACGAAAAAAACCGCCGTCTACGTCGGCCTGGTGGTGGTCATGTCCACCCTGGCCGGCTGGTTCTTCGGGTCAATCTTTCCCACCGTCGGTTGAGGAGGAATATGCGTCAGTTGAAGATTTACGGAAGCGGCTGCGCCCGGTGCGGGCGGCTGTACCAGAACTGCCTCGAGGCGCTGGAGGCCGCCGGGGAACAGGGGATCGTCCTCAAGGAGGAGGATTTGGCGAAAATCTCCGCCGCGAAGGTGATGTTCACGCCGGCGCTGGAGATTGACGGAAAACTCGTCAGCGAGGGGAAGCTGTTGACCGTGGAGCAGATTGTGGAGAAGCTGCGGGCCACGGGGTAGGGTATTTCGGCGGGCGGGTGTGGACACCCGCCCCTACAACCGATAGGTGATTTTTAACGTAGGGCGGCCCCTCTGCGGGCCGCCGCGATTAACAAAGCGGCGGGGATAGAATC
>CAZNZF010000217.1:0-2261 GCA_964577465.1 uncultured bacterium | reverse complement strand
GCCGGGCCCCGACGTTGGAGGTCATTATGATGAGCGCGTTCTTGAAGTCCACGGTGCGCCCGTGGGAGTCGGTCAGCCGACCGTCGTCCAGCACCTGCAGCAGGGCGTTGAAGACGTCGGGGTGCGCCTTCTCGATTTCGTCCAACAGAATCACGGAGTAGGGCTTGCGGCGGACCGCCTCGGTGAGCTGGCCCCCCTCCTCGTAGCCCACGTAGCCCGGGGGCGCACCGATGAGCCGGGTCACGGAGAATTTCTCCATGTACTCGCTCATGTCTATGCGGGTGACGGCGCCCTCGTCGCCGTAGAGGAACTCGGCCAGGGCCTTGGCCAGCTCGGTTTTGCCGATGCCGGTGGGGCCGAGGAACAGGAATGAGCCCTGGGGCCGGTCGGGGTCCGACAGGCCGGCGCGGTGCTGGCGGACGACCCGCGAAACGGCGCCCACCGCCTCATCCTGGCCGATGACCCGCCGGTGCAGGTGCTCCTCCATGTTCTTCAGGCGCTCCCGCTCGTCGGCGGAGAGCTGGGTGACGGGGATGCCGGTCCAGCGGCTGACCACGCGGGCCACGTCCTCGGGGGTGACCAGGGAGCGGCTCACCGCCTCGCTCTTTTCGCCGTTCCACTTTTCTTCGGCGAGGCGCAGGCGGTCGCGCAGCTCGAGGACCTTGGCGTGGGCCTGGGCCGCGGCCTCGTAGTCCTGCCTGGCGGAGAGCCCGCGCTCGTCGGCCTCGTGCCGTACGACTTCGGCGCGCAGGCGGGCCAGGTCCGGCGGGACGACGAGGTTGTCCAGGTGGACCCTGGCCGCCGCCTCGTCCATGCAGTCTATGGCCTTGTCGGGGAGGAAGCGGTCGCTGACGAAGCGTTCCGAGAGCCGCGCCGCGGCCTCCACCGCCTCGCCGGAAATTTTCACCTGGTGGTGCTCCTCGTACTTGGGGCGCAGGCCCTCGAGGATGGCCACCGTCTCCTCCACCGTGGGCTCCTCGACGAGCACGGGCTGGAAGCGGCGCTCCAGGGCGGCGTCCTTTTCGATGTGCCTGCGATACTCGGCGAGGGTGGTGGCGCCGATGGCCTGGAGCTCGCCGCGGGCCAGGGCGGGCTTGAGGATGTTGGCGGCGTCGATGGCGCCCTCGGCGGCGCCGGCCCCCACGATGACGTGCAGCTCGTCGAGGAACAGGATGTATTTGCCGCCCTCGACTTCTTTAAGAAGCTTCTTCAGCCGCTCCTCGAACTCGCCGCGGTACTTCGAGCCGGCCACAACCGCCGCCAGGTCCAGCATGATGACCTTTTTATCCAAGAGCGATTCGGGCACCCGGCGCTCCACGATGGCCTGGGCCAGCCCCTCGACGATGGCGGTCTTGCCCACGCCCGGCTCGCCGATGAGGGCGGGGTTGTTCTTCGTCCGGCGGGAGAGGACCTGGATGACGCGGTCGATTTCCTCTTCGCGGCCGATGACGGGGTCGAGCTTGCCCCGGCGGGCCAGCTCGGTCAGGTCGCGGCCGAAGGCCTTCAGGGCGGAGTCGGCGTCCTCGCCCGCGGGCGCGCCCAGCTCGGCGAGAATCTCGTCGGTGGGGACGTGGAGGGAGGCCAGGACGCGGCTGGCGCCCGAGTTGGAATCCGCCAGAATCGCGGCCAGGATGTGCGCCGGTCCCGCCTTCTTCCCCGCGGAATCGGCCACGGACTGCGCCGCGCGGTTCAGGGCGGCCTCGGCCCGGGGGGTGAACGCGAGCTGGGCGGTCCGCGCCGGCTTGGTCAACAGCCGCTTGAGCTCGTCGGTAACGGCGTCGAAGGTGGCGCCGCGCCGGGCGAGGGCCGCGGCGGCGTCCGTGCCGATTTGGCGCGCTATCCCCGCCAGCAGGTGCTCGGTGCCGATATAGTCGAAGCCGAGGGTTTTCGCTATATCCTGTGCCGAATGAACGACTTCCAGGGCGTTGGGGTCCAGATGCCTCTCCATTTTCCTCCGGTTTTTTACGCAAAAAAGTCCCGTCGGAGGGGATTATCGCAATAAGCGTTCCAGGGTGGCGCGGGTGGATTGGTCCTCGTAGGGACCGACCGACCGGTCCGCCCGCGGGCCGACCTAGAGGTCGGCCCCTACGGGGAATTGCGCGGCGCGAAACGTAGGGCGGGGATTACCTTCGGTCGCAGATACTTATCCCCGCCGCCATTTAAAACGCGGCGGCCCACAGAGGGGCCGCCCTACATCGCATCCACCGCGATGACGTAGGGGCGGACCTTCAGGTCCGCCCGCGGGCGACCGTGGACGGTCG
>CAZNZF010000216.1:0-2309 GCA_964577465.1 uncultured bacterium | reverse complement strand
TCCGCCCCTACGTCGGCGCAATCGGAAGCGGCGGGGAAAGGATTCCCCGCCCTACATTTCGCGCCGCGCAATTCCCCGTAGGGGCGACCCTCTGCGGTCGGCCCGCGGGCGGGGACGGAGCCCCGCCCTACATCATCGCATAGCACGGACCGGACCGTTGCCTACATCGAGTCCTCGAGGTCGGGCACGGATTCCTGGGTCGGCGCGGTCGCCTTTTTCCGCTTCAGGATAATCCGCCGGATGATTATGTAAAGCGCCACGATGCCGATGGCCACCAGCGCCAGGGTCACGAGCACCCCGACCAGGTGCCCCTCGAAAACCTGTCCCACAGGCTGCCAGGCCGCCGGGAAGTCCGGCACCCGGAACTTGCCCAGGTACTGCCGCTCGTCCTCGTCCATCGACCCGATGACGGCGTTGTAGAGGCCCTCCCGCAGCGGCTCCACGGCGAGGAACCGTTTGCCCCGCGGGGACAACAGCGGCAGCGAGCCGCTCCGCGACAGCATCTTGCGCGGCTTGCCCTCCAGGTCGTAGAGGTACACGGCGGTGTCCGTCTCCACGGGCGGGACCGGCTCGGGCACGACCTCTTCCGTTACGGCGGATTCATCGACGACGGTCGGCTCGGGCACCGGCGGGACGGCCTCCACCGCGGCGGGCTTCTGTGGTGCAGGTTCCGTTTCAACAGGCGCGGTTTCGACGGGCTCGACCGCGGGCGCCTCTGCAGTTTCGGGGGCGACCTCCGGCTCCACGGTTTCTCCGGCCGCCTCCTCGGGTCTCGGCGTCGCCCCGGTGACGGCGGTCACCGCCTCCGCCCCGTCCGCGGGCGTTTCGTGGGGAATCACCTCCCCGCCGCCGGCGCGCGGCATGAGGACCACCAACTGCCGCCGATAGGGGACCCAGGCGAAGTCGTTCACGCCTTTGGCCACCAGCGTCTGCGCCCCGTCCAGGTCCACGACGTACAGGGAGCCCTCGCCGTCCATGTACGCCAGCTCGTCGGAGCCGGAACTCCAGGCCAGCGTGTCGGCGGCCTTCGCGTCCCAGGGGTCCTTCACCTCCAGGAGCTCATCGCCCGAGGCGGAGAAGACGCCGGTGTGCATCCGCCCCTGGTCCTCCTCGACCAGGAAGAACCGGGAGCCGGTCGAGTCCCAGGCCATGCGGTAAAAATCCGTGCCGGTGCGGGTCTGGCCGGAGCCGTCGAAATCCATCAGGTAGGCGTCGCGGTCCCGGTCCACGCAGACCAGCCGCGAGCCGCGCACCCGGCCCGAGTAGTCCCGCGCCACGTAGTAGTCGCCCACCTCCTCCACCAGCCGGTACACGGCGCTGCCGTCCGCCAGGGCCGCGTTGAGGGTCCCCGAGTCGGAGATGAACAGCACCAGGTCGTCGGTCACGAAATCGGGACCCGAGGCCACCCCCCCCGCCAGGTAGCGGCTCGTCCCGCCATCCAGCTCGAAGACCTTGAGGTCGCCCTCCTCCACGTAGGCCAGCCTCGTCCCCGAGGGGTTCCACTCGGCCGACCAGACCCACTCGGCGATGAGCTTCTGCTCCCCGCCGGCCTCGTCCAGGAGGATGAGCTGCTGGTCCCGGTCCTTGATGTAGGCCACGGTCCGGCCCACCGCGGAGAACAGCGGCTCCGTCCGCGTCTTCACCTCCACCCCCGTGTCCACGCCGGTGAAGCACCAGAAGCTGTCGCCGATGGGCTTGGCCACGCGGTAGGCCACGTGCCGCCCCGAGGGGGACCAGAAGAACTCGTCCACGTCGTCCCGGTGCGCCAGCGGCCGCGGCTGGTCCGCCCCGGGCTCCCACAGGTAGACCTCGCCCTCGTCCAGGTAGGCCAGCGACGGCTCCTCCTCGCACCCGGCCGCGAGGACGGCCAGGACCGGCAGGAGCACCAGGAGCGGCTTTACGCGGGAACGCAGTTTCATCGCCATCTCAACTTATCCTTTTGACCAACGCCCAGACGGCGTAGAAGGGGAGGAAAACCAGCAAGAGGGGCCAGGTGAAAACCTGCCAGGCCGAGAGGCGTTCGAGCTCCTGTCGGCGGCTGGCGTAGGGCACCTTATCGGCGAAGCATCCCAGCCAGAGGTAGGCGCGGAAGAGGTAGCGCCCGACCGTGAGGTAGAGGAAGAGTCCGGCCAGGACGGCGAGTATGCGCAGGAACATGGTTCAAGGGGCGTCGTTGAAACGTGTTGAAATATTGCTATTATCAACATCCATTACACACTCTACAAAAGATACAACACAATTAACTTTGAACTAGGGTTTGAACTTGTAAAGAGCGTTTTTTCTAGTACGGTCATCATCGCTGTAACAAA
>CAZNZF010000215.1:0-2324 GCA_964577465.1 uncultured bacterium | reverse complement strand
ATGGCGATGCCGTAGGGGCGGGGCGTAGGACGGGTCCTCCGTCCCCGCCCGCGGGCGTCTCATTCGACGAAATTCATACGGCTCCGCGCCGAACCCCGGTCCTTTGCCGGGGTTTGTCATATGCAGACTGGATTATTCAATGTTCGTCCGATGAAACGGACGCCGCCCGGTTCATGGAGCCTTCACACGGATTGTGCGCCGTGGTTTCCCGACGTATGACGCGCCTAGTGGTAGTACCGTTCGAGCTTTATGAGCCGGCCCAGGACGCGCGCCTCGCCGTGCCGCTCGTCGGTGAGCGGGATGGGCGCGATTTTCGGGTTCGAGCCCACCATCCACATCACGCCGCCCACCCGGCGGATGCGCTTGAGGGTGACGTTGTTCTGGTTCAAGAGAATCGCGTAGATGTCCTGCTCGTTCATGTGCTCCGGGTCCGTGTCGGGGTCGATGAGGACGAGGTCGCCGGAGATGATGCCGTCGCCGAGCATGGAGTCGCCCTGGACTCGGAGGAAGTAGCAGTTCTCGTTGGTCCCGCGGGGGACGTGGGTGGCGACGGGCAGGGCCTCTTCGCCCTCGGCCTCGCAGGGCGCGCCGGCGGCGATTTCGCCCAGGAGGGGGAAGCGCCGGACCTCGTAGCCGGGGAGCGCGGCGGTGGCCTGGGCGGCCTTCTGCAGAAGCTCCATGATGGTCAGCTTCGACAGCTCGTCGTGGTTGGTGGGCTTGCGCCCGGTGAAGAGTTCCTCCTCGGTGATGCCGAGCGCTTGGGACAACAGGGTTCCGTAGCGCGAGCTCGGCCGGTGCCCGCGGTTTTCCCAGTTGTCGATGTACTGGGGCGGGATGCCGACGAGGCGGGCGAGCTCGGCGGGTCGCAGGTTGAGGGCGGTGCGGAGCCTTTTTATGCGGGCGCCGAGGGTTTCCATCTTTTTTCCTCCCCGGTGCTTGACAGCGACCTATGATTCTATTATGATTTTTTGCAGACTCTTTTTGTCAACCCCATGATGATTATAATATGCAATTTTACAAATGTCAAGTATCCGTACCGTCAACGCTTTAAAAAAGGAGGTCCCGTGCAGTTCGACGTCTCGCAGCTCGACCCCGACGAGCGCCTGCAGGGCCTGCTGCGGCTCTACCCCCTCGCGCTCGCCCACCTCTTGCATCCGCAACCCCAGCGGGTCTCCTCCCCCCGGTCCCGACGGTCGGGGGACGCCAAGCGCGCCCTGGAGGAGTGGCTCTCGCTGAAACTGGAGGTGGAGGAGCTTCTCGACCGGCTGCCGCACCGCGAGAGGCGGGCGGTGGCGCTCTACTACCTCTCGGGGTATGCCCAGCGCGAGGCGGCGGAAACGCTCGGCGTCAGCCAGCCCCGCCTGGCGGCCATCCTGTCCCGGGCCCGCCGTCGCCTGGCCCGCCGTCTGTCGGGCGGCCCGGGTCCCGACGGGTAGCGGTTTTCCGCCGTATGATGATTATATGATGCAAGTGTTATAATCGGACCCTCCCAATCCGTAATAGGGGGTGAGAGGGGGAACTGAATACACGACCCCGAACCGGATTCACTCCCAACCGCCGAGCCGCCCCATGTTCAAACTCCCCGCCGAAGTCTGGCCGCTCTCCCGCATCGAGAGCGCCGTGGAGAATGAAAACGCCGACCTCCCCGCCGACGAGGCGCGCCGACGGGCGCGGGAGATTTTCCTCTTCATGCTCCGCGACGCCGACCGCTGGTTCTCCTCGGGCCGCCGCCTCAACCGCATCCGCGCCTACCTCATGGGTCGGCCGGGTGCATGACGCATCTATGAACACCCCCGAAGACAGCGGTACATCCTCGCCGCGCGCGACCGTGGCCGGTCTTTTAAAAAAGCTCCTCGAGCGGGCCGAGCGCGAAATCGAGGACGGGAAGCTCACCGTGGCCAGGCCGGGCGACCTCCTCGACGCGGCGCGCATGCTCCTGGAGCTGGACGGCTCCGCGGCGGGGGGAACCTCCGACGAGGTCGGCCGGGAAATTTTCGGGCGCCTGGGCGACGAGCTCGGCTTCGGCGACGACGAGACATAGGCCGGACGGCCCCTTCGATGGGACGCACGTGGAAGCGGACGTCTGGCGCCGACTGCGGGGCATTCCCCCGGCGGGCCGGCGGTCGCTCCTTAAAAAAATTCTCGCCCGCGATCCGTGGCTTCTCGTCGTGAGCTGCCTCTACCCCGGGCGGCGCTTCGAGCCCTTCCACCGCGAATGGCTCCGCCTGGCCGTCCGTGAGCCCCGGACGCTCATCCTGGCGCCGCGGGGCTTTTTCAAGACCACCGTGGTCACCGTGGGCCTCCTGGCCCATCGGGCGCTGTTC
>CAZNZF010000214.1:0-2380 GCA_964577465.1 uncultured bacterium | reverse complement strand
CCCTCTCCCCAAAGGGGAGAGGGGATATGAGGCAGCCCTCACCCCCATCCCCGTCGGCGCGCCGCTCCCACAGGGAGAGGGGGGCCACGGGCCGCAGTCGTTTGAATGTAGGGCGGGGGTTCTGTACCCCGCCCTTTTGGGTGAAAACGGGCGGCACACGGAGTTGCCGCCCTACGTCAATAATTATCTATCGGCCATTTGGGTGGGTGTCCTTTTCCCCGGCCTTCGGTTCAGAACTCGGCCTTGACGGCCCCCCAGGTCTTCTGCTCCACATTCGGAATTTCCTCGGTTTCGAAGCTCCAGACGAAGTCGTCGACCATCTCGTTACCGCAGGAATCGGCCAGGCCGGCGGCCACGGTGCAGGTGATGGTATCCTCGTCGTTGAGGTCATAAGTGGGGTCGAAGGTGCAGACGACATCCTTGGGGTCGGTGTCGTCAAAGTCCAGGTCGCCGGGGATTATATTGGTCGAATCAAAGTCTACGCTCATGGAGGCGCCGGTGTGCAGGGCGCGACCGCCGGAGAGGGTGGTGTCCCGGGCGGTGAAATCGATGGTGAAGAGCTCCACGTGGTGACGGTCGTCCTTGCAGTGGAAGACGATGTTGGAATCCACAGGCACATCGACCGCACCGTCTTCGGGGTCCACGCCGTAGACGTACGGCGGGTCGTTATCTACCGGACCGCTCATCATCATGGTTTCGATGGTGTTGTTCATCAGTATCCAGCCGTCGCCGGACCAGTACCTGTACGAGCCGGGGCAGATATTCAGGGCGGCGACATCCTCGTTCTCGTTGATGGCCGCCAGCGGGGTGCCGGCGGAGTTGTCGGCCACCCGGAGGGCGCCGCTCTCCATATTGCCGCTGACCCAGTAGTACATCCCGTTGATGCTGGACACCGTACCCGAAAAGCCGTCAATCATGGGATAGTCCGGCTCGTAAATCGTCCCCAGGTTCACGGAAGAATACTGGCTGCCTCCGCCGTTGATTGGGCACAGGTATGGGTCGTCGATGATTTTGCCGTAGCACTGGGAGATACCCCAAACACAGAGAACCACCGCACCCCAGTCTTCCGTCACGTAGTTGCCGAAGGCGTCGCCCTGGCCGCTCGTGTACTGGTAGTTGTTCCACGAAAAAACGCAGCCGTAGTTCGCGCAGGTGGACTGGCTGATGAGCGAGTACGTCCCGTCCATGTAGGTCACGGAATCGTAATAAGGGTCGTTGTCGAACTCGGGGATGGTGTAGCCGCCGCCACCCTCGCAGTAGACGACCAGCAGGTCGTACGCACCCCCGAAGGCCGCGGCGACGACGACTAAAAGCAACAGCGCTTTTCGCATGTTCTCCTCCTTGAGTCGAACGTTTACGGACTTGTTAAAACTCCGCCTTGACGGCCCCCCAGGACTTCTGCTCCACGTCGTAGTTCCCCGTGGAGAAGGTCCAGACGAAGTCGTCGGCCATCTCCCAACCCTTGGAGTCGGCCAGCCCGGCGGCCACGGTGCAGGTGATGAGGTCCACCGGCAGGTTCTCGTCGGGTGTGAAGGTGCAGATGACATCCAGCGGGTCGGAGTCGTCAATATCGAGCGTGCCCGAAATCTCGCCTGCTGGTCGAGGGTTGCCATACATCGAAAGCGAAGATAAATCGGCCCACAGTGCTCCGTCCCCCAATTTCCGCGATTGGTCCTCCACGGTGAAAATAATCGTGTCAATGTCTACCGCATGCATGTCATCAACGCAGTGAAACACGATGTCCGTGTCCACCGGGACGCCAGTATCCCCGTCGTCGGGGTCCATGTCGGTCACGTAGGGAGGGTCACCGGGATACCAACCGCTACTGCCCTCTATTATCTGGAAGAAGTCGTAGGCCGAGCCCCACTGGGCCTGCGAGGAGTACCACGGACCGGAGCCGCCGCCGCCGTAATCGAAGTAGACCATGTAGTCGTAGGCGTTGGAACGGCACAGCATGTACCAGAAGCCGCTCGAGAAGTACGAAGCCCACCAGTAGTGGCCGGCCTCGATCTCATAGGCCGCGTCCATGGTGATGTCGCACTGGTAGAGCAGGTAGCCCCACTCGTACTCGCCGGTGGAGGTCAGCACGAACTCCGACGGCGCGTTTTCCAGTTCGGAGCCGGGACCGCCGCCGCCGGTGTCGTTCCAGAAGCGGCTGTAGTGACCCGACGGGTGTTGGTAGTCGATGACCCAGCAGGTGATGGCTTCGATTTCGAAATCCTCGTCCAGGACGAAGTCGTCCGCGGAGACCCAGCCGTAGCTGGGAGACGTGGCGACGCCGTTCTCGAGTATTCCGTGGTCGAACTCGTCGGTCATATACAGCACGTCCAGGAAGCCGTTGGGCCCCGGCGGCAGATATGCAACCCCGCCGTGGGAGACC
>CAZNZF010000213.1:0-2410 GCA_964577465.1 uncultured bacterium | reverse complement strand
CCGAACGCCGGTCCTTCCTTTAAACGTAGGGCGGGGGCTCTGTACCCCGCCCCTTTTTACCCCTCACCCCGGCCCGTCGGCGCGTCTTCCCGCCTGGCCCACATTCAGCGCAGAAGCTCCCGGAGTCCCGGCGGTATCTCGACGGCGGGGTCCAGCGACCGGGCCTCTTCCAGCCAATCCCGCGCCGTGTCGATTTCCCCCATTTTCAGGGCCAGCCGGGCCAGGGCGATGCGGGTGCCGGGGTCCAGGGGCGCGGCGTGGGCCCGCTTCTCCCACAGCGTGTACGCCTCGGAATAATTCCCCAGCTCCTCCTGCACCGCGGCCAGGAGCCCGGCGGCCGAGTCGTCGTCCGGCGCCAGGTCGTACGCCCCTTTAGCCCAGTCCAGAGCCTCGGTCAAGGATTCCGCCGCCAGCTCCATCTCCCCCCGCTCCCGGTACGATAAACCCCGGTCCAGCGCCAGCCGCCCCAGGGACACCCGGGGCTGAATCAGGTCCGGCCAGAGCGCCAGGGCGCGCAGGTACAGCCGCTCGCCCTCGTCGATTTTCCCCAGGGCGACCTTCGTCGCCGCCAGGTCCACCAGGGCCGGGGCGTGACCGGGGTGGAGGGCCACCGAGCGCTCCAGGACCGCCTCCGCCTCGTCGAGCCTGCCGGTCTGCCGCAGGTTGAAGGCCAGGGGACCCAGCACCTGCGCCCGCTCGTCACCGGCCTCCACCGCCCGGGCGTACTCCAGGGCCGCGTGGGCGTAGAGGTCGTTCCGCTCGAAATCGACGGCCTCGTCGAGGGCGGCGACGACGACGGGATTGGGCGGCAGGTCGCCGAACGACACCGGCTCATCGCCCGCGCTCATCCGCCCGCCCAGAACGACCAGCGCCCCCAGCGGCCAGACGAGGTGGGCCCAGCGCGGCATTCTCCCCCGCACGAGAATCAGCGCGGCCAATCCAGTCCCGAGAACGCCGAGGGCGATGCGGCTCCACAGAGGCAACGGCAGCAGGACGGCGACGGTGACTCCCAGACCCGCGGTAATCGCGGCGAAGACGCGCCGACCGTTTTTCGCGAGGCCGCCCACGAGCGCCTCCGGCCGCAGCTCCAGCACCCCCGCGCCCAGGACCGCGACGACGAGCACGCCCCAGGTGAGCGCGCCGGGGAGCGCCGTGGTCACCGCCCCGCCGATGAACGCCGCCAGACCCACGCCCAGCGCGGCCACCGTCGAGACGCCGATGAAGAGGCCCGACAGCGGCCACACGCGCCGCAGGTTCAACGGCCGCAGGTAGAGGAAGGCCTGGGCCGCCGCGAACACCGCCATCACACCCAGGAGGTAATAGTTGACCGTCCCCGCGTAACCCGCGGCCAGTAGGAGGCAGACCGCCCCGACGTTCCTCCGCTCCCGGTCGGTGAGCGGGCCGCCGTCGGCGTCACTCGGCTTGTCCCCCGGCGAATCCTTGGGCAGCAGCAGTTTTATCCCCAGCGCGGCGTGGAACACCGCCAGGACCGCGCCGCACATGGCCATCCAGTCCAGCGGATTGTCCAGGGGCAGCCCGCCCCCCACCGCCCGATAGCCGAGATACAGACCGACGGCCGTCGCCAGGGCGAATCCGCCGGTGTCGAGGCGGAAGGCCCACCGCGCGACCTCCTTCAGCTTTTTCCATCCGTAGACCAAAAGCCACAGGGCCGCCAGCGGCGTCAGATAAAGAAGGTCCAGCAGCGCCGTGGAGTAATCGGACAGGTCCAGCGCCGGGCGCAGGACCAGCCCCCGCGTGCCGAAGAGCGCCGCCACGTGAGGGATGTCGGACCCGCAGGCCCGCAGCAGGTGGTGGAAGATGTAGGGCAGGCTGAAGACGTTGACCATCACGAAGAAGATGACCGGCAGGCTCACCAGGGCGACCCAGATTTTTTTCCTTTTCAGGTAGACGTAGTACCCGCCCAGAATCACGCCCAGCGCCGCCTCGAGCCGCACCCCCGCCGTGGCCCCCGCGAACTCCACCCCCGGGTTGAAGTAGTTCGCCACGCTCCACCAGAAGCGCCCGGGCTGGATGGGCAGGTAGCTTATCCGCGCCCCGACGTGGCCCGCGACCAGCTCGAACAGCGGCGGGAGGACGGTCAGCGCCCAGGCCACGACCAGCACCTTCGTCACCCGCTCCACCCGCTCGCCGGAAAGCGCCGCCAGGACCAGCGGGATGAGCACTATGCCGGGCAGATATGCCAGGGGGAAGTGAACGAGGAACGCGGCGGGGTAGTAGAGGGGTGCGCCGGCGGCCAGCGCCTCGAAGACGTTGCGGAAGGCGAACACGGCGGCCAGGAGCGCCAGCGCCCGACCCAGCGTGACGGGCGCCCGCTCGAAGTAGTCCAGCAGCCGGACCACCCTCTGTTCGACCCAGTGGTAGGCGCGCGCAGGCACGTTGACGGCCTCCT
>CAZNZF010000212.1:1989-2413 GCA_964577465.1 uncultured bacterium | reverse complement strand
TGACCGCCGGGCGCCACGAGGTCTCGTGGAATTGCGCGGAAATTCCCAGCGGTGTTTACCTCTACCGCCTGGAAACGAGCGCCGGGTCGCTGACGCAGCGGCTGGTCGTCAGCCGGTGATTCGCGGGCGGGGTACAGAGCCCCCGCCCTACGTTTTTTAGGTTGATATGTAGGGCGGCAGCTCTGTATGCCGCCCTTTTTACCCTCACCCCAACCCCTCGGCATTAATCTCGTAGGGGCCGACCGACGGCGCGCCGTTCAAGTTCGCCCGCGGGCCGACCTTAAGGTCGGCCCCTACGAGGGATACGCGCGATTCTATCCGTAGGGCGGGGTTTCCTAACCCCGCCGCGTTGGGGCGCCCCGCCCCAGCCACACCCCCCCCGCGGGGGGGGGGGGGACCCCGCCCCACCGCCCGCGCGCGGGCG
>CAZNZF010000212.1:0-1979 GCA_964577465.1 uncultured bacterium | reverse complement strand
TCATCCGTCGCAAATTTGACCCGTTGGGGCGAGGAGTCCACGGTCGCCCGCGGGCGGGTCAGGAGACCCGCCCCTACGTCGTCGCAGGAAACGGAACGGCGGGGACTAAAGTCCCCGCCCTACATTTACGGTGCGGGGATTTACACGCAATCCCCACTCCTTCCGGGAACGCGGCGCCGCCCCGGCGCGTTTTATTACCGGCGACCCTTGCCACGGCCGCTTTCATGGCGTAATATTCCTACGAAGCGTCGAAAACCGGAGAACCGATGTACTGCTTCCACTGCGGCTCCCGGGTGGACGAGAACGCCGACTTCTGCCACAACTGCGGCCAGCCCATCGCGCAGGTGCAGATTCAGACGTCGCCCATGGAGAAGCTGGACGCCGACGGAATCCCCGAGTACATCGGCAAGTACCGCATCCGCCGGCGCATCGGCATCGGCGGGATGGGCATCGTCTACGAGGCCTACGACGAGAACCTGAAGCGCAACGTGGCGGTCAAGGTCCTGCCCTCGCGGCTCTCCCAGCGCGCGGGGTACGCCGAGCGGTTCCTGGCCGAGGCCCACCGCGCCGCCGAGCTCGAGCACCCCAACATCGTCATGATTCACGACGTGGGCACCGACGCCGGGCGCAGCTACTTCGTGATGAACCTGTTGGCCGGCGAGAGCCTGGAGCACCTCATCGCCAAATCGGCCGTCACCACCAAGGACGGCCTTCAATACGTCATCCAGCTCGTCCGGGCGCTCGGATTCGCCCACTCGCGCGGCGTGGTCCACTGCGACGTGAAGCCGGGCAACGTCATCATCGGCTCCGACGGCCACGTCACCCTCCTGGACTTCGGCATCGCCAAGACGGCCGCCATCCAGGAGAACACGGCCATCGGCACGCCCGAGTACATGAGCCCGGAACAGTGCCAGGGGCACAACGTGGATGCCCGCTCCGACATCTACTCCATGGGCATCCTCATGTACAAGCTCTTCACCCGGCGCCTGCCCTTCACCGCCGACAAGAAAATCGCCGTCGCCTTCAAGCAGATAAACGAGCCGCCCATCCCGCCCCGGATGCTCAACTCGGACATCCCCGAGTGGCTGGAGAAGATAATCCTCCGGTGCCTGGAGAAGAACCCCGAGGACCGCTACAACACGACCTCGGAGCTGGCGAACGATATGGACGCCGGCCTGCGGGTCATCTACGCCGAGGAGAAGGACCGGCGGCTGCGGGGGGATAAGGAGGTTCTGGGCCCGGGGGAGAAGTGGCGCTACCGGAAGCGGCTCCTGGTGGCGGTTTTTTTGGGAGCGCTGGGGCTCGGCGCCCTCGTCTGGGGGACCATCGCCACCATCAACTGGCTTGAGCTGCAAAACAACGACGACGAGGAGAACCAGGTCGTCGCCGGGTCGGAGTACACGGTGGCCGCGAACGAGGTCATCATCGACATCATCAGCCGCCCGCCCGAGGCCACCGTATACATCAACGACCGCCGCTTCGGCACCACCCCCCTGAAGACCCGTCTCCAGCGCGGCCGGTCCTACACCCTCCGCTTCGAAAAGTACGAGTTCAACACCCTGGAGACCGAGTTCACCCCCGGCGAGGGCGACATCGTCTCCTTCGAGGTGGAGCTCAACGTGTCCACCTACGGCTGGCTGAACCTGGTGGGCCCGGAGGGCGCCGACGTATGGATCGACGCTATCTACATCGGCAAGCTGCCCAAGGGCCGGCTCCAGCTCCTGTCGGGCGAGCACAAGCTGAAGGTGGCCACCCAGGGTGGGCTCATAAGCCGCGAGTTCTACGTGCCCAAGGACCGGGTGGTGACCATCTCCGCCGGCGCCGACAGCACCTCCAAGCCGCCCGCCGAGGTCGGCGAGCCCATGGACATCGAGCAGGCCGAGGACATCCTGATGGGCGGCGGCGGGGATTAACCGCCGCGGGGTGGGGGGAGTGTGGTTGCAGCGGTTTCCCTCTCCCCGTGGGAGAGGGACTAAGGG
>CAZNZF010000211.1:0-2458 GCA_964577465.1 uncultured bacterium | reverse complement strand
GGGCCGACCTGAAGGTCGGCCCCTACATCATCGCTTAATTGCCGTCGGTCCGCCCCTACGTCATCGCAATACGCGGCGGCACGTGGAAGGGCCGCCCTACGTCATCGCAAACTACGGCACCCGCGTCCGTCGCAAAAAAAACGGGCCGGTCAATATGCCCCGGCATTCTGAGCACCCCCGTCGTTTCCCCCGGGCCGAGGGCCGCCCCTCGACGAAAAAAAACCGGCCCCGCCGGATTTTTTTAAAAAATCCTACTCCGCTCTCTGCGCCGCCGCCAGCCGATGCACCAACCCGCGGAACCTTTCCCCCCGCTCGACGAAATTCAAAAACTGGTCGTAGCTGGCGCAGGCCGGCGACAGCAGCACCACCTCGCCCGGCGCGGCCAGCTCCGCCGCCCTTTCCACCGCCGCCTCCAGCGTCCCCGCCGCCTCCAGCGTTTCCAGGTGGGGTCGGTAGCCGTCCGCGGTGACCTCCTCCACCCCCCGCTCCACGGCGCGCTGAATCGCGTCCGCCGTCTTCCCCACCAAAAGGCAGCCCTTGGCCCGCAGAGCAATCTCGTGCCCCAGCTCGCCGAAGGGCGTCCCCTTGTCGTAGCCGCCGGCGATGAGCCACACCGGCTCGGTGAAGCTCCGCAGCGCCGCCACCGCCGACTCCGGCGTCGTGGCGATGGAGTCGTTGAAGTAGGCCACGCCGTTCACCACGGCGATTTCCTCCAGCCGGTGGGCGATGGGCTTGAACTCCGCCAGCGCCGCCGCCGTCACCGACAGCGGGATGCCGAAGGCGTAGGCCGCTCCCGAGGCCGCCAGGGCGTTGGCCACGTTGTGGTCGCCCCGCGGGGCGAATTTATCCAGCTCGAAGTACCGCTGCTCCGCCCCGGCGAAGCGCGCCACCAGCCGACCCTTGCCCTCGGAACCCCCGGGCTCCCGGTAGAAGTTGACCCCCTCTCCGCCGTCCAGCCCGAACCGGAGGACCGACCCCCGGACGAGCTCCGCCAGCTTGGCCACCTGCGGGTCTTCGGCGTTGAGCACCGCCGAGTCCCGGGCGGTCTGGTGCGTGAGGATTTGGGATTTCGCCTCGATGTAGGCGGTGAACGTGCCGTGGCGGTCCAGGTGGTTGGGGGTCAGGTTGGTCACCACGGCGATGTGGGGGGACCAGCCGATGAGGCTCAGGTCCTCGAGCTGGAAGCTGGAGAGCTCGAGCACGGCGGGCAGGCTCGGCGGGGCGTCGTCCACCCGGTCCAACAGGCACACCCCCATGTTGCCGCCAACCAGGGCGCCCGGGATGTGGCGGCTCACGATGTCCCCCAGCATCCCCGTCGTGGTCGTCTTGCCGTTGGAGCCGGTCACCGCCAGGGTGGTCCCGCGGAAGCGCTCGACGAAGAGGGCGATTTCCGACGACAGCTCGGCCCCCGATTCCCGGGCGAACGCGAGGTACGGCGAGGTCTTGGGCACCGCCGGGTTGACGAAGACGATGTCCGCCCCGCGGAAGTCCTCCTCCCGGTGCGCCCCGAGGTGCAGCTCCACCTCCAGGCCCTTCAGGAGCGCGAGTGAAGGCGCCAGCTCGTCCGCCTCGCGCAGGTCGGTCACCGTCACCCGGGCCCGGTGGCGGACCAGGTAGCGCGTGAGCCCCACCCCGCCCCCGAAGAGGCCGAGGCCCATCACCAGCGCCCGTCTGCCTTCGAGCTTAATCATCCGTTTTTATCCAGGGGAGCCGCCCGCGGCGGCTACTAGCCCCCGAGGGGGGAGGGGGCCTCGATCTGCCCGTCCACGACCCGCGGCGCCTGGCCCAGCTCACCGGTCGCCGAGCGGGGGTTCGTCACGGCGTCGGAGCGCCGGGGGACGCGGGGCGGCGAGATGTCGCTGAACGGCGGCACGCCCTCGATGTCCACGCCCTGCAGCGACTCGACGTAGGCCAGGATTTCACCGAGCTGCCCCCGGAAGCGCTCGAGCTCCTCGGCGGTCAGCCCCAGCCGGGCCAGCTTCGCGATGTGCCGCACGGTTTTTTCGTCCATGTGCCCTCCGAGTCGAGGACTGATTCTACCACACCGCGGCGTCCTCCCGTCTTGACCCCGCCCCCGCGAGGTGCTATTTTCACCGCGCGCTTCAACCGCCGGAATCATGCAGGGCATCGTCACCTACTACGACTACAACAAGGGCTACGTCTTCCTCCGGCCGCTGGGCCCCGACGCGCCGGACGCGGCGGAGGAGCTCTTCTTCCACGTCGCCCAGCTCGGGGCGTCCCGGGTCTGGGGGCTCGGCGTGGGGTGCGTGGTGGAGTACGAGCCGGCGCCGGAGGGCCTGGTGGAGCGGGTGAGGCTGACGCACTGAGCGCCGTCGGCGGGGAACGGTCGAGCGTAAGGCTCGTTAGAGGTAGTTAGTAAAAATGGTGGGGCTCGCGGGGACTGACACTCGAATAAAGAAACCCCTCCCCGCGGAACACGGTTGAGCGTAAGGCTCAA
>CAZNZF010000210.1:0-2513 GCA_964577465.1 uncultured bacterium | reverse complement strand
TTTTATAGTTCCCTACCTTTACCCTCACCCTAGCCCGTCGGCGCGCCGCTCCCTTCAAGGGAGAGGGGGCCGTCACGCGAGGATTTTCGGCAATACGCGGGCCGCGGGCTCGAAAATCGACACGCTGCACCGCTCGGTCAAGAGGGTCGGCTCGACGTTGACCTCGACCACGTACGCCCCGGCGCGCCGCGCCGCCACGGGCAGGCTCGCCGCCGGCTGCACCTCGCCCGACGTGCCGATGACGAACATCAGGTCGCAGGCCTCGGCGGCTCGGAAGGCGGCCTCGATGACCCGCCCGTCCAGCGGCTCCCCGAACCAGACCACCGACGGCCGCATGAGCGACGCGCAGGCCGGGCACTCCGGCAGCGGGTCCGCCTCCCCCTGGGTGACCTTCTCGCGCCAGTGGCGGCTCCGGTCCTCGGTGGTGGGGCAGGACAGGCAGTGCTCGCGCCAGATGTTGCCGTGGAGTTCGAGTAAATCCCTCGAGCCGGCGAAGGCGTGGAGGCCGTCCACGTTCTGGGTCGCCAGGGTGATGGGGATACGAGCGGCGGCCTCGGCGATGGCCCGGTGGCCGTCGTTGGGCTCGACCTCCAGTAATTTATTCCGCCGCTCGCGGTACCAGCCCCAGACGAGGGCGGGGTCGCGCTCGAAGGCGTCGAGGGTGGCCAGGTCCTGGGCGCGGAAGTTCTTCCACAGTCCGCCCTGGCCCCGGTAGGTCGGCACGCCGGATTCGGCGGACATCCCGGCGCCGGTGAAGAACATGACGCTCGCCGCGTCGGCCGCACGCCGCCGCAGGTCCGCAATCACCGCTTCGGTCGCCCCCATCTCCCCCCCTAGCCGAACTCGGTCAGAACCGTGTCGTGGGCCCAGTGGGCGTCGTCGGTCTCCGGGCAGTCGCGGTTGAAGTGCAGCCCGCGGCTCTCCCGGCGCTCGAGGGCGCTCTGGACGATCATGCGCGCCACCTGGGTGATGTTGCGCAGCTCGATGAGGTCGGCGCAGAAGCCCCGGCGGAAGGTGTCCTCCACGCTGCGGGCGATGAGGCGGAGGCGGTCGGCGGCCAGGCGCAGCCGGCGGTCGGAGCGCACGATGCCCACGTAGTCCCAGGTCAGGCGGCGGACGTTGTCCCAGTCGTGGTCCAGGGTGACCATCTCGGTGGGCGGCTGGACCCGGGGGATTTCCGTGGGCGGGACGTCCTTAGGGAGCGGGCCGAGCTCCTCCATCCACACCGGTAGGTCCGCAGTGGCCTCGTGGGCGAAGACCACGGCCTCTAAAAGTGAATTGCTGGCCAGGCGGTTCGCCCCGTGGACCCCGGTGCAGGCGCACTCGCCGACGGCGTAGAGGCGGGGGAGGTTGGTGCGGCCGCGGAGGTCGGTCAGGACCCCGCCGCAGAAGTAGTGGGCCGCCGGGACGACCGGGAAGGGTTTTTGCGCGATGTCGTACCCCAGCTCGAGGCAGCGGCCGTAGACGTTGGGGAAGCGCTTCTTCAGCTTCTCCGCCCCGACGGGCGTGGCGTCCAGCAGGACGTGCTTCTCGCCGGAGGTCTTCATCTCGGAGTCGATGGCGCGGGCGACGATGTCGCGGGGGGCCAGCTCGGCGCGCTCGTCGTAGTCGGGCATGAAGCGGCGGCCGCCCTTGGTCAGGAGCAGCGCCCCCTCGCCCCGCAGCGCCTCGGTGATCAGAAAGCTCCGCTCCTGCGGGTGGTACAGGCAGGTGGGGTGGAACTGGACGAACTCCATGTTGGCCATTCGGCAGCCGGCCCGGAGCGCCAGGGCCATGCCGTCGCCGGTGGCCACGTCGGGGTTGGAGGTGTAGAGGTAGACCTTTCCGGCGCCGCCGGTGCAGAGGAACACGGCCCGCGCGCGGTAGAATACGACCTCGTCGCCCTCCACCGCCGCCACCCCGGTGCACTGGTTGAGGCCGTCGGGCCCCGGGGCCAGGGTCAGGTCGTAGGCCAGGGAGTTGGTGACGATTTCCACGCCGCGCTTGCGGGCGGCGGCCAGGAGCGCCTTCTCGATTTCGTAGCCGGTGAGGTCGCTGGCGTGGACGATGCGGCGCGAGGAGTGGCCTCCCTCCCGGCCCAGCTCGAATGCGCCGTCGGGCTCGCGGGTGAACCCGGCCCCCAGCTCCGCCAGCTCGCGGACCCGTTCGGGGCCCTGGCGCACCATGAGCTCCACGGCGTCGCGGTGGCAGAGGCCGACCCCGGCGCGCAGGGTGTCGGCGACGTGCTGGTCGAAGGAGTCCCCGGGGGCGATGACCGCCGCGATGCCGCCCTGGGCCAGGTTGGTGTTGCTCTCGGCGGCCTCCTTCTTCGTCAGCACGACGACGGAGCCGCGGGAGGCGGAGCGCAAGGCGATGGAGAGCCCGGCTATTCCGGAGCCGATGACGAGGAAATCGCACTCGCGCAGTTTCATGGTGTACGGGGGGCCGCGTTGAGGTGCGGGGCTAGTTTAGTCCCGTTGGTGGATTGGTGTAAAGGGGGGAGGGCGCCGCTCCGTGATTTGCGATGACGTAGG
>CAZNZF010000209.1:0-2522 GCA_964577465.1 uncultured bacterium | reverse complement strand
TCCCCGCGAGCCAGACCGCTCAGACTGACAATGTTTCGATAAGCCTTTCGCTCGACCGCGCCCAGGTGAAGGCGGGAAGAATATATAACCGCCCTCGCGGTGTGTCAACCGGCGACTAACCGATGGTCCTGTATGGTACTATCACCGGTCTTTGAAGACCTCTCTTCCGGAGTCGAACGATGAGAACATTGGTCATCATGGCAACCCTCCTGGCCGCCGTCGCCTCGGCCGTCCCCGAGGTCGCCGCGGTGTGCGTGGACGAGGGCCCGGTGCTCGACGGGCTCCTGGACGACCCGTGCTGGGGCGCGGCCCAATGGCACGAGGGCTTCGTCCAGCGCGACCCCGACCCCGGCGCGCCCTCCACGGAGATGACGCGGGTGGCCTTCGTGTACGACTCGATGGCCCTCTATGTCGCCTTCGACTGCCGCGATTCCGAGCCCGACGGAATGCAGAGCCACCTGGCGCGGCGCGACTCGGGCATCACCGCCGACGACAACGTGGACGTCTATTTCTCGCCCACCGGCGACGGGCGGCTCCTGTACTACTTCAGCACCAACCCCGCCGGGGTGAAGCTGGACCAGCTCTACACCAACCGCGCCCAGTGGGCCACGGGGCAGTGGGACGGGCACTGGGACGCGGCCACGGCCGTGACCGCCGACGGCTGGAGCGCCGAGTTCGCAATCCCCTTCGCCAACTTCCAGTTCGACGCCGACGCGGGGAACGACTGGATATTCAACGCCGGCCGCGTCGTCCGCCGCAAGCACGAGGAGACCTACCTGGCCGAGGTGCCCTACACCTCCAACATGTTCTACACGGAGTACGGCGCCCGGCTGACCGGCATCGAGGGCGTGAGCCAGAGCCTGGGTCTGGAAATCGTGCCCTACGTCAAGGGCGACTACCGGAACTATCCGGAGCTCGCAGGTGATGACCGCGACCAGCTCAAGCCCCTGGCCGGCCTCGTGCTGGATTTCGACGTGAGCCGCAACCTGAACCTGGCGGCCACGGCCTTCCCCGACTTCGCCGAGATAGACCTGGACCCGGACCAGTACGTGGTCGGCCGGGACCAGGTGTACCTCTCCGAGACGCGGCCCTTCTTCCTGGAAAACTCCAACTTTTTCGCCACCTCGTACTTCACCATGTTCTACTCGCGGCGCATCGGCAAGCGGCTCTTCGACTCCCAGGGCCTCTACGAGGACTCCTTCATCGTCGGCGGCGGCAGATTGACGGGAAAGGCGGACCGCCTGGGCTACGGAGCCTTCTATGCCCACACCGATGAGGCGGTCACCGACCTGGCCGCCGAAGCCGCGAGCGACTGGGGCATGGCCCGCCTGACTTTCGACGTCACCCCGGGCGGCTACGTCGGGCTGGCCGGGTCGTCCCGCCTGGCTCAAGGCGTGGAGGCGTCGGACGGGACGGCGCTGCCGGCTTACGACTACGCGGCCTACGCGACGGACTTCAACCTCAACTTCGGCGAGAACGGGGAGTGGAACGTGCTGGGCATGGGGGTGGCGGACTACGACTCGCGCAATCCCGGGGGGACCATCGAGGACCAGCACGCCGCGGGCTTCGAGGTGAATTACACCGGCGAGGTGGTGGACTCCAGCCTGAATTACGACCAGTTCACGGGGGACTTCAACCTGGACGAGACGGGTTACATGTGGACCAGCGGTCTGGCGCTGCGCAACTTAAACTACTACCTGCGGTTTCGCTTCAACTTCGGCTCCGAGGCGGCGCTCCGGAGCTTTTGGATCTCGGGCAACGCCAACATCCACCGTGACTGGGACTGGGAACCGGCGATGGACGAGTTCCACCTCGAGCTCTCCAGCATGCTCCAGAGCGGCTGGCTGATGGGCGTGGAGGGCGCCTACGGCCACGACTGGCTCCTGGACCCGGTCAAACCCGTGGAGTACTACTACGGGCTCTGCTGGGTCAACACACCGTGGTCCGGGATGTTCACCGGCAACGCCTTCGCCTTTTACGGCAGCCTGGCCGACTACTCCACCGGCGCCGTAGGCGACCTTTTCATGGGCAGCCTGGAGGGCACCTTCCGCCCCCTCTCCGCCCTCCAGCTTTCCGGCAGCCTCGAGTACTACGACTGGACCTTCCCCGCCGACGCCATCGATTATTGGGAGCAACCGGTCGAGGACTACGACATCGTCATCTGGCTGGGGTCGCTGAACTACCTCTTCACCCGGGAGTTGTACCTGCGCCTGTTCGCCCAGGGCTCGACCCAGAACGACCTGTACGCCTTCCGCACACTGGTGGGTTGGGAATATCTGCCGGATTCGAACATCTACCTGGCCTACGAGCAGTGGCGCGACGACACCGGGGGGGACTTCCGGTTGGTCAACCAGGGCGTCTTCCTCAAGGCCGAGTACTACCTGCAGTTCTGACGCTCCGTCGGCATTCCGGGCCACGGCATTGATTTTTGATTCAGAGGCGGGTTACCACGCCCGCCCATTTTGTACCTATCACCCACGGTTGCAATGGTGTAGGGGCGGGTCTCCTGACCCGCCCGCGGG
>CAZNZF010000208.1:0-2552 GCA_964577465.1 uncultured bacterium | reverse complement strand
CGGCCCCCACGTCGTCGCAGACGAGGCATGAGTGAAAGCGGCGGGGACTAAAATCCCCGCCCTACGAATCATCCAAACCCGGGAACGCCCCCTACCCCGCGCCCTCGAACAGGAACTCCCGCGTGGCCGCCACCAGCTCGTCCAGGCGCCCCTCGTCGTACGCCTCGGCGTACATGCGCACCACCGGCTCCGTCCCCGAGGGCCGCAGCATCACCCAGCAGTCGTCGGCCAGCAGGAGCTTGAGGCCGTCGGTGCGGTCCACCCCGCGCACCGCCACCCCGGCGAAGGTTTCCGGCGGCTCCCCGGCCAGGCGCTCCCGAATCAGCGGGGCCACCTCGTCGGTGAGCCGCAGGTTCAGCCGCCCGTCCAGATACCGGCGCCCGGCCTCCACGTAGAGGTCCTCGATGAGCTGCCGGACGGTCCGGCCGCTGCGGGCGAGCATCTCGGCCACGATGGAGCAGGCGAGGATGCCGTCCTTGTCCAGGACGTGGTCCCGGAAGCAGATGCCGGAAGACTCCTCGCCGCCCATCACCACCGTCCCCGTCGCCACCCAGGCCGCGAGGTGCTTGATGCCCACCGGCGTCTGATGAACCTCCCGGCCGAGCTTGGCCGCCAGGGCGTCCACGAGGGAGGTGGTGGCCACGGAGCGTGCGATGCCGCCCTCCCAGCCCCGGTAGCGCGCCAGGTGCCAGAAGACCAGCGCCAGGATCATGTTCGAGTTCACGTAGTGCCCGGTGGAATCCACCACCCCGAAGCGGTCCGCGTCGCCGTCGCAGGCCAATCCGATGACGGCGTCGGAATCCCTAACCGCCTGGGACAGCTCGTCCAGGCTGTGTCCGCTGGGCTCGGGGGTGTGGCCGCCGAAGAAGGCGTCGCGGTAGGCGTGGAGGACTTTGACCTCGCAGCCGTGGTCCATGAGGAACTCGGGCAGGTATCCACGGCATGTGCCGTAGAGGCAATCCACCACGACCTTCTGCGGGTTGGCCTCCAGGGCCTGGACGTCGACGATTTCCTCGATGCGGGCCAGGTAGGGCTCCCGCACCGAGATCAGGGCGCAGCCGTCGTTTTTTATAAGGTCGTCTCGCTCGACCGACCCCTGGCCGCGGACCTCGACCTCGCCCCGCAGTATTTCCTCGATGCGGTCGGTTACCTCGGCCGGGGCCGCGGCGCCCGTCGCCGGCGAGAACTTCAGGCCGCAGTACTGGGGCGGGTTGTGGCTGGCGGTGAGGTTCACCGCGCCGCCCAGGCCTCCCCGCACCACGGCGTGGGCGATGGCCGGGGTGGGCGCGTCGCGGTCGGTGAGCCGGACACCGATGCCGTGGCGCAGGAACTCGTCGGCGGCGCACCAGGCGAAGCGGTCGGCCAGGAAGCGGGTGTCGTAGCTGACTAATACGCCTTTTCCGGCGTCCCCCGTCTCTGTCAGGTGCCGCGCGATGGCGGCGACGACGCGGCGGACGTTGGCGAAGGTGAACTCGTCGGCGATGAGCGCCCGCCAGCCCGAGGTCCCGAACTTGATGGCCATGAGGCCCCTCCCGTGGCTTTTAAAACGAGGGTAATTCAGCCCCGCCGGGCTGTCAAGGAATACGCGGACCCGGGACGGCAGACTCCCTTTAATAAACCGTCCCCTATCCCGCGAGCTTGCCGCCCGCCGGCCGCTGTGCTAGTATTTGTCCCGTTGCGCAACTCGACCGACGGGAAGGCGGACCATGCTCTACGAGGACGGCGTCCCCACCGCGGAAGACCTGGAAAAGGTGCGGCCCTCCCCGGAGGACCTCGCCCGGGGCCCCGTGGTGGTCATCGAGTGCTTCCAGAAAATTCCCTGCGACCCCTGCCACACCAACTGCAAGTCCGGTTGTATCCTCCCCTTCGAGGACCTGAACGACCTGCCGCGCACCGACCCGTCCCTGTGCGACGGCTGCGGCGTCTGCGTGGCGGCCTGCCCCGGCCTGGCGGTCTTCGTCGTGGACTCAACCGCCGGGGGGGAGGGCCGCGCCGTCATTCAAATTCCCTGGGAGTACCTCCCCGTGCCGGCGAAGGGGCAGGAGGTCGTGCTGACCGACCGGGCCGGAAGGCCCATCGGCAAGGGCATCTGCCTCAAGGCCGTGCGCTTCCGCGACCGGACCTACGTCCTGCACCTCGACGTTCCCGCAGAGCTGGCTATGGAGGCGCGGGGGCTCGACCGCCGGGCCCTCGTCGAATCGCCCGCGTGAAGTCGACCGGTTAAGTGCGCCTTCTCCGGGCGCGTATTCATCCTTTTTAAAACTCGACCGAACCCACCCCCCTCGAAAGACCATGACCCAAGACGACTCCATCATCATCTGCCGCTGCGAGGACATCACCCTGGGCGAAATTAAGCGAGCCGTCGCCCAGGGCTACGCCACGGTGGACGAAATCAAGCACTACCTGCGGGCCGGGATGGGCCCGTGCCAGGGGCGCACCTGCGGACACCTGGTGGCCCAGGTCATAAGCCGCGAAACGGGCAGGCCCGTGGCCGAGGTCTGGCCCATGCGCGCCCGGCCGCCCTACCACCTCGTCCCCTTCGCCACCATCCT
>CAZNZF010000207.1:0-2650 GCA_964577465.1 uncultured bacterium | reverse complement strand
TTATGAAAGGAAAAGAAGGGCCCAGCGTTATTCAGCCGTTCGTCTGGGTTTGGAATGGATTCGTTTAGTCTATGACAGCAATGAAGAAAACCATGTACGAGTGTCATATTTTGAAATACGTTGCTGTAAAATGCGCAACGTGGCTCGTGTACCTTACGGCACGAGAAAAACAAAAGTAGTGTTTGGTAAGGGGGAAGGATTTGCGGGTGCGTGCTGGTTGGAATACGAGATGTCGGCTCAAAGATTTATGATTGTCTCTGACTTGCCTGCCTTGAAGGAAGACCAGGAGAAATTGATAAACGAGTATAAAGCCAGGAATGTTAATCTTGGATTGAAGAAGATTTTGATGTTTAAGAAAGACATCAGAAGTTATCTGATAGTCGCACTTCAGCACCCGACCACGCGTGATGTCATGGGTACGATATGTTTAGACTCGACGAATCCTTTTGAATTTGAACCGCCTGAAGATAATTTAGAAGATAAGTCAAATTATATAAACAAATTAGAAAACACATTTAAAGTAATTGACACTATTGGTCGGGCGTTGTACAGTAAATAGCGGTGGAAGGGAAACGTCTGGAGGCTATAATGAGCGAAGACCCGAAAGTTACGATAAAGGAAGTAGTTAAAGGACCGAACGGTGGGAAGATTACGGTTGGAACTGTGAAAAGCGGTTCCCCCGAGCCCCCGAAGAAGTGAGTATCCCGTTAAAAAAACAAAAAGGCGGCCGCGGCCGCCTTTTTTATGAGGGAAAACGGTGGGCGCCTAGTCGAAAATCTTCGAGAAGTACAACAGGAACAGAATCGCGTCCTCGCCGGATATGCCCTCCATCTCGTCGGTGGTGTCCAGGTCGTCGTGATCGTAGTAGGCCAGAATCTCGTCGTCGTCGTTGGTGATGCGCCCGTCGTCGAAGTAGGCGATGATGCCGAAGCGCCTGTCCTTGAGGCGGCCGGTGTCGTTCTCGCCCATCTCGATGTAGTACTGGGTGACGTAGGACATGTTCTTCACCAGAATCTCCTCGCCCTGCTCCAGTCGGGCCAGGATGTTGTAATCCTCGTCCTTGACCCGGTCACTCTCGATGTAGCCGATGATTTCGTAGTCGGTGTCCAGAATCCGGTCGTCCTCGTCGATGAAGCCCAGGGTCTGGTAGTCGGCGTCCTGGATGCGCCACTCGGTGCCCGTGGCGGCCAGGGCCGGGAGGAGGAGGACGGTGATTAGCGCAGAAATTGTCTTCATGAAGGCTCCCTCGTAACGGTTGACATATTCTAGCAAGTTATTGGAAAGATTTCAAATAGGCGTCTTGACGGAGCCGGCGGGCGCGGCTAAGATGGGCCGTGGAACCGCCCGAGCCGGGGAGAGGCCATGGACTGCGAGCGACGCGAAACCAACCTCGAGCACTGCAACTGCACCTACCCCTGCGACAAGCACGGCCGCTGCTGCGAATGCGTGCATTACCACCGGGAGCGGATGGAGCTTCCGGCGTGCTACTTCGACGCCGCGTCCGAGCGGACCTGGGACCGCAGCATCACGTACTTCGTCGGCCTTCACCGTTGACTATTCGGGAAAATACGCCCCTTTGCCCCGGGGGGCTTGCCGTCGGCGCGAATCGGGGCTATATTACCTACGCACACGAAAATCCGCGAGGGCCATGTTCACCGGAAAGTGGCTGACGAAGAAGCTCACCTGCCCCGCGTGCGGGGGCGACATAGTTGCGCTGCCCGGCGACCGGGCCTTCGCCTGCCCGCGGTGCGAGCTGGGTTTCGAGATTGCGGGCGGGCGGGTCGGCCGACTCTCGGCGAACCAGGTTTACCGCGGGTGGTGGCTGCGGGCCCGTCCCGGCGGTCCCGCGGGCGAAGGCGCGGGAAAGGTCGTGCTGCTGCCCTTCTGGCGCTTCGAGCTGACCTCGCCCGCCCAGGCCTTCACCCTCAAGGACACCGGCCGCGTCCCGCCGAAGGTCCGCAAGAGCCTGCGGGAAGAGGAGCGGTTCGACCTCTCCCGGCACCGCGTCTTCGCGTACTACCCGGCCTTCCGCACCGCGCACGCCCAGACGGCCTTCAACCTGTCGGCGACGCTCACCGACACGCAGCCCGCCTACGAGCTTTCGTCGGGGGCGTATTCGGCGGGGGCGGTTCACGCCTCCGACGCGGCCGAGCGGGGGCTCAGTTTCGCCTCGGAGCACCTGGTGGAGCATTCGCCGGGGCTGGCGCTGACCGGGCTCTGCGGGCGGCGGTCGCCGCAATTGGTGAGCCTGCCCTTCGAGCGGCGGGGGGCGGAGTTGGTGGAGGGCGTGTCCGGGGCTCGGTTCCCGGCGGGGGAGCTGGACGAGTCGCTCCTGGCGCTGGGTCAGGATTACAAATCGCCGCCGGAGGGCGATGACGCGGGGACGGACCAATAGGTCGGCCCCTACGAGTCGAAATCAGACGGGCGACCGCGGACGGTCGCCCCTACGGGAAATTGCGAGATTCTAAATGTAGGGCGGGGACTTCAGTCCCCGCCGCTTTAGGAACCACCCTCCCCAACCCTCCCCCCAGAGGGGGGAGGGGGCCATCGCAGCCCTCATCCGCTATTGCGATGACGTAGGGGCGGGTGTCCACACCCGACCGCGGGCCGACCTAAAGGGGCGGCCCCTCCGGGGGGAAAGCGGGCGGGG
>CAZNZF010000206.1:0-2664 GCA_964577465.1 uncultured bacterium | reverse complement strand
CTTTTTCAAGACCACCGTGGTCACCGTGGGCCTCCTGGCCCATCGGGCGCTGTTCGACCCCGAGGGGGCGTACCTCGTCGCCTCGGAGACCGGGCGTCAGGCCCGGCTGATTCTGGCCGAGCTGGCCTCCGTTCTCGCGCGTGACGAGGTGGTGTGGCTCTTCGACGGGCCGCCCGTCCTGCGCGTCACGCAGGATTCGATTCACTTAAAACGCCGCGGACGGCGGAAGGAGCCGACCCTGGCCGCCGTCGGGAGCGGGCAGGGGCTGGTGGGCCGCCACCACGACGGCGTCGTCGCCGACGACCTCGTCGCCCGGCGGACCTCGGCCTCCCAGCGCGTCCGGGAGCACCTCCGGGACTGGTTCGCCAATATCCTTGCCCCCACGCTCCTGCCGGGGGCCTTTCTGCACCTCGTCGGCACCCGGCACCACCCCCTGGACCTCTACGGCGGGGCGCTGGCCCGGGGCGTGCCGACGAACGAGACCGGCCGCTCGGCCATTCTGCCAGACGGCTCGCCGCTGTTGCCCGAACGCTGGCCCCTGGACAGGCTGGAGGAGCGCCGGCGGGAGATGGGGCCGGCGGCCTTCGCCATGCAGTATTTAAACGACACGAGCCTGGCCGCGGGGACTTTCTTCCGCCCCGAGTGGCTCCGGCGGCGCATCGACGGCCCGCCGCCCTGTACGGCGACGGTCGTGGGCGTGGACCCGGCACTGGGCGGGGAGGATTTCTGCGCGGTCGTGGTCCTGGGCGTCGCGTCCGACGGCGACTGGCACGTCCTCGAAGCGGTGAGGTTCCGGCTGGATTTCGCGGCCCAGCTGCGGGCCGTCGTCGAGGTCAACCGGCGCCACCGGCCCGCGGCGGTGGGCGTGGAGACCGTGGCCTATCAGCTCGCCGCCGTCCAGGAGCTGCGCCGCCGCCGTGTCCCCGTGGTCGAGATGCGGCCCCGGGGCGGAAAGAGTATTCGCGCCGTCGGCTTGGCCGCGTGGCTCTCCACGGGGCGGCTCTGGCTCCCGCCGGAGCCGGGGGCCCTGGAGGAGGAACTTTTATCGTTCCCCCACGGGGACCACGACGACCTGGTGGACGCCCTGGGCTACGCCTGCGAGCTGGCCTCGGGGAGGGGGTTCGTCAATAAAGCCCCGTCCCTGGCCGAGCAGGATTTCGGGTTCGGCGACGACCGACTCGCCGCCTGTTTTGGATTGGATTAACCCCGGGAGGACCCGTGCCCCTCTTCCGCCGCCAGGTGAAGAAGCTGACCGCCCCGCGGATGGGCCGGCCGCGTTCCGTCAACATCCGCCCCGCGCCCGCCGCGTCGGGCTCGCCGAGCCTGGCCGCGCTGCGACGGATGCGTCGTCACGGCCTCGTTGCCGCCTGCCTCAACGTCATCAAGGGGCCCATCGTGGGCGCCGAGTGGGACGTCTCGGACCCGGATGATGGACTGGCCAAGGCGCTCATCGTGCAGCTCCGCCCTCTGTGGCGCCGCCTGATGAGCCAGGCGCTCACCGCGCTGGACTTCGGCTACGCCGGGTTCGAGCTCGTGTACGACGCCTCCGGCGACGGGGTGCGCCTCGTGGAAACGCGCGCCCTGGACCCCGGGACCATCGAGGCGCTCCTGGACGGAAACGGCCGGGTATCCGGCTTGAGGTGGCGCGGCGCCGACGGCAGCGTGGACCTCGACGCGGAGAAATCCCTGTGGCTTGTACATGCGGGCGAGTTCGGCGACCCGTGGGGCGAGAGTCATTTGACCCCGGCCTGGCCCTTCTGGCAGGCGCTCACCTACGCCGTGGTGTACGGCAACCGCTGGCTGGAGCGGCACGCCCTGCCGCCCGCCGTGGTGCGCTACCCCGCCGAGCTGACCGTGGACGGCGAGGGTCGTCCCGCCCCGGCCAACGAGACGCGGGCGCTGGAGCTGGCCAAGCGCGTCAACTCCGAGCACCCCGCCGTGGCGCTGCCCCAGCCCGCCGAGGCCGGGCAGCCCGGCTGGGAAATCGAGCTGCTGCAGGGCGCGGCCGACGTCGGCCCCCTCCTGGACTGGGTCGGCTACCTCTCCCGCATGCTCGTCACCAGCCTCTTCGTCCCCGAGAAGGCGCTGTACCAGGACGGCGACCGGGGCAGCCTGTCGCTGGTCTCCGAGCAGGTGAACACGTTCCTGTTGACCCTGGACGGCATCGCCCGGGAGCTGGCGGAGCAGATTTCGACGGGCCTCCTGCAGCCGCTGGCCGGGCTTCTCGGATTTGAGAATGCGCGGCCGAGCCTGGTCATCGCCTCTATGGCCGGTTCCCGGCGGGCGCTGTACAAGGAACTCCTGGTCGAGCTCATCCATCAGGGGAAAATCGACCTCGCCGTGGAGCAAATCGCCGCGGAGCTGGGGCTTTCCCTCGCCGGGGCTGGGAACAATAAAATGTAGGGCGGCCCTTCTACGGGCCGCCGCTTTACCCCTCACCCTGACCCTCCACCCAGAGGGGAGAGAGGACCGCTGCACCCCTCACCCCCGGTTGCGATGACGTAGGGGCGACCCTCTGTGGTCGCCCGCGAATCGCCGCGCACTTGAGATGGTTCCAAATTCTGCACCTCGACCTTACACAGACCCGTCGGCGCGCCGTTTAGGTCGGCCCGTTTTTTTAAAGGTAGCCCTCACCCTTTATCCCTCTCCCACAGGGAGAGGGAA
>CAZNZF010000205.1:1959-2684 GCA_964577465.1 uncultured bacterium | reverse complement strand
AGAGGGGAGCCGCTATCCCGTACCTCGCGATTGCGATGACGTAGGGCGGGGTTTCCTAACCCCGCCGCTTCCGTTTGCGATGACGTAGGGGCGGGGATTCCCATCCCCACCGCTTCCGTTTGCGATGACGTAGGGGCGGGCCTCCGCGCCCGACCGCATGTCGGCCCCTACGAGGTTATTGCTCACCTATGCCCGCCGGGTTTTTCCATCTCACCCCCGGTGCGGAACCGCCCCACCATGTACCCCGTCAGCCCGCCGCCCAGGACCGCCATCGACAGCCAGTAGTACCACGGCGCCCCGATGATAATGGCGAAGGGGACGTCCAGCACCAGCGAGACGAGCGCGCCCTGGGTGACGCCGTAGTACCACAGCGGCGCCGCGCCGATGATGAAGCCCACCGCCAGCCGGTGCCCGAAGACGGCGGCCAGTTGCCAGAACCCAATCCCGCCCTCGGCGACCATGGGCACGATTTCGAAGAGCCCGAGGACGAGGCCCATGTAGAGGCCGATGGCCGGCGGCCGGCGCCAGATGCTCGGTCGTTCGTCGTCGTTTTCAGTCATCGGCGCGATTATCGCCCGGCGACGGCCCATCCGTCAAGGTGAAGAAACGGGCGGGTGTGGACGACATCCCCTCCCCCCTCTGGGGGGAGGGTTAGGGAGGGGGGTGGGCCGACCTAAAGGTCGGGCCCAGCCGCTTGGGAAACCCCCCCCGGGACACCACCACCC
>CAZNZF010000205.1:0-1949 GCA_964577465.1 uncultured bacterium | reverse complement strand
GGGCTGGGGGGTCTGTGTGGGCGGGGGGCCCGGGCCGACCTAACGGTCGGCCCCTACGTCTTGGAACCCCGCCCGGTGAGCGACTCCACCCTGCCGCCGGCGCCGACGTTTCCCGAATCGGCCTTCCTCTTCGAATCGGTGTGGCGGAAATCCCACTCCATCCCGGCGGCGTAGCGCGCGGCCTCCAGGTTCTCCGGCTCATCCTCCGGCCCCACCGGCAGGCGGATGCCGGTCCCCGGGACGCACGGCTTCATGCGGGTCGGGTACAGGGACATGTACTCGCCGTTTCTCACCGCCGCCTCGCTGATGCGCTTCCACCGGGCGGCGTTGTCGTCGAGCCGGGCGACGATGTCGGGCCTCTGGACGATGGTCTCGGCCCCGGGGTGGGTGGGCCGGGCGCCGTGCTCCGCCACGTGTCTGCGCAGCATCTCCGGGTGGTCGATTATCATGCACGGCCGCAGGTGGTTGCCGTCGTAGGGAATCTCGCCGCGGATGGCCCGCATGAAATCCGACTCCATCGCCTCGGTTAGCGTGGTGTCATAGGCGTTGTCCACGGCGAAGTGGGCGAAGACGCAGGGCTCGATGTCGCCGCGGTTGTTCACGTGGATGTACTGGCGGCCGCCGGCCAGGCAGCCGTGGGACACGTAGCCGTCGTTCCAGAAGTCGGCGAGAAGAATCGGGTGGGTGTTGCGCAGGGCGTAGACCCGCCGCCGCAGCTCGTCGCGGTGCTCGGGCCGGAGCACGAGCTCGAGACGGGGCTCGGCGCCGATGGGGATGTAGTGGAAGAGCCAGCCGAACATGCAGCCCTTGTCGATCATCAACTCGGTGAAGCCGTCGGAGGAGAGGTACTCCCAGTTCCCCTCGGTGACGGTGCCGGAGAAGCCGAAGAGGACGCCGGCGTCGCGCAGCATCTCCATCCGGGCGATGATTTGGTCGTAGGAGCCGGAGCGGCGCGCGTCGGTGGTCTCTTTGTCCCCCTCGATGGAGACCATGGGGGCGCCGTTGCCCAGCTCGGCCAGGCGGCGGGCGTCGGCCTCCGTGATGAGAAGCCCGTTGGTGTAGATGATGAAGAAGCACTTGTCGTACTTCTCCAACAGGGCGTACATGTCGTCCTTGCGCAGGAAGGGCTCGCCGCCGGTGAGGACGCAGAGGGAGGCGCCCATCTCCCCGTAGGCCTCGGCGACGAGGCGGTCGATGACGCCGAAGTCCAGGTCGTCGGCCTTCTTGGAGTATTTGGCGGCCCAGCAGCCGTAGCAGTGGAGGTTGCAGCGGGAGGTTATCGAGAGGACGAGAAGGTCCAGCGGCTTGAAACCGTGGGCCTCCTCCCACCTCTTTTTACGTCCCCCGTAGACGTAGGTGGAGAGGAAGAAGTTGCTGATGAGGGCGCGGCGGGGCGCCTCGGCGAGCTGGGTCATCGACCGGGTCATGAAGTCCAGGAATATGTGCTCGTTCTTGAAGAGCCAGCGCATGTCGCGGGCGCGCTCCCGGTCCACGTCGTCGGCGCTGACCCGTTCGAAGAGCTCGGCGAGCTTGAGGAGGGTGCCCTTGGGGTCCCTCGCCAGCCTCTTCGACAGGTAGGCGGCGGCGGCGTGGGCTCCCACGGCCTTCAGCCTGTGCCATACCGAATCGGTGTACATGGTGTCCTCCCGGTGTGCCGGCGCGCACGAACGCTCCCGTCGGCCGGGGCGTCCGGGGCGCGGTTACCCCCTCCCGTGCTATAATCACGGAAGCGGCGGGGCAGTGGTTTTCAATGATGTTCGGTCGGCGGGAGCGCCGGGGAGGGAATACGGGGGGTCGGAAAGAAGGACTGATAATTTACCTTGACCGCCCCCGAATAGGGTCAGCGTCGCCCGGCCGCACCGGAATCATCCCGACGAACCGTTTCGTACTTCAGGAACGGGATTATCCCGACGCACCGCGTCGTTCGGCATGAACGGGATTACCCCGAC
>CAZNZF010000204.1:0-2693 GCA_964577465.1 uncultured bacterium | reverse complement strand
TCCTCACCCCGACCATCCCCTCCGGATGTAGGGCGGGGGCTCTGTACCCCGCCCTCGATTCATCGTTGTACGAACGGGCGGCACACGGAGTTGCCGCCCTACGTCAATTTTTCATTGTCCGTAAATGTAGGGCGGGGATTTACCTTCGGTCGCAGATACCCATCCCCGCCGCTTTATTAAACGCACCCCCCCAACCCGTAGGCGAGCCTACCCCCCTACTAATCCCGGCATCTGGAAAATCGGCAGGTACATCGAGACGACCAGCCCGCCCACGACGAAGCCGAGGATTATCATGAGTAGAGGCTCCAGGAGGGCCGAGAGGTTGGCGACGGCGACCTCCACCTCGTCGTCGTAAAACTCCGCGACGCGGCTGAGCATCTCCTCGAGGCGGCCGGTGCGCTCGCCCACGGCGATCATGGCGACGACCATGGGCGGGAAGACCTCGGTGGCGGCGAGCGGCTCGGCGAAGGTCCGTCCCTCGCCGATGGCGCGGCGCGTCTCCAGGACGGCCCGTTCGAGGACCCGGTTGCCCACGGTGGCGGCGGTGATGGCCAGGCCGTCCATGATGGGCACGCCGGAGCGCACGAGGGTCCCCAGGGTGCGGGTGAAGCGGGCCACGGCCACCCGGATGAAGAGCCTGCCGAAGACCGGGGCTCCGAGTTTCCAGCGGTCCAGGCGCAGGCGGCCCTCGGCGGTGTCGCCGTAGAATTTCACGAAGAAGGCCACGGCGGCGATGACCAGGGCCAGAATCCACCAGTAGTCGCGGAAGAAGGTGGAGAGCGCGACGACGACCTGGGTGGGGAGGGGGAGCTGGGCGCCGAAGTTATCGTAGATGCCCTGGAAGAGCGGGATGATGAAGACCAGGAACCCCATGCCCAAAAGGATGACCATGGAGAGGATGACGGCGGGGTAGGTGAGGGCGTTGGTGACGCGGCGCCGGAGCGAGTCGGCGCGCTCGAGGTAGGAGGCCAGGCGGTCCAGGATGACCTCGAGGTTGCCGGAGACCTCACCGGCGCGGACCAGGGCGACGTACAGGCGGTCGAAGGTCTTGGGGAAGCGCTCCAGGGCGGAGGAGAGCGACTGGCCCGCCTCCACCTGCCGCCGCACGTCCACCGCGATTTCGCCTAAACCCTCGGGCGACTGCTCGGCCAGGGTGGCCAGGGTCTGGACGAGGGGCAGCCCGGCGCCGAGCATGGTGGAGAACTGGCGCGTGAAGACCACCAGCTCCCGGCGCTTGACCTTGACGTCCCGGACGGCCACCGGCTCGATGGCGGTGACGAGGAGCCCCTGGCGGCGCAGGGTGGACAGGACGGTGTCCTCGTCGGGGGCCTCGAGCTCGCCCTGGACGCTGCGGCCGTCGGCCGCCCGCCCGCGGTAGGTGAAACGGGGCATGGGCCGGTCCCGAGTCGTAAGCTACGTTGGTATCATAAGTTGGGGCGCGCGGTGTGTCAACCGGGCTCAGACCATCAGTCGGCGGAGCGCGGGGTCGAAGCGGTCGGCGGGCGTCGCCTCGATTTCGCGCCAGAGCTCCCCGCCCTCCGGGGTGAGCCGGGCGACCTGGACGGTGACCGTGGGCCCCTCGCGCGGCTTGGCGTACCCGGCCACCAGAGAGGCGGCCAGGGCCAGGTCGGTGTCCGGGACCCCGCCCGCCGGGTGGCGCAGGACGCCCAGGGGCGAGGAGACGCGGGCGTCGAGGAGGAGGTCCCCGGTTGCGGCGGCGCGGACCAGGGCGTCGTTGTCGTCGGCGTCGCGGCCCAGGGCCAGCCGACTCCCGCCCGGCAGGCGGAAGTGCCGCCCGTGGGCCAGCAGGCGCAGGCCCTCCACGGTGCAGCCCTCGCGCTCCAGCAACTCGAACACCCGGCGCCCGAACACCGGCTCGGTCAGGAGGCACCCCCCGGCGGGGCTGGGGTACTCGGCTATGCCCAACTCCGCGGCCAGGGCCATCTGAGGCCTACGGCCGCGACCGCTGAAACCCTTGAGCTTCTCCCGGTCCACGAGGCCGGAAATCTCCGCCTCGGTGGGCGGGAGGAGCCTCGCCGACAGGGGCCGCAGGAGCCGCCCGGCGAGGCCGCTTTCTTTTTCCAGAAGGTCCAGGGCCCGGCGGCGCTGGCTCATGGGGCGCTCGCCCTGGACCTCGCCGGTGAAGACGAAGGCGGCGCCGATTTTTCCCATCAACGCCCCCGCGCGCCGCAGGAGCATTATTTTGCAGTCCAGGCAGGGGTTGGCGTTCTTGCCGTAGCCGTGGCGCGGTTTTTCCAGAATGCGGCAGAACTCCTCCTCCGGCCGGTAGAGGAGGAACGCGTCGGCCCCGAGATTTTTCGCCAGCGCCTCCAGGTCCTCCACCCCGGCGTCCCCCTCGAAGGGCAGGCGCATGTGGAGGGCGGTGACGGCGAGGCCCTGGTCCGCGACGAGGCGCAGCGCCAGGATGGAGTCCAGGCCGCCGGAGAAGAGGCCCACGGCGCGGGCGGTTTTTTTATCTACCATCATTGGTCGGCGATTGTTTTTACGGTCGGGGCGAGTGTAGCAGGGACGGGGCGTGAACGCCAGCGGGTGAGTTGCCGCCACCCCGTAATTGCGATGACGTAGGGCGGGGTTTCCTAACCCCGCCGCTTGCGATGATGTAGGGCGGCCCTGCTACGGGCCGCCGCGGATTGCGAGGACGTAGGGCGGGGATGCTATCCCCGCCGGTTAAT
>CAZNZF010000203.1:0-2718 GCA_964577465.1 uncultured bacterium | reverse complement strand
CTATTCGACTCGTAGGGGCGTACCTTTAGGTGCGCCCGGTCCATATCGTAGGGCGGGGTTTTGCCTGCGGCCGCAGATACCTAACCCCGCCGCGTTCACGCCCCGCACCCGTGCCGCCCTTTTTGCGCGCCGTCTGTGCTATGCTTTTTTAATTCTGTTCCACCGACCCCGACCCAAGGAGAAACGGCCCCATGCGCGTCTTCATCATCGTCACCCACCCGCCCTACGGGAACGAGACCACCCGGTCGGCGCTGCGGGTGGCCCGGCGGCTCGTGAAAAATCCGGACACGGAGCTGGCGCTCTTTTTGATGGCCGACTCCGTCTACTGCGCCCGCAGGGGCGAGGCCTACGCCGAGGGCGTGTACGACCCGAATCTGGGCCACACCTACTCGGCGCCGCAGATGCTGGCGGCCGTCCTGGACGCAGCGGAGGTCTTCGCCTGCGGCACCTGCATGGGCGAGCGCGATTTCAAGGAGGACGAGCTCCTCGACGGAATCGCCGTCGGCACCCTGGACGTCATCGCCGAGTACACCGCCAAGGCGGACAAGGTCCTGACCTTCTGAGGCTCAGCGCCTCGGGGGACGCAGGCCGGCGATCCCCGCCTTCAGCCGCACCACCCAGGTGGTGAACTCGTTGGGCGCGAAGCGCTTGAAGAACATCGAGAGCCCGGCGAAGCCCCCGCTCGTCCAGTGGAGGCCGGGGCTGCGGGCGCCTATGGCCCGGCGGATGGTGCGCGCCACCACACGCGGGTCCACCGCCTCCCGACCGTGCGTCATCTCGGTGAAGCGCTGCGGGACGATGCGCAGAAGGTCGGCGTAGGGCGAATCGGGCCCGTCGTTCCACTTCGCCTGCCGCTTGAGCGACGTGCCGGCGAACCGGGTCTTCGTGGAGTACGGCTCGATGCTGACCGCGCGGATGCCCAGCGGCCGCAGCTCCAGCCGCCACTCCTCCACCAGGCCCACCAGGGCGAACTTGGTGGACGAGTAAAGGCCCATGAGGGGGTATCCCGCCCGGCCCGCCGTGGAGCTGACCACCACCAGCGTCCGCTTCCGCGAGGCGTCGGAGCGCATCAAGGGCAGGAAGGCCCGCGCCACCCGCAGCACGCCGAAGACGTTGGTGTCGAACTGGTCGAAAACCTCCGCGTCGGAGAAATCCTCCAGGACGCCCAGGTAGGGGAAGCCGGCGTTGTTGACCAGGTTGGTCAGGCGGCCGTCGTCGGCGCGGACCCGCTCGGCGGCGGCGGCGATGGTCGCCGGGTCGGTCAGGTCCAACGGGAGGAGCGCCACTTCCACACCGGCTCCGGCGCAGGCCTCCAGGAGGGGGCCTTTTTTATCGAGGTCGCGCATCGTGGCGTAAACTTTATGCCCCGCCCGAGCGAGCTCCACCGCCGTCACCAGACCGATTCCGGACGAGCAGCCGGTCACCAGGGTCACGGGTCGTTCCATCTTCATCCCTCCCTCGAATCGCCTTGACACCCCCCGAAGCGGGCCCTATAATGCCCTCGGCTACACGCCCGAGGCGTTTTTTAAATTTTATCGAGGAGACTGAACCGATGGCGCTCTATCGCATGGTCGGCGGGAAAATCCACCGCGCCACGGTGACCGAAACCGAGCTGGACTACGAGGGCTCGATTTCCGTCGACCCGGAGCTCTGGGAGCGGGCGGGCTTCCGGCCCGGGGAGCTGCTGCAGGTCTACAACCTGGCCAACGGCGCCCGGTTCGAGACGTACCTCATCGACGCGCCGCGCGGCTCCGGCATGATCGGCGTCCGCGGCGCCGCCGCACACCTGGCGGACGTCGGCGACAAGCTCATCATCGTCAACGTCCTCATGCTCGATGAGTCCGAGCTCGCGGGTCATCGGTTCCGGGTGGTCCGGGTGGACGAGCGCAACCGCCCGGTGGAGGATACCAAAGCCTGACCCGCCGCGCCAGCGGGTGCGTGGCGGGGTGCGACCCCGCCTTTTTAAAATGAAAACCGCGCCCCCGACCCATCCCGACCTGCCCGACCTGACCTGGGTCATCCCCGGGGAGCTGGCGGCCATGTCGCGGCCGGGGTCCGGCGTGGGGCTGGCCCGCGAGCTCCGGGCGCTCCGCGAGCTGGGAATAAAACGGATTCTGACCCTCGCCGAGCGGCCGCTGGGGGTGGGCCTGGGCCGCCTTCCATTTTCGAAGCTCCACCACCTGCCCATCGAGGACTTCTCCGCCCCGCCCCAGGGCGTCCTGGAGTGGGCGGTGGAGTTTATCGACGAGGCCCGCCGCGACGGCGAGCCTATTTTAGTCCACTGCTACATGGGACTGGGGCGGACCGGGATGGTCCTCGCCTGCTACTTCGTCCACGAGGGGCGCACCGCCGAGGAGGCCATCGAGCACGTCCGGGACCTGCGGCCGGGCTCCGTGGAGTGCCCCGTGCAGGTGGAGGCGGTGCGGGATTTCGCGGCCCGGCACGCGGGGAAGTGAACGGCGGGGATAGGTATCTGCGGCCGAAGGCATATCTGCGACCGAAGGCATATCTGCGACCGAAGGCATATCTGCGACCGAAGGTATATCTGCGACCGAAGGTAAATCCCCGCCCTACGTCCATCCGCCGCAAGTCCGACCCGTAGGGGCGATGAGTCCACGGTCGCCCGTCTGATAGCACCTCGTAGGGGCCGACCAACGGCGCGCCGTTCAGGTCGGCCCGCGGCGGCCCGCAGAGGGGCCGCCTTACATCATCGCAACC
>CAZNZF010000202.1:0-2754 GCA_964577465.1 uncultured bacterium | reverse complement strand
TGGCGAATCCAATCCGTAGGGGCGACCGGTAGGACGAGTCCTCCACGGTCGCCCGTTCGAATGCACCCTCGTAGGGGCGGCCCTCTGTGGCCGCCCGCGATTTGAATAGCGGCCGGGAATGCGGCGGGGATGGGTATCTGCGACCGAAGGTAATCCCCGCCCCTACGTCATCGTAAGCGCGGGTGAGGGGTGTGCAGCGGCCCCCCTCTCCCTTGGGGAGAGGGGATGGGGGTGAGGGACACCTTGTAAAAAAGACGGCGGGGATTAATATCTGCGACCGAAGGTAATCCCCGCCCTACATTTAAACTACCGACGAGGATTACCCACCCATTCAATCCCGCACCAAAATGATTTAAAATGCACGGGAACGTCGAACCTGGGAGGACGGACATGGCCCGCCTGGGCGTGAACATAGACCACATCGCCACCGTGCGCCAGGCCCGCCGGACCTTCGAGCCCGACCCGGTGAACGCCGTGGGCATCGTGGAGCGGGCCGGGGCCTTCGGCATCGTCTGCCACCTGCGCGAGGACCGCCGGCACATCGGCGACCGCGACCTGCGCCTCATCCGCCAGGTCTGCCGCAGCCACCTGAACCTGGAGCTCGCCGCCGCGGACGAGGTCGTCGAAATCGCCCGCGAGGTCGGCCCCGACACCTGCACCCTGGTCCCCGAGCGCCGGGAGGAGGTCACCACCGAGGGCGGCCTGGACGTGGCCGGGCAACTCGACAAGCTGAAAAAGGCCGTGGAACGCCTCGCGCCGATTCCCGTCAGCGCCTTCATCAACCCCGTGGAGGGCCAGATAATGGCCGCCCTGGACGCCGGGTTCACCGCCGTGGAGCTGCACACCGGGGAGTACGCCAACGCCAAGCCGGGGCCGGAGCGCGAGGAGCAGCTCGCGCGGCTGGCTCTAGGGGCGGATATCGCCGCCGAGTTGGGGCTGTACGTCGCCGCCGGGCACGGACTGACATACCTCAACGTCGCACCTGTCGTCGAGCTGGAGGCTTTCGCCGAGTACAACATCGGCCACTCCATCATCGCCCGCGCCGTCTTCACCGGCCTCGAGGAAGCGGTGCGCGAGATGGCGCTCCTGGTCGGGTGATGGGCTTCGACGAGGCCCAGGCCTACCTATACTCCTTCACCGACTACGAGCGGAAGGACCGCTTCACCTACGACACGCGGACGTGGAACCTGGTCGCCTTCCGCAAGTTTCTGGACGAATTGGGCGCCCCCGACGGGGCGTTTTCCATCGTCCACGCGGCGGGGACGAACGGCAAGGGCGCGGCGGCGGCGGCGCTGGCGGCCCTCTTGACCGCGGCCGGAAAAAAGACCGGCCTCTACACCTCCCCCCACCTGGCCACGATCCGCGAGCGCGCCCGCGTGGACGGCGCGATGATTTCAGAGGCCGACTTCGCCCGCCTCACCGCGAGGCTGAAAAAACTTCAGGAAAAATCCGGCCACGGCGCGGGCGGCGGCTACCGCACCACCTTCGAGCTCCTGACAGCCCTGGCGCTCCTCCACTTCGCCGAAAAAGGGGTGGAGTGGGCCGTGCTCGAGGTGGGGCTGGGCGGGCGGCTGGACGCCACCAACGTGGTGACGCCGAAACTCTGCCTCTTCACGCGCATCGCCCTGGACCACGAGGGGGTGCTGGGGGAGGGGCTGGAGTCGGTGGCGCGGGAGAAGGCGGGGATTCTGAAGCCCGGCGTCCCGGCGGTTTCCGTCCCGCAGGAGCCCGTCGTACAGGATATTTTGGAGGCGCGGGCGGCGGAGGTCGGGACGGAGGTCTTTTTCCTTACGGAGAGCGACCTGGACGGCCTCGGTCTGGACGATGAGCGGCGGGTGCTCTGGAATTCCGCGCCGCTGGCGCTGCGGGGGGATTTCCAGCGGTGGAATATCGCCCTGGCGCTGGCGGCGTACAAATCCCTCGCCGGGCGCTTCAATCTCCCCGCGGACGAAAATTTATTCACGCGCGCGCTGACCGGCCTGCGCTGGCCGGGGCGCTTCGAGGTCGTCGGCGAGCGGCCCACCGTCATCCTGGACGGCGCTCACAACCCGGCGGCGCTGGCGGCCATTTTCGCCGAATTTTCGCGGCTGCCGGCGGAGCGGCGGTTCCTCGTCCTCGGCGTCTCCGCGAACAAGGATTTTGCGAAAATGTGCGCCCTGGCCGGGTCCTTCGACCGCATCTTTTTAACGAAAGCCCCCAACCCGCGGGCGGCGGCGGTGGAGACTTTGGCCGCGCTGCTGCCGGTTGAAAAAACCGTCGCGGTTCCGGGCGGTCCCGTGGAGGCGCTGCGGGCGGCGCTGGAAGATTCACGGCCCGAGGATTTGGTCCTGGTCGCGGGCTCGCTCTACGTGGTGGGGGAGGTCAAGGCGCGGGCGGCGGAGCTTCGGCTGGACGGTTCGTTGGAGACGTGGGTCGGGGCGTGAAGAGCGCGCCAATGTAGGGGCCGACCTTCAGGTCGGCCCGTTCCGCAAATGTAGGGCGGGGACTTTAGTCCCCGCCGTTTTTTATAAGGAAGCCCTCACCCCGGCCCTCTCCCACAGGGAGAGGGAGACCGCGGGACGCCGTTTTATAGTTCCCTACCTTTACCCTCACCCTAGCCCGTCGGCGCGCCGCTCCCTTAAAGGGAGAGGGGGCCGCTGCACCTCTAACTGCGGCCTCGTAAATGTAGGGCGGGGATTACCTTCGGTCGCAGATATTAATCCCCGCCGTTTTTTATAAGGAAGCCCTCACCCCGGCCCTCTCCCACAGGGAGAG
>CAZNZF010000201.1:0-2813 GCA_964577465.1 uncultured bacterium | reverse complement strand
GGCTCTGACCAACCCTCGTAAGCGGCGAAGGCAGATACAGCAAGGAATGACAAGAAGATGTTGACTAATACCTTCATCCAGTCCCTGAATCAAAGGGGAGGTTAATCCTCCCCTTTAATGTAGCCCAATTCGGGGGGGCGTGCAAGGGCGGGGCCGATTTCGTGTAAAATACCCGAAAACGGGAGGGTGATGGCGGCGAAAATTCGAAAGGGCGAGGCGCTCTCCCGGGGCTTCCACGGCCCACCCGCGCCATGAAACTCTCCCCCCGGGTCGAATTCCTCGTCATCTACGGCGGGCTGGCGGCCGCGGCGGCGCTCCTCGTCCGGCGCATCACCCTCCTCGTGCAGGCGGGCTGGTCGGCGGCGGCCTCCGTGGGCGGGCTCCTGTACACCCTGCTGGACCTGTTAGCCGCGGTCGCGCTCCTCGCGGTCTTTCTCCCCGCCCGGCGCGGCCGGCTGCCGGGCCTCAGGGCCGTCGTCTACGCCCTGGCCGCGGTCGGGGTCAAGGCGAGCTGGTCGCTGTTGGACTGGGGGAGGTTCCCTATCTGGTTCACCCTCACCGACCTGGTGGTCTGCCTGGCGGGCGCGCTGTGCCTCCTGGGGGCCCTGGCGATTCTGCGCCGGGCCGGGGAGGACGGTGATTAACGAACAATTGCGAAGAATCCTCGACAGAGTGTTGAAGTGGCTGCGCGAAGACAAGCGCTGGTTGGGGCTCGTCCTCTTCGCCGCGGCGCTCGCGGTCCGCCTCGCCTTCCTCGCCTCCCTCTCCGGTACCATCTACTGGGACCTTCTGACCAACGACAGCCACACCTACTACGCCCAGGCGGAGGCCATCGTCGACGGCACCTTCGAGGCGCCCGAGGGCTTTTTCATGACGCCCCTGTACCCGCTCTTCCTGGCGGTGTTCCGGGTTCTGGGGCTGGAGCCGCTGTTGTGGGCCCGTCTCGTGCAGATGGTCCTCGGGGCGCTGACGGCGCTGTTCGTCTACCGGCTGGTCTTCGAGGCTACGGGGAAACGCTGGGCGGGGGTCATCGGCGGCGGGCTGCTGGCGGTCCTCGGGCCGGCGCTCTTCCACGACGGCATGCTCCTGGTAACGAACATCGCCGCCTTCGTCCTTGCCCTGGGAACGTTGCAGCTCGTGCGCTTCGCAAAAAACCGGCGGACGCGGAACCTGGTCGGGGCCGGGGTCTGCCTCGGCCTGGGCGGGCTGGCCTGGGGCACCATCCTGGCGGTTGTCCCGGCGCTTTTAGTCTGGCTCATCGTCGTCCTGAAAAAAGAGGGCTGGCGCAGGGCGCTCGGCCGGGCGGGCATCCTGGCCGGCTGCGTCCTCCTGCCCATCCTGCCGGTGACGGTTTTCAACGCGGCCCAGTCCGGCGAGTTCATCCTCACCACGGCCAACCTGGGAATCAACCTCCAAATCGGCAACCATCCGGGGGGGGTGGGGCTGTATAGCCCGCCCGTCCAATACAAGACCGGCGAGGTGTACGAGGCCACTGGTAGGCTCTTCCTGACCCGGGTTACCGGCCACTACGTGACCCTGGCCGAAGCCAACCGGTACTGGTTAAAACAGGCCCTGCGCTACATCGGCGAGCACCCTGGTGGTTTCGTCGTCAACCTCTTCCGCAAGGCGTGGTACTTCGTCCACGGCTACGAGTGGCCGCAGCTCGAATCCTACGGCAACTACACCGAGGTCGTCCCGTGGCTGGGGCTGCCCTGGCCGACGCTGGCGGTGGTGATGCCTCTGGCGTTGCTGGGATTGGGGCTGGGCTGGCGGTGGCGGCGGGAGCTGGCACCGGTTTACCTGGTCGTGCTGTTCTACGCGGCGGCGGTGGTGCTCTTCTTCATCACCGGCCGCTACCGTTTCCCCGTCGTGCCGCTCGCCTGTACCTTCGCCGGAATAGCCGCCTGGCGACTCGTCGAGTTCGTGCGGGAGAAAAGGTGGCGCGACCTCGGAATATCCGCGGGCGTCCTCGCCGTCCTGGCCGTGGGGACGAACCTTCCCGATGAGAATATCGAGACACTCTCCGACCGGGGGACGGCCTACTACAACATTGCCTCGCGACTCCTGTGGGTGGACCGGGACGCCGAGGCGGCGGATTACTTCGAGCGGGCCGACGCGGCCTTCGCCGAGACGCCGCCGTCGCTCTATCTGGACTGGGGCGTGGCGCTGCACCGCGAGGGACGGCTCGGCGAGGCCCTGGAGAAGTACCTGCGGGCGCAGGAGCTGGGCGAGGATTCCCCGAAATTGCCGATGGACCTGGCCACCGTGTACACGGCGCTGGGCCGGTATGCCGAGGCCGAGGAGTCCTACATTTGGGCGATGCGTGTCGCCCCGGACTGGCGCGACGCGTACATGGGGGCGGCCGAGACCGCCGCGGCCCTGGGGCGGCCCCTGGACGGCGTGGCCTACCTGGACCGGGGGCTGGAGCGCCTGGGGTCCCTCCCGGTTCTACTGACCCGGCGGGGGGACCTGAAGCTGGCGGGGGGCGACCTCTACGGCGCGCGTGACGATTACTGGGCGGTGCTCGCCGACCGGCCGGGATTCGCTCCGGCCCTGCTGGGGCTCGGACGGACGCTTGATAAGCTCGGCGACGCGGCGGGTGCCCGGTCGCGTTTCGAGGAGCTTTTGGCCCTTGTGCCGGGGAGCCCGGCTGAGGCCGAGGCGCTCCGACCACTGCAAATGCAGGCCGCGGAGCTGCTGCGGGGGATGTAAGACGCTGCCTCAAGTGGATGTAGGGCGGCAACTCCGTGTGCCGCCCGTTTTCACCACAAAAAAGGGCGGGGTACAGAGCCCCCGCCCTACGACCATTAATG
>CAZNZF010000200.1:1407-2833 GCA_964577465.1 uncultured bacterium | reverse complement strand
CGAGTTTATTCGTAAACCACCGTGTGCGGAATTGTAGGGCGGGGACTTTAGTCCCCGCCGCGAATCGACCCCCATCCCCGAACGCGCGGCGGCCCTACCCCGGCGATCCGCCCTTCCGCCCCGAGAGGAACATCCAGAACAAACCCCGCTCGACGCGTAAATCCTCGAAGGGCGTTTCCGCCAGGAGCCCCCGCGCCTCGTCGACGGTGTAGGCCGCCCGCAGGGAGCCCAGCGGCTCCCGGATTTTTCTCAACGCCCGCGGCACGATCACGGCCGTGACGACGCAGATGAACAGTTGCACCGGCGCCGGGGCGTCCCGCCGCAGGTCCATGACTAGGAACCGGCCGCCCGGTCGAAGCACGCGGTGCAACTCGGAAAAAATCTCCCCCGGCCGTGACCAGTGGTGCAGCGAGAAGGTGCTGACGACGAAATCGCAGGAGCCGTCGGGCAGCGGCAGGTTATCCGAACCGCCCCGGAGCAGCTCCACCCGCGCCGGGCCTAAATTTTTCCGCGCGGCGTCGAGGGCCTCCTCCGCGATGTCCACCCCGACCAGTCGGATGCGGGGGAATTTCTTCGCCGCGGCCCGCAGGAGGTACCCCGGTCCGCAACCCAGGTCCGCCAGCGTCCCTTCCGGTTTTTCCCGCTTTAGCCGCCGCAGGACCAGGCGCCGCAGCGCCCAAAAGGGCGGTGTGCGGTTCATCGCGTCGTAGGCCCGGACCGCGCCGGGGACGTCTATGCCCTCCCGGCCGACCCGGCGGCGGACCCGCGCGGGCACGAGCCAGAACGCCAGGAGCGCCGCGGCCGTGGCGATGACGAACGGCCAAACCATGCGGCGATTATCGGCATTTCAAGGTCGGGGGTCAAGCTTCCGGACGGGTCGATCGGGGAATCCGGCGGCCTTCCCGCAAATTATTTGTTTACAAAGCGATTAGTATGTGCTACCGTACACCCGCTCCGGTCGCATGTTGACCGGGGTTGTAACGGGAGCGGCCATCCGTCGTTCTTTGGGAGGAGGGACATCCCTCCAGTATGGAGCGCCCACGAGGCGCCGTAAGAAAGCAGGTTCGAGAGTGAAGTTGTTCGTAGGGAGCTTGAGTTGGGACACTACTGATCAGACGCTTCGCGATGCGTTCAAGCGTTTCGGTGAGGTAGTCGAGGCCAAGGTAATCACCGAGCGTGATTCCGGTCGGTCCCGGGGCTTTGGGTTTGTGACTTTTGCCGAAGACGAGGCGGGAAGAAACGCCATATCCGAGATGAATGGTACCGAGCTCGACGGCCGGACCATCCGCGTGGATGAGGCGAGCGAGAGAAAGCCGCGCGAGTCCAGGTACGACCGCTAAGAAGCGCAAAACCAAACAGTCGGGGGAGGGATTTGTCCCTCCCCTTTTTTATGGGCGATTTACCTGAATGACCGTGGGATGCATGG
>CAZNZF010000200.1:0-1307 GCA_964577465.1 uncultured bacterium | reverse complement strand
TGCCCCTCATCTTTTATATGAGGAAGCGCAAAATCAAACGGGGGAGGGATTTATCCCTGCCTTTTTCTGTGCAAATCGGAAGAACCGCTAAATGCGCGGGCTCACGAGTGTGCCGAGCCTCTCCCTATTATTCACACACCGAACCGCCGGGCGTACACTCCACCGTTCCCCGTAATTGACTCGGGCGGGGGGTCTCGGTTATAGTGAAAACCTCTCAACCCCAAGCCGGAGACGCCCCATGAAACACGTCACAAAGCTGCTGATTGTCGCGGGCCTCGCCTTCCTGGTCCTGGTCGTCGGCTGCAAGCCCGACCTCTCCTTCGCCGCCTTCTTCGACTCGGTCTACGACGAATACTACCTCTTCGCCATCGACTCCGGCGGCCAGCTCTGGAGCGCGTCGGGGGAGGGCTGGGCGAAGGACGGCGTGCCCTGTCCCGGCAAGGCCCCCTACAGCCTGGGCGCCTGCTACGACGCCGGCGTGGACGACTGGGTGGTGGCCGCCATCGACTCCGACGGCCAGCTCTGGCTCTCGGGCCGCGAGGAGTGGTCGACCTTGGGCGGAAAGCTCTACGGCGTCCCGCCCTTCACCCTCGCCTGCTTCTACGATTCCGAGCTCTACTCGGCGGTGTTCTACGCCATGTCGGCCGACGGCGGGCTGTTCTACTTCGACGGCGACGACTGGAGCGTGGACGGCTCACCCTGCCTGGGCCAGGGGCCTTACGCCGTCACCGGCTTCCACGACACCACGGACGACCTGTGGATACTCAAGTGCATCGACTCCGTCGGCCGGGTGTTCAACGCCCGGGTCGAGGACTGGGCGGACGAGGGCCAGAACGTCCCCGGCAAGGCGCCCTTCGACATCTCCGGCTTCTTCGACCCCACCTACAACGCCTACCTCTTCTACGCCGTGAACTCCGAGGGGCAGCTCTACGTCCAGGGCGACACCTGGGAGGCGGCGGGGGATAAGTGCGCCGGCGAGGGGCCCTACCGCCTGAGTTGCTTCTACGACACCAACGACGGCTACTGGATAGTGTACGCCATCGACGGCTCCGGGGCGGTGTACACCCACGACGGCGACGCCTGGGCCAAGTGGATCGACGGTATGCAGTAGAGCGGCTGTCAAATCCTATTGCGATGCCGTAGGGGCGGGCCGTAGGATGAATCCTCTGTGCCCGCCCGTTTATTGTGCGATGCCGTAGGGCGGGGATTCCTATCCCCGCCGCGATGCCGTAGGGGCGGGCCGTAGGACGAGTCCTCTGTGCCCGCCCGTTTATTGTGCGATGCCGTAGGGCGGGGATTCCTATCCC
>CAZNZF010000199.1:0-2855 GCA_964577465.1 uncultured bacterium | reverse complement strand
GGACTCCTCGTAATTAGTCGGCTTGCGACGCGGAGCAGGGTCCAGCATCATGCTGGTGGTGGGCCTCGTTACTTTATAAAGCGTCGCTCGCGGCGGAAAATCTTCGAATGCAGTAAATGTCATTCGCGGAACAGTGTCCAGCTTCAAGCTGTAAAGACACTATTACTTAATGGAGCGTCGCTCGCGGCGGGGACTCCTCGTAATTAGTCGGCTTGCGACGCGGAGCAGGGTCCAGCATCATGCTGTAAAAACCCTATTAGTACATTGGGCGTCGCTCGCGGCGCTAACCTTTTTATTGAATAGACTCACCCCGCGGAATCGTGTCCAGCTTCAAGCTGGTGGTGGGCCTGAGAGGAATCGAACCTCCGGCACGCGGTTTAGGAAACCGCTGCTCTATCCACTGAGCTACAGGCCCTCAACCCCCCCAACCCCCCCATCTTGGGGGGGCAGTGTCGCGTCGAGATTTTTATAAATTCGATGATGTAACGCCGCGTGCAAAGCCTTGTTTAAATATCCCCGGTTGTATTCCCCCATCCCCCCCTATCTTGGGGGGGGCAGTGTCGCGACGGAAATTTATTGAATTTGCTTTAGTTTACGCCGCGTGCGGGAGACGGTCGCCAATCGGCACCTGACCCCATCGCGGGAGGCTATGCGTGTATCAGTGTGTTGACCGTATACCCCTCCAGCTTCTCCCGCCCTTTCAGGAAATCCAGCTCGATGACGAAGTCGATGGCCAGGACCCGGGCGCCGGCCTTCTCGATGAGCCCCGCGGCGGCCCGCGCCGTGCCACCCGTGGCGAGGAGGTCGTCCACCAGAAGCACCCTCTGCCCCGGCTCGAAGGCGTCGGTGTGTACCTCGATGGTGGCGGTGCCGTACTCCAGCTCGTAGCTGGCGGAGAAAGTCGCGGCGGGGAGCTTGCCCTCTTTGCGGACCAGCGCCAGCCCGCAGCCGAAGCGGTCCGCCAGCGCCGCGCCGAAGATGAACCCCCGGCTCTCGATTCCCGCGACCGCGTCCGGCGGGTCGGCCTGGTGCAGCGCCTCCAGCTCGTCCAGCGTTTTCTTGAAACCCTCGGGGTGGCCGATGAGGGTGGTGATGTCCTTGAAGCTGATGCCGGGCTTCGGGAAATCCTCGATGACCCGGATGTAGGCGAGCAGTTCCTGGCTCATTGGGGCGCCTTTCGTGCGGGTTCGGGGGGATTCTAGCACAGAGGTGGTTTAGAAGGCGAGGCGGTGAGGAGCCGCACGCTGGTTTCAGTCGGACCTGCCCGTCAGTTCCTCGATGACCCGGGTAACCTCGCCGGCGATGGCGCTCAGGCGCTGCGCCTGCTCGAAGTCCGAGTCCGCCAGGGCCTCGGCGCCGTCGATGAGGTATTTCAGATACAGCCCCCCGTGGTGCAGGAGCGCCACGCGGAGGAGGTCGGCGCTCGGTGGATTTTCCCGCTCGGCGTCGTAGGAGACGACCAGGGTCTCGAAGGGGCCGGAGCCGTAAGACGCGCTCTCGTCCCACTCCCCCGCGACTCCGGTGAGGTGCATCCGGACCAGGTCGCGCTCGAAGGTAGGCTTGTCCCGCTTGGCCGCAGTCCGGGCCAGCTCGTCGAGCAGGTCCGGGGCCAGCTCGGGGACCAGCTCGGACACCGGCCCCACCAGCGGCTCCAGCGGCACGAAGGTGAGGATGCGCCAGGCGGTCCCGGCGTCCACCGTCCCGGCGAGCATCTCCGGCGGGGTGTGGGCGACGACGGTGGAGAGGAAGGCGTCGCCGAATCGGGGGTCGCCGACGCGCGGCCGGAGCGTCTCCGCGAGTCGGGCGTCGCCGGAGGTGAAGAAGGCGGCGGCCAGGATGCTCTTTAAATTTTCGTCCCCCGTCGAATCGAAGAGGTCCAGCATCGGCGCCCAGGCCGGTCCGCCGATGGCGCCCAGGGCGGCGGCGAGGTCGGCGGGGCTCCCCGTCCCGGATTCAAGAGCCTCGATGAGCGGCTCCACGGCGGCCTCTCCCGTGCGGCCCAGCACCCAGGCGGCGTCGGCGGCGAGCGCCGGGTCATCGGAATTTAACAGGGCGGCCAGCGGCTCCACGGCCGGTTCCCCGAACCGCGCCAGGAGGCGCCCCGTTTTCTCCCGATTCCCCCCGGCGGCGAAGGCGTCCACCAGCGCGGGCACGGCCTCCGCGCCCAAGGCTAAAAGGTCGCGCTCCGCCCGGCCCGAGACGTCGGGATCGTCGGAGAGGTAGTCGGAGGAAAGCTCTTCCGGCGTCGCGGCGCAGCCGCTCAAAAGAACGGCGGCCAGGCAGACGGCCAGGAGCTTGACAGCCCGCCGGGGGACGGGTAACCTCGACTTTTCGCCGCAGTTTGGAGGGCTCATGCGCATCAAGTCCTTGATGAATTCGAAGAAGGTCGTCGCCGGCGACGGGGTCCACCTGCGCGAGCTGGTCAACCCCGTGAACGACGCGGGCTTCACCGGCCGTTACAGCCTGGCCGAGGCGATTCTCCTACCGGGCCACAATTCGAAAAGGCACCGCTTGAAGACCCACGAGCTGTACTTTGTCGTCGAGGGCCACGCGGTCGTCCACGTGGACGAGGAGTCGGCGGTGGTCGAGCCGGGGGACGCGGTGGAGATTCCGCCGGGGGCGGTGCAGTGGATTGATAATTCCGGCGGCTCGGAACCGTTCGTTTTCCTGTGCGTCGTGGACCCCGCCTGGCGCCAGGCGGACGAGGAGATTTTAGAATAACTTCGAGTTCCCTGTAGGGGCGGGTGTCCACACCCGCCCGCGGGTGAACGTGGACTAATCGCATCTATATTGTTCGTCGGTCGTAGGGCGGGGAACCGAGCGAAGCGAGCTATGCGAAGCAAATCCTTTCCCCG
>CAZNZF010000198.1:0-2864 GCA_964577465.1 uncultured bacterium | reverse complement strand
GTCCCCGCCCGCGGGCGACCTGAAGGTCGGCCCCTACGAGGTTGTAGACGATTCTTAATGTAGGGCGGGGATTCCTATCCCCGCCGCGTTTTACACTCACCCCATCCCTCTCCCTTAAAAGGAGAGTGGGGGCGCTCGCGGCGCTTGCTCTCGAATCAAATAAACCTCACCCCGCGGAACTGGGATGCAACGCCCGGCGTTGCCAGCGCTGGTATGGTAAAATGCGGGTTGTTACCTTTTCCGACCCGACCACGCCCCGCGGATGGAGGTCCGATGAAACGTCTCCTCGTCACCGCCCTCGTTCTGTGCGCGGTCACCGCCGCCCAGGCCGACGACGAGTTCTTCAACGAGCGCTACATCCAGGTCACCGCAGGCGTCGCCCTCTTCCCCACCCAGACCTGCGTCGTCCTGACCGAGTACGACTACCGGGAGATTCCGAGTTACGAGTTCCTGGACCACCAGATCCTCGGGGTCTCGTTCAAGGTTCTGTTCCCCATCCGGGAGTGGGTCAAGCTGGGCGCCCAGGTCGACTACGCCGTCCTCGACTACCCCTACGACGACCCGGGGAAGATGTCGAGCGATTTCGACCTCCACATCATGGCCACGCTGCTGTCGCTCCAAATCCCCTTCTCGCTCTACTACAACGACTGGCTGGACGTGATGCTCATCCCGCAGCTCTACTACTACGGCGCGGGCCAGAAGCCGCAGAACATGGTCCCCGGCCTTGAGGGCTACAACGACCTCCTCACCCGCACCTCGATAGAATGGGAAGGGGTGGGCATCGGCGGTTCCCTCGGGGTGGACTTCTACATCGGCGACCTCTTCCTGCACGTCGAGGGCGGCTGGCTCCAGGGCGGGGTGGACGTGAACCGCATGCTCTGGAAGGCCGAGACGGACACGGAGCCGGCGGTCTACCTGGACCCCTCCTCGGAGATGGGCAACGTCATCTTCTCCGCGGGCGTCGGCTACTTCTTCTAGAAGCCGACGGAGCGCCGATGCACTGGACCTATTACCTGACGGGAGCCATCACGCTTTACTGCCTGTGGTGGCTCTTCGGCTCGGTGAGGAAAAAGAGGGCCGACGAGGTCTGCCAGTGCCTGGCGGTGGGCGGCCTCTTCTGGGGGTGGATCCTGGGCTGGACGAGCCTGCGGCTTTTCGACCTGGAGTGGCTGCAGACCCTGGGCTGGGTGACCATCGGCATATCGAGCGCCGCCCTCGTCCTCACCGTCGTCTTCATGCACGCGAAGGGGAAGCCGGGGAGCGCGAACTTCGAGAAGACCACCCGGCTCGTCGTCACCGGCCCCTTCGCCGTAATCCGCCACCCCCTCTACGCGGCCACCGCCTGGTGGTCGGTGGGGGCCTTTTTCATCCACCAGAGCCTCCTGGCCGCCGTCACCTGCCTGACCACCTCCGTTCTGGCCTACATGGCGGCCCGGCTGGCCGACCCGCACATTATCGAAAAGTTCGGCCCGGACTACGTCGCATACGCGCGGACAGTCCCCCGCTTCAACCCCCTCGTCGGGCTCTGGCGCCTGGTTCCGCGCCGCCGGACCGACCGCCCCTGAAAAAAAGGCTTGACAGGGAAATCCATGCTGTTAGAATCACGGAAATTTTAGGGCGCGCGGGTCCCGGTCACGAAAAGGGGCGCAACTGGCGGCGAACGATAAAATCTGCACTCCCGGGATTCCGACCGGCCCGGGTAAAACCGCTCTCGAAGGGGACCAGCTCCCCTTTTTTTTATACCACCCGGTCGGGCCGCCGATGAACGGCCCGGCGGACCCGGATTTTTTCCACTCGCGCGGGGGGCTCCCCCCCTTTTTTTAAAACCCCAGGGAAAGGAAGGACCGGATGCAGGACGCGAAACGGTTCCACGACGCCACGACGAGGCTGCGTAACTTTTTCACCGGGCGGGGGTTCGTCGAGGTCCCGGTGCAGTCGCGGCTGTCCATCCTGGCCGCCTGCGAGGACCCCTTCACGGTGAGCATGTTCACCTTCGCGGGCCGGACCTGGCCCCTGCCGCAGACGGGGCAGATGTGGCTGGAGTATGAGCTTTTGACACACCCGCAGTGGCCCGGCGTCTTCTGCGCCAGCACGTCGTACCGCAACGAGCCCCGGCCGATTCCCGGGCGGCACGACCTCGTCTTCCCCATGTTCGAGTTCGAGTCGCAGGGGGACGTGGCCGACCTCGTGGCCCTGGAAACGGCGCTCATCCGCGAGCTGGGGATGGACGCCCCCCGCATTCTGGAGTACAACGCGGTGTGCGAGCGGTACGAGTCGGCGGCCGTCGGGGCGCGGGAGGAGGAGCTTTTGGAGAAAGAGTACGGCTGCCCGGTCATCCTGACCCGGTTCCCGTTCCGGTCGCACCCCTTCTGGAACATGAAGGAAATCGGCGACCGGCTCTTCAACAAGGTGGACGTCATCCTGCACGGGATGGAGACCGTCGGCAGCGCGGAGCGGAGCTGCAACCCGGACGAGATGCGGGCCAATTTCCACGGCGTCAGCCACGGGGGGTACGCGCGCAAGCTCTTCGAGCTGTTCGGGGAGGAGCGGGTGATGGGGGAGCTGGACGCCTACCTCACCCTGGACCTGTTCCCGCGGTTCGGAGGGGGCATCGGCATGACCCGGCTGGCGCGGGCGCTGCGGCTGCAGGAGGCGAAGGGTGCGCCGGCGCTGAAGGCGGCCCAGTGCGGTTGATGGGGGGATAGGGGACATGTAGGGCGGGGGCTTTAGTCCCCGCCGCTTCCGTTTGCGACGATGTAGGGGCCGACCTTCAGGTCGGCCCGCTTGCCCCTCACCCTAGCCCTCTCCCCAAAGGGGCGAGGGGACCGTCGCACCCCCCTCCCTAGCCCTCCCCCCAGAGGGGG
>CAZNZF010000197.1:0-2884 GCA_964577465.1 uncultured bacterium | reverse complement strand
AAAAGCCTTTTCATCGCGGTCTCCTTCACCGTTTACCCACCCTGCCGACGGCCGAACCCGAAGGCGGGAAAATCCCACCCTTAATATACACCCTTTCCGGTCCCGGCGCAAAAAAACGTCCCCGCTTGCGGGGGCCCTTTTTTTATGCTAGGTTCGCCCGTGAGAGGCTATTTACGGCTAAAATAGGGCCCTTGCACCAGGAAGGCGCCCCCTCTGGAGGAACCATGCGCAGACTGATTCCCCTCCTGCTCGTCGTCGCCCTCGTCTTCCCCGCGGCGGCCAAGACCCAGCTCGTCCGGTGCTACCTGACCCGGGAGCTGCAGGAAAACGTGCCCTGGGGCACCCTGGACGTGGCGGGGTGGGTGCCGGGCGTGGCGGCGGACGTCCTCGTCGACGAGGCCGACCGTCAGATGCTCTACAGCTACGGCCTCACCCGGCAGGACGTGCTCATAGACGACGTGGACGAGTCCTGGCGCGCCTTCTGGGAGGAGCAGGCCAACATCCCCGACCCCGATCAATATCACACCTACGACCAGATGCTGGCGATGATGCAGACGCTGGTGGACGACTACCCGAACATCTGCGAGCTGCACGACCTCTCCACGGAGACCGGCATCGGGCCGACCTGGGACGGCATGTATCTCTGGGGCCTGAAAATATCCGACAACGTCGCCACCGACGAGGCCGACGAGGCCGACGTGATGCTCAACGGCCTGCACCACGCCCGGGAAATCACCACCCACGAAGTGGTGTACCTCTTCGCCGAGTATCTCTGCGAGAACTACGGTATAGACGATACGGTGACCCAAATCGTGGACGGCCGCGAGGTCTGGATTGTGCCCATGGTAAACCCGGACGGCTACATGTACGTGCGGGATTACGACTACGACTGGCGCAAGAACCGGCGCGACAACGGCGGCGGCATCTTCGGCGTGGACATCAACCGCAACTACACCTACCAGTGGGGCTACGACGACTGGGGTTCAGACCCCAACCCCAGCGGTATCACATACCGCGGCCCGTCGGCGGGCTCCGAGCCGGAGACCCAAACGATGATGCACTTCTACGCCGACCGCTCCGAGGCGGGCAACCCGGTGGTAGACGCCATCAACTTCCACACTTACTCCCAGCTCGTGCTGTACCCCTGGGGTTACATCGACGCCGTGTCCGAGCACAACTACATCTATCAGCCCATGGCCGAGCTCTTCGCCGGGTACAACGGCTACACCGCCGAACCGAGCTACGTGCTCTACAACACCAACGGCGACGCCGTCGACTGGTCGTACGGGAGCCACCTGGGCGACGGCGACGGCCTGTTGGCGGAGCCGCTGTTCGGATTCACCTTCGAGATGGGCACGCAGTTCCAGCCGCCCTACAGCGTTGTGCAGGAACAGTTCGACGAGAACCTGCCGGCGATGCTCGACCTGTGCCTTCTGGCGCAGAACCCGGAGATGATCTGCACCCTGCCGGGGCCGGTCATCGACCCCCTGGACACCGATGACGACGGCGACTACACGGTGAGCTGGACCATGCCGGAGTACGACCACGGCGTGCTGGACTACTACCAGCTCGACGAGATGACCGGCTACGAGCGGACGAGTGACGGCGCCGAGGACGGCCTGGACAACTGGGACAACTTCAACTTCCAGCAATCCACCTCCAGCCCGCACGAGGGGACTTACTGCTTCTGGTCCGGGGACGGCGACAGCTACTCGGCCAGGATGACCTCCCTCGGCCCGCTCACGGTCGCCGAGGGCGACGAGCTGACATACTGGGCCCGCTACGGCATCGAGACGGGCTACGACTACGCCTACGTCGAGGCCTCGGCTGACGGCGTGACGTGGGACCGGTTGCGCATGTTCTCCGGCAACCTCACCACCTGGACCCAGTATACGCACTCCCTGGACGACTACGCGGACGGCTCGTGCTACCTCCGCTTCCGCTACGTCACCGACACCTACACCCACTCGGGCGGCTTCTACGTCGACGACATCTCCCCCGTGGACACCTACGCCGAAATCACGACCCTGGCCGACGACCTCACCGACACCTCCTTCGACGTGGAGGGCCGCGCTCCGGACACCTACTACTACCGCGTGCGGGGCGGGAACGAATTTACGTGGGGGGCCTGGAGCGCCGTGGAAGACATCGACGTCATGCCGATGGGCGTCCTGGTCTCCGATTTCCACTACGACGACGCCTCCGACGGCATCCTCTTATCCTGGACGCCGGGGGAGGACCTGGCCGGGGCGAACATCCTGCGGGAGCGCGACGACGAGCGGGCGCGGCTCAACGAGCGGCTCCTCCCCGCGGAGGCCACGCGCTGGATGGTCACCGACCCGGCCACCGACGACCGCTACTACCTCGAGGTGGTGGACTCCTCCGGCCACGCGACTACCTTCGGCCCGCTGACGATTCACGAGCTGCCGGGCGGCTACGTGCGGACGGTGCTGGACGCCCCGTACCCGAACCCGGCCCGCGAGTCGGCCACCCTCTCCTACTCCATCTCGCCGGCCGACGCCGGCAAGGCGCTGGAGATATCCGTCTACGACCTCTCCGGCCGCCGGGTGGAGACCCTGGCCCGGGGCGTCGCCTTGGGCGGCAGCCATCTGGTCGTATGGGACGTTAAAGGCGCCGGGGCTGGTGTGTACTTCGTCAGCCTTTCGGTGGGCGAGGAGCGCCAGACGACCCGTCTGGTCATCGCCAGGTAAATAACCGATCGTGCGGTTGCTAAGGGGGCGCCGCGGCGTTCCCTTTTTTACGCCCGGTGCGGCCCGACCCGGAGACGGATAAAGCGGCGGCGGGGATAGGAATCCCCGCCCTACGTCATCGCAATCCGGTGTGAGCGGTAAAACGCGGCGGGGATAGGAATCCCCGCCCTACG
>CAZNZF010000196.1:0-2894 GCA_964577465.1 uncultured bacterium | reverse complement strand
CCCCACGGGGAGAGGGGACCGCTGCACCCCCCTCCCTAACCCTCCCCCCAGAGGGGGGAAGGGATAGCTGCACCCCCCGCCCGTGCCGTGCGTTTGCGACGACGTAGGGCGGCCCCTCTGCGGGCCGCCGCGAATTGCGCTGACGTAGGGGCGGGTGTCCACACCCGCCCGCGGTTAAAATGTCATATGAAACGGGCGACCGTGGACGGTCGCCCCTACGGGGGAAATCGGAACGTGGCGGCGGAACGACCGACCTGCTCGGCTACCGTGGTTCCTTCAACTGCGGCTCGCCGTCGAGCCATACCTGGACCACCTTGTCCCGCAGGTCCAGCGGGTCGCCGGCCACGAGCAGCAGGTCCGCCCGCTTCCCCACCTCGATGCTCCCCAACTCCTTGTCCAGCCCCAGAAGCTCCGCGGGGTTCAGCGTCATCGCCCGGAGCGCCACGTCGGCGGGCAGGCCGTGTCGCACGCAGAGGGCGGCGCTGTTGGCCAGCCACTGCACGCCCCAGGTGGCGTCGGTCTGGATGCAGACCTTGACGCCGGCGGCGTGGAGAATGGCGGCGTTGGCCGGATTGGCCCCCATGAGCTCGGCCTTGTAGCGCATCTCGATGAAGTGCGGCCCGAGGACGCAGAATACGCCCGCCTCGGCGAGGTCACCCGCCACCTTGTACCCCTCGGTGCAGTGCTCGAGGGACATCTCCAGGCCGAACTCGTCGCGGATGCGCAGGGCGGTGAGGATGTCGTCGGCGCGGTGGCAGTGGCAGCGGGCGACCAGATGGCCCTCCAGCACCGGCAGCAGCGCTTCCAGCTTCAGGTCCACCTCGAAGGGGGCCACCGGCTCGCGCTTCTCGGCGGATTTCTTCTCCTGTGTCATAATCTGGGCGCCGTGGTGCAGCTTCTTGGCGGCGTAGTTCCGGGTGGCCTGGAGCGCCCCGCGCAGGACGGCGGCGTTGGCCATGCGCGTCGCCGGGCGCTTCTTCTGCTCCCCGCCGTACACCGACTTGGGGTTGTAGCCGAGCGCCATCTTCATCCCCACGGGGTAGGCGCGGATGAGCGCGTCCACCGTGGCGCCCTTGGTGCGGATGGCGGCGACGGTACCGCCGATGACGTTGGCCGACCCGGGCATGGTGGCCACGGTGGTCACCCCGGCGGCCAGGACATCGGGGAAGGCCACGGCGTCAGGATTCAGGGCGTCGATGACCCGCAGCTCCGGGGTCACCGGGTCGGTCATCTCGTTGCCGTCCCAGTTGTCCTCGCCCTGGGCTTCGTTGAAGACGCCGATGTGGGCGTGGGCGTCGATGAGCCCGGGGACGAGGGTCATCCCGCGTGCCTGGATCCTCGTCGCGCCGTCGGGGACCTTCACCTTTTTTTCGGGTCCCACGGCCGTGATTTTCTCCCCCACGATTACCACGGTCCCCGGCTCGTGGACCGGACCGGAAACGGTGTGCACCCGGGCGCCGACGACGGCGGTGACTTTCTCCGCCATTTTTCCTCCTTGAACGGTTCCCTGCGGACGGTCGCTCTCGTCCGCCCCGACAGTTTATGTATCAGTCCAGAACGCGGCGTACGAGCGGCCGGGGCCCCGGCGGTTCGTCGCCCACGGTCACGCCGCCAGAGAGCTCCACCAGCGCCGCCCGCAGCCCGTCCTCGGTGGAGGCGTGGACGACGAGGAGCGGGTCGTCCGCGGTCACCCTCTCCCCCGGCTTGGCGAAGAGCTCCACCCCGGCCTCGGGGTCCACCCGGTCCTCGATAGTAGTACGCCCGGCCCCGGCGAGACGGGCCGCCCGGCCCACGCAGCGGGCGTCCAGTCGGCGCAGCCAACCCGAGCGCGGCGCCTTCAGCTCCCCGGTGTGCGCCCCGCCCCGCTTTCTCCGGGCGAAGGACTCCAGGTCGCCGCCCTGGGCCCGGACCATCCGGGAAAAAACCTCGCGCGCCGAGCCGTCGTCGAGTCTCCGCCGGGCCGTCCCGCGGGCCTCGGCGATGTCCGCCGCCATCCCCGCCGCCTTCAGCCCCCGGGCGACGAGCGCCAGCGACAGCTCCCGCACCTCGGGAATGTCCCGCCCCTCCAGGGCCGCCAGCGCCTCCTCGACCTCGAGGGCGTTCCCGACCTTTTTTCCCAGAGGGGAGCCCATCTCGGTCAGGAGGCAGACGCAGCGCTTCCCGGCCGTCTCCGCCGCCCGCTTGATCCAGCGCGCCAGGCGCAGGGCCCGCGGCTGGCTCGGGAAAAGCGCCCCCCGGCCGGTCTTCACGTCGATGACGAAGGTATCCGCCCCGGCGGCAAGCTTCTTCCCCACGATGCTCGCCGTCACCAACGGGATGGAGTCCACCGTGGCGGTCACGTCGCGCAGGTGGTACAGGCGGGCGTCGGCGGGGGCTATTTTTCCCGAATGGCCGGCGATGAAGCAGCCCGTGTCGGCGAGGATTTTCTTGAGCTCGTCGAGGTCGAGGTCGGTCCGGTAACCGGGGAGCGCTTCGAGCTTGTCCAGGGTGCCGCCGGTGTGTCCCAGGGCCCGGCCGGAGAGCTTGGGCACCGCGGCCCCGCACGCGGCCAGGAGCGGCACGACCACCAGGGAGAGGTTGTCCCCCACGCCCCCGGTGGAGTGCTTGTCCACCAGAGGACGCCCGGCGTCCGGCCAGGTCAGCCTCTCGCCGGAATCGGCGACGGCCCCGGTGAGGGCGAGGGTTTCCGAGAAATCCATCCCCCGGAGGTAGACGGCCATCAGCATGGCGGCCGTCTGGTAATCGGGGATGTCGCCCCGGGTAACCGCCCGGGTGAAGTCGCGCCAGTCGTCCGCCCCGAGCCGCCTCCCGTCGCGCTTGGCGGCGATGAGCCGCAGGACGTCCAAGACTACTCCGCGGTCCCGGCGGGTTGCGTCTCTCCCTTGGGCGGCGGT
>CAZNZF010000195.1:0-2911 GCA_964577465.1 uncultured bacterium | reverse complement strand
CCCCGCCCTACATTTACCCCCCTCTCCCCGTGGGAGAGGGTCGGGGTGAGGGCTACCTTTGAAAAAACGGCGGGGACTGAAGTCCCCGCCCTACATTTATCTATCATCGCACCCCGCGTTGCTACCCGCTCCGCTTCAGCTTCCCCGTCCGCTTGGCGTACTTCTCGGCCAGGCCGAAAATCCATAAGCCCAGCGGGATCAGCACCACGCCCATGCCCAGCAGGACCAGGATTTCCGGCAGGATGTCCCCCACCGACGCCCCGTGCAACAGCGCCGCGCGGCAGGCCCGTAATGTATACGTCGCCGGGCTTGCGTAGCTCAACGGTTGCAGCCACGAGGGCAGCACGTCCACCTCGTAGTACACCCCGGAGACCAACAGGATGAGGGCCTGGACGATGTGCGTGGCCTGGGCCCCGCGCTCCGGCGAAATCAGCGGCAGCACGGCGGCGATGATGCCGAGCCCCATGAAGGCGAAGCTCGAGGCCGCCAACACCACCAGGAACGCGCCGATGTTCGCCTGCCCCAGCGACAGGTCGAAGAAGAGCGCCACTATGCCCAGCACGATGGCCGTGCGCAGTATGCCGTACAGGGCGGCGAAGGAGCAGGTGCCGCCCAGCCGCGTCAGCCGGCTGATGGGCGCCATGAAGGTGTACTCGATGGTGCCCTCCCACCGCTCCCAGGCCACGTCCTCGCTCACCACCTCGAAGAGCACCGAGAGGTAACCCCACAGAAGCGCGCCGATGACCAGGTACAGCACGCGCTGCGGGTCGGAGGCCCCCACGGCGATGAGCCCGATGGTCAGCGTGTTCACGATGGTGTACGCCAGGAACACGATTTCCCAGCCCATGTAGCGCTTGACCAGGTGGAAGTTGCGCTCGACGAAGGCGTAGGAGGCCCTGGCCTCGCGGGCGAAGCTGGCGAGCGGCAGGTTTTTGCACTTCCGGGAATTTTCTTTCCGGGCCACGGTGACCTCCTTTCTAATCGTTGTGGCGGGACGGCGGGTGGTTTAGGTCCCGCCGCCGTCCGCCGGTTCATCGTCGGTCTGCTTCTTCGCCAGGGCCCGGGCCTCCTCCACCTCCGGCTCCCAGCCGTGCCCCGTCACCCGGATGAAGACCTCCTCCAGTGAGGGGAGCTTCCCGTTGGAGCGGTAGCGCTGCTGGAGGCCGCGGGCGGTGTCCGATACCAGGATTTCGCCCCGGTCCATGATGGCGATGACGTCGCAGATGCGCTCGACCTCCTCCATGTCGTGGGAGGTCAGAAGGATCGTGGCGTCGTGGTCCCGGCGCAGGCGCCGGATGAAGGCCTGCACCTGGAGCTTGGACTTCGGGTCCAGCCCCGTCGTCGGCTCGTCCAACAGCAGGAGCACCGGCGAGGTCAGAATCGCCCGCGCGATGGCCACCTTCTGCTGCTGGCCCCGGGAGAGCTCCTGCATCGGGGAGTAGAACTTCCCCACGGGGAAGTCCAGCAGCTCGAGGATGCGCAGGGCCTCCTCCCGGGCCTGGGTCCGCTCGCCGCCGTAGAGCCGCGCGGCGTAGACCAGGTTCTCCCACGGCGAGAGCTTCTTGAAGAAGGCGGCGTCCACCGAGACGCGGTTTATCATCCGCCGGACCTGCGGCGCCTCGGCGACGACGTCGAGGCCGAAGATGCGCATCTCGCCCTCGTCGGGCAGTAACAGCGTTGAAAGCAGCCGCACGAGGGTGCTCTTGCCGGAGCCGTTGGGGCCGATTATGCCGTAGATGCCGCCGCGGGCGATTTCGAGGCTGACCCCGACCAGGGCCCGGACCTCGGTCCGCCGGCCCTTCTCCCGCTTGCGGAAGGTCTTCGCCAGCCCCCGGCACCACAGGGCCTGTTGGGTACTCTCGCCCATGTCTCCTACTCGGAGTCCCCGATCCACCGGGTCCTTCGAGGCCGGAGGGTTATTCTCGGGCGGGCTCATCGGGCGCCCCCCTTCTCTTCGTGAAGCCGAGCCAGTGAACCGTGTGTCGGAACCCCAGCCGGCGGTTGATCGTCAGAATGGCCTCGTTGTCCTTTTCGTTGCCGGTGTTGATGACGGGCACGCCGGCCGCCTTCGCCCGGTCCACACAGGCGTACTTGAGGGCGGTGGCGACGCCGCGGCCGCGGTGGGCCTTCCGGGTGCCGGTGGACTCGATGATGGCGTGGCCCTCCGGCCCCGCGGGGAAGACCAACTCGGTGAGGCCGACGAATTCGTCCCCCGCCAGGGCCAGGAGAATCTCCTCCAGCCGGCGCACCGGCGAGGCCATCTTCTCCCGCCACTCCTCCAGGCCAGCCTTTTTGTGCTCCACGGTGCCGGGCATGTCGTGCTCGATCTCCTCGTAGAGCCCCCAGAGTTTTTCCTCCTTGTCCGGGTCGTCGAGCGCGCCGTAGGTCGCCATGCGGTAGCCCCGCTCGCCGAAGCGGGCCAGGGCCGCGTCGTGGTCCGCCGGTGGCGTGTAATTTCCCAGGTCCAGCCTGGAGCAGATGTCGGTCATTCCGTGGACGAAGCCGCGCCGCTCCAGCATCCCCCGCCCCGGGCCCCCGTCGTCCTGGCAGGCGGCCAGCACCTGCCGCCACTCCAGGTACCCGAGGTGCCCCAGCAGCAGGTCCATCAGCGCCCGACCGTGGCCCTTCCCCCGGTGTTCTTGGTGGACCGTCACCTGCAAGCCGAAGGTGCCGGGCTCGACGATGTGGCGCTCCTCGGACTTGAGATACCCGAAGCCCGCAATTTCGCCGTCCTCCACCGCGACGAACTCCAGCAGGTACGAGTCGTTGCGCAGCATGCCGCGCCGGTGGCGCGCGTTCTCCAGGCTCTCCGGCCAGTCGGGATAGCAGGCGTTGCCGATTTCCTGGCACCGGGGGAGGTCGGTTTCCTGAAAACGTCTGATTTTCATGGTCGCCCCTCGCGGGTTGGTTT
>CAZNZF010000194.1:0-2956 GCA_964577465.1 uncultured bacterium | reverse complement strand
TAAACGGCGGCCCGCAGAGGGGCCGCCCTACGTCATCGCAACTCGGCGGAACGGCGACCCGCTCAAGCGCCCAGTCCCTTCCGGTACGCCTCCAGGCGCTCCACGTGCCGGTGCTCCTCCTCGATTATCCGCTCCAGCCGATTCCGGTCAATCCCCCGCGCCACGTCCTTGACCGTCGTGAAGAAGCGGATGGTCTCGCGCTCGAATCCGAGGGCGACCTCCACGAGCGCCGCCGTATCGCCCTTCGCGGCCAGCCCCTTCGCCGCCTCGGCGGTGGTCAAGGTATGGTCGCGGACAGCGGCGTCCATGAAGCGCGAGGTCTGCTCGTCCAGGGGCTTTTCCCCCTCGGGCGTCGCCCGGAGCATTTCGCCGAAAACGGCGTAGTGGACGCGCTCCTGGTCCCGGAGGAAGCGGAAGAGCTCCTCGGTCTCCGGCTCGACCGCCCGCTCCAGGGCCTCGCCGTAGAAGGCCTCGCCGGCCAGCTCGATGCGCTGCGCGACGGCCAGCGCCTCGCCCAGGGTGAACAGGTTACTCATCGCCCCTCCCGCCGTTGATGTACGCCACCCCGGAGGATAATCCGGGGCCGTTTCCCTGTCAAACCCTGCCCGACGCCTTTAAAAGAGGGGGCCCTCGCGGGTCCCCGTGGCTCCTCGGGCCGGACTCGAACCAGCAACCAATCGGTTAACAGCCGATTGCTCTACCATTGAGCTACCGAGGAATGCGAATCCGCTCCCCGGCGGGGAAGCGGACGTATTTTGCCAGAGGGCCGGGGAAGTGTCAACCCCGACGGGCCTGGCCGCCCGCCTTGCCGAACTCCTCGATGAGCTCGCGCTGCTTTTTGGTGAGCCGCTTGGGGATGACGACCTTGAGGACGATGAAGTGGTCGCCGATTCTGCCGCTCTTTTCGGCGTGGATGCCCTTGCGCTTGAGGCGGAGCTTGGTGCCGGGCTGGGTCCCCGGCGGCACCTTGGCGCAGACCTCGCCGTGGATGGTCAGGGTGCAGACCTCGCCGCCGAGGATGGCGGCGGCCAGGGGAATTTCCTCCTCGGTGTAGACGTCGACGCCCTCGCGGCGGAGGCGGGGGTGGGGATTGGCGCGGACCCGGACGTAGAGGTCTCCGGGGGCGCCGCCGTTGGTGCCGGGCTCGCCGCGGCCCGGGATGCGTATCTTCTGGTCCTCGGAGATGCCGGCGGGAACCGTCACCGCGATGGTGGTGTCCCCCTGGGCGCGGCCGGTGCCGTAGCAGGCGGCGCAGGTTTCCGCCGGAATCACCCCGCGCCCGAGGCAGTGGGTGCAGGTTTGGCTCAACGCGAATCCGCCCTGGGAGCGGGTCACGCGGCCGGTGCCGCCGCACTCGCCGCAGGTGGAGTAGCTCGTCCCCGGCTGGCCGCCCGAGCCTTTGCACACGGGGCAGACGCCCGAGGCGGGGACGCGCAGCTTGACCTTGCCGCCCCGGGCCACGGTGAGGAAATCCACGCCGATGGTGAGGGTGATGTCCTCGCCGGCCCGGCGGGTGGAGCGGGCGCGTCCACGCGCGGCGCCGCCGAAGAACTGCTCGAAGACGTCGCCGATGCCGCCGCCGCCCCCGCCGAAGAGGTCGCCGGGGTTGAAGCCGCGTCCGCCGAAGCCGCCGGCCCCCGGCTGGCCGGCCGTGCGCGGGTCGTACGAGCCGCCGTAGCGCCGGATGGTGTCGTACTGCTCCCGCTTGGTCTTGTCCGACAGGACGGAGTAGGCCTCGCCGATTTCCTTGAAGCGGTTCTCGGCGTCGGAGTTTCCGCTGTTGCGGTCGGGGTGGTATTTCTTGGCCAGCTCGCGGTAGGCGCGCTTGATGTCGGCCTCGGAGGCGTTTTCAGGAACGCCCAGAATCTGGTAGTAGTCCTTAGCCATCGGCGCCGTTCAGAGAAAAATCCATCCCGTCGTCCGGCGGGGACTGCGCCACGACCACCTGCGCCGGGCGCAGGACCACGTCCCCCCACAGGTAGCCCTGGGCGTGGACGCCGATGACGGTGCCGGGCTCGGCGCCGGGGTCGGGCCGGAGCGCCAGGCACTCGTGGAAGCGGGGGTCGAAGGGCTTCCCCATTGGGTCCATCCGCTCCACCCCGACGGCGGCCAGGGCGCCGTCCAGCTTCTCGATGACCCGCAGAATCCCGGCGCGGTAGGCCTCGTCGATGGTGTCGTGGGCCGCGGCGAGGTGCAGGTCGTCCACCGCCGGCAGGAGGCTCGCCAGGAGAGTCCGGTACGCCTCGGCGCGGACCAGGCGCCCCTGCGCCAGGCTGCGCTTGCGGAAATTGTCGAAATCGGCGGCCAGGCGGAGGTACTTGTCCCGGAGCTCGGCCAGCTCCTCCTCGGGCGCGGGCGGCCGCGGCTCCGGCTTTTCGGCAGCCGGGGTTTCCGCGTCGCGCTCCGGGGCGGACGGTTCGCCGAAATCCGCCGGCTCAGGTTTTCTTCTGTTCTCCATGTCCCTCGATGAGCGGTCCGAGGTGCTCCTTCAGGCGGCGCATCGTGAGAAGCGCCTGGCCCAGGTTGCCCCCGAGGAAGACCCCCATCCCGACGAGGTAATTTTCCGACATGGGGGCGAAAACGACGTGGGTCATGTTCGAGGAGACGATGATGTTGGCGATTTGGCCGTCGCCGCCGGAGTCCAGGGAGGCCTTCCTGGCGGCCAACAGGACGCCGATGTAGGACATGGCGGCGTTGTCCACGTTGAAGCGGCCGCTGATGTCCACCTTGTCCACCATGATACCGGTCATCTCGAACAGGACCGTGGCGAACGCGCCCTTGGTATCCTGAATCGCCTTCATCAGGGCGCCGCGAATCTCTTCCTGCATGGCCATGGTTCCGCCTTTGGGGGAGGTGGAATTCATTGGGTCTCGGACCCGGTTCGTTTCACTCAGTATAGATTAATTCCCCCCGGACCTTCAGGTGGGTCGAAGGGCGGGCCCGCCGACCCGCCCCC
>CAZNZF010000193.1:0-2961 GCA_964577465.1 uncultured bacterium | reverse complement strand
CCCTACGTCATCGCAAGAAACGGAAGCGGCGGGGATTAAAATCCCCGCCCTACATTAAAAACGGCGCCCGTCGGCATCGTCCTCGTAGGGGCCGACCGACGGCGCGCCGTTCAGGTCGGCCCGTGTGTTTTTTTTAAAGGAAGCCCTCACCCTTAATCCCGTCGGCGCGCCGCTCCCACAGGGAGAGGGAGACCGCGGCAGCCCGTGGAAAGGCCGCCCTACTGCAGCTCGTGGAGCATATCCGCGAACTCGCGGTCGTTCTTCAATCGCGGCACCTTGTTCTGCCCCCCAAGTTTCCCCCGCGCCTTCATGAATGCGTAGAAACTCCCCGGCCGCAGGGAGGTCACCCGCGGCGGCAGAAGGCTGGCGTCGTCGCGCCGGTGGACGGCGTAGTCCGCGTTCAGCTCCGCCAGGCGCTCGTCCAGAATCCGCTCGAAGGCCGATAAATCCCCGGGCGGCGTCTCGTATTCAATCAGCCACTCGTGGCGCGGCAGCTCCCCGGTTTTTTCGGGGAAGACCGGCGCGGCGGTGAAGTCCAGCACCCGCGCCCCCGTCCGCTCGCACGCCGTCCGCACCGCCTCCTCGGCCTCCTCCACGATTAAATGTTCCCCGAAGGCCGACAGGAAATGCTTGGTCCGCCCGGTGACGACCAGGCGCGGCGGGTCGGTGCTTATAAAGCGCACCGTGTCGCCCAGGATGTAGCCGTACAGCCCGCCGGGGGTGGTCAGCACAATCGCGTAGTTCTCGCCGGTTTTAATTTCGGGCAGGGCCAGGCGCGGCGGATTATCCTCGCCGATGCGTTCGGCGGGGACGAATTCGTAGAACACGCCGGAGTCCGTCTCCAGCAGCATCCCGTCCCCCATGGCGCCGTCCTGGACGGCTAGAAAAGCCTCCGAGGCGGGGTAGGTCTCCGCGAAGTCCACCTCCGGGCCCACCGTCCGGCGGAAGAGGTCCAGGTACGGGTGGACGTTCACCCCGCCGCTGATTAAAAGGCGGAAGCCGGGGTAGAGCTCCTTGAGCGTGGCCTCCGGGCGGCCGTGGTCCGCGCGAATCTTATCCAGGAGCACCAGGACCCAGGAGGGGATGCCGGAAATGAGGGTGAGGTTCACGCCCCGGACCATCCGGGCGATGCGGTCGATCTTCTCCTCCCAGTCGGGAATGGCGCCGACCTCGTAGCCGGGGAGGTAGTACGGGCGGTAGAAGAGCGGCAGGCGGCGGATGGTGATGGCGGAGAGGTCGCCGGAGTGGACGCCGGGAGCCTCCCGGTTCAGGGTGGTGGTGCCGCCGAGGAAGAGCATCTTCCCGGAAAAAACGCCGAAGTCGCCCCCGCTGCGCCGGACGTGGAAGAAGAGGCTGTCCCGGGCCGCAATTTTATTCGACAGCCACAGGCCCCGGGTGAAGGGGATGTACTTGTTGCCGCGCTCCGCGGTGGTGCCGCTGGTGAGAGAGAACTCGCGCACCAGCCCCGGCCGGAGCACCGAGGGTTCACCGGCCAGCATCCGGCCGATGTAGGGGTCGAAGGCCTCGTAGGGCGCGCACGGGACGCGGCGGCGGTACTCGGCCAGGGTCATTTCCGGCGTCAGTCCGTGGTCCCGGCCGAAGGCGGTGCGCGACGCGGCCCGTAAAATGCCCCGCAGCGTCTCCTCCTGGAAGCGCCACGGGTTTTTAAAAACCTCCTCTAGCTCGCGCAGGCGCCGGTCGTACGCCCGCCGCAGGACCGAGACCTTGACGCTCGAAACTATGGACATGCGGGCTTCTTCGTATAAAGCCCCCGAGCCGCGGGGGACCGGGGGCGACGGGTTCCCCGATTTTTTTACGCCAGGCCGTCGAGGAATTCTTCCAGGACCTTCGAGAACTCCGCGGCCTTCTCCATCATCGCGGCGTGGCCGCACTCGTCGAAGAGCACCAGCTCGGCCCCGGCGATGCCCTCCTGGAACTCGAGGGCCACCTCGAGGGGGGTCACCTCGTCCTGGCGGCCCCAGATCAAGAGCGTCGGGGCGGTGATGCGGTGGAGGTCGGCGCCCATGTGCGTGCGCTTGGCGGCCTTGGCCACCTTCACCAGGCGGAACTTGTTCCTCCGCGAGTCGAGGAAATCCACCACCTCGTCCACCATGCCGGGGCGGATGGTCTTCTCGTCGTAGAACACCTGGGCGACGCGGCCGTAAATCCACTCGCGGCCGGGGTTGGTGGGTAGGCCCTGCTCGTAGCCCCGCTCCAAGAGGCCCGACGAGCCGGAGAGGACCAGCCCCCGCACCCGCTCCGGGTGGTGGCAGGCCAGGTACAGCGCGATGTGGCCGCCGAGGGAATTGCCGACGAACACCGCCCGGTCGAAGCCGGCCCAGTCCAGGTACTCCAGCGTGTAGCGGGAGAGGCCCGCGACGGACGGGTCGTCCCACTTCTGGTCGAAGATGGGGAGTTCCAGGACGACCATGCGGCGGGAGCGGGAGAGGTTCTCGACCTGGTGGAGCCAGTTGTCCGGGGAGCCGAACATGCCGTGGAGCATGACGACGGGCGGACCCTCGCCCCTTTCGACGCGGGGGTACGGGCCTTCGGAGAGCTTGAGGATCATACGTTACCTTCGGTTGGCCGTCGTTCGGGGACCGGCGGGCTTGTCCGGCGGGGGAGGCGGTGGCTCCGGCCGGTTCAGCGGCCCGTCATGGCGCCGGGTAACTCGGGCGCCGCCCCCGTTCCCTTTTTCCGGGGGGTTCGACGGCGTGTCGTGGTTGCGGCGGGGAAAAGTATAGCCCGCGCCGGCGGGTCGGTCAAGTGAGCGGTTGGGGACCCGGCGTGTCCCCGGCGGATGTGCGCGTCGGCCTTTGCTAAATGTAGGGCGGGGACTTTAGTCACCGCCGCTTTCGCCCCTCACCCTAGCCCTTTCCCCAGAGGGGAGAGGGGACCGCTGCAACTCCTCACCCCGACCATCCCCTCCGGATGTAGGGCGGGGGCTCTGTACCCCGCCCT
>CAZNZF010000192.1:0-2999 GCA_964577465.1 uncultured bacterium | reverse complement strand
GCGGTCCCCCTCTCCCTCTTAGGGAGAGGGTTGGGGTGAGGGTAAGGGCCGGGAACGTAAAAAAACGGTGGTCCGCGTTCTCCCTCTCCCCGTGGGAGCGGCGCGCCGACGGGCCGGGGTGAGGGCTTCCTTTGAAAAACGCGGCGGGGAAAGGATTTGCTTCGCATAGCTCGCTTCGCTCGGTTCCCCGCCCTACGACATTGCAATATCGGATGAGGACCGCCATAAAAAAAGCGGGTCCCAAACCCCGCCCCCGCATCGACCAACCCCCCCTTACGACCGCAGGGTCACGTCCAGGATGTTCCCCAGCCGCTCGGGGTGGGTCGAGGTAAAAACGTAGGCCTGCACCCTGTCGCTCTTCGTATCGGCGACCTCGATCTTCAGGGCCGGCCCCCCCGTGGACACCCAGTACCAGACGCGGTCCCGGCCCCGCCGGATGCCGTACCCCCCCGAGTCGGACAGGCGGACGAAGGTCGGCTCCGTGGAGATGACGCACGGGCGGGCGAAGGTCTTCCTGAAGACGCCGAAGGCCAGGACGAGCCGGGACTGGGTGACGGTAACGACGAGCTGGGTGAAGCACAGCCCCACGAACAGCGCGACGGAGGCCGTGACGGTGCAGCCCCAGAACACGGTCCGCCCCCCCGGAGTCCGAAAGCCGCCCCACAGGACCACGCCGAGCACCAGCAGCCCGACGACGGTGACCGTTATCCAGAAGGAAACCCGGGAGATGGTGCTCTCCCGGTAAACGACGATGTCGGGGGAGGCCTGGTTCATTGCGGGCCGTTCTCCCGGATTTGCGCGAAATGGGCCCGCAGGTCGCCGAGGAGTTTTTCCAGTTTCTTGTCCCCGCGCAGGTCGGGCGTGCCGCAGGAGCCGAGGATGGCGACGACGATGGGCAGGTTTTCGTCGGCCAGGCCGTAGCACACCCGGTTCCCGGTCCGGCGGAAGGTGACGAGCTGCGCCCCGCGCATGACGGCCAGGTGCTGGGAGATGTTCGGCTGCTTGAGCCCCAGGGACGCGCGCATGTCGTCCACGCAGGACACGTCCCGGGCGAGGAGCTGCACGATGCGCAGCCTCGTGGGGTGGGCCATCGCCTTGAACAGACGCGCGATTTTCTCGCAGGGCTCGGGCGCTTCCACGGTCCTCCTCAGGTGTTTAACTCGTTGCGAATATACGAAATTCGCAGTTTTTTGTCAAGACGGCGGGGGCGCTTTATCCGGGACCGCGTTTCGGTCGAAGCCGCATACGCGGCGGCCCGCGGATAGGGGTGCAGTTATCCCCTCCCCCCTTTGGGGTGAGGGTTAGGGAGGGGGGTTCGTTGAAACGCGGCGGGGCGTAGAAGCCCCGCCCTACATTTCGAGCCGCACAATTCCCCGTAGGGGCGACCCTCTGTGGTCGCCCGCGGGCGGGGTACACAGCCCCCGCCCTACATCCAATACAATACCGCGTAGGGCGGCAGCTCCGTATGCCGCCCTTTTTACGGTGAAGGTCGGGCGGATTCCGGGACGGTCCCGCCCGCTTGACCGAGTGTATACTAATGTGTATACTGCTGTCATGCCACGCCCGGCCTCCAAAGAAGTCCCGCCGCCCCGCTTCGAGCGCTTCCTCGCGGCCACCACCTCCATCGCCAGCACCTGCGAGGAGGACAAGCTCCTCCAGGCGATAATCTCCTCGGCCGAGGAGGTGGTCGAGGCCGGCGCCAGCTCGATTCTGCTCCTGGACGCCGGGGGCGCCTTCCTCCACTTCGCCATCGCCACCGGGCCCGTGGCCGACAAGGCCCTGCCGGTCAAGGTCCCCGTCGAGGGCTCCATCGCCGGCTGGGTCGTCACCCACCGCCGGCCGGTCAACCTGGCCCGGGCCGCCGACGACCCGCGTCATTTCCCCGGCGTGGATAAAAAGACCGACCTCAAGACCGAGAGCCTGCTCTGCGTGCCGCTTCTGGTCGAGGGCGAGGCCATCGGCGCGATTCAGTCGCTCAACAAGCGCGGCGGGCGGCCCTTCACCGACGAGGACGAGCACTTCCTGGTGGCCATCGCCGTCCAGGCCGCCTACGCCCTGCAGCGGGTGATGGAGGACCAGCGCCGGCGCGAGGAGCTCGACGAGCTGCGCGCCCGCACCGCCGCCGAGGGGACCGTCATCGGCGAGCGCGGCGGGCTGGCCGAGGTCTTCGACATCGTCCGCAAGGTGGCCGACGCGCGGACCACGGTGCTTCTGCGCGGGGAAACCGGCACCGGCAAGGGGATGCTCGCGCGGGCCATCTACTCCATCGGCACCCGCTACCGCCGCCGCTTCGTCACCGTCAACTGCTCCAACATCCCGCCCGACCTCCTGGAGAGCGAGCTCTTCGGCCACGCCAGGGGCGCCTTCACCGGGGCCTCGGCGGTCAAGGTCGGCAAGTTCAAGCTGGCCCACGGCGGCACGATTTTCCTCGACGAGGTGGGCGACATCCCGCTGGGCCTGCAGATAAAACTCCTGCGCGTGCTCCAGGAGCAGGAGTTCGAGCCGCTGGGCTCCAACGACACCGAGAAGGTGGACGTGCGGGTCATCGCCGCCACCAGCCGGGACCTGGAGGCCGCCATCGCCGAGGAGCGCTTCCGCGAGGACCTGTACTACCGGCTGAACGTGGTGAGCGTGGAGCTGCCGCCGCTGCGCGACCGCCGCGGGGACCTGCCCGAGTTGGTGGACCATTTTCTGCGGAAGTACTCCCTGGAGACGAACAAGCACATGCTCTCGGCCTCTCCCGAGGCGCTGGAGGTCATCGCCGCCTACGACTGGCCCGGCAACGTGCGCGAGCTGGAGAACGCCGTCGAGCGGGGTGTGGTGCTGGGCGAGGGCGATGTGCTGCTGCCGGGGATGCTCCCGAGCCACGTGCGCGGCGGGCGGGGGTACACCGTCCCCGAGGGCGCCACGCTGGTCGAGGCGCAGAAAAGCTTCAAGCGGTACTTCATCGCCAAGGCCCTGGACGCCCACGGCGGGAACCAGACGCGGACCGCGGAGGC
>CAZNZF010000191.1:0-3020 GCA_964577465.1 uncultured bacterium | reverse complement strand
GATTAAGGCCAGCTTTTAGCTATCGAGGGAATAATAAAACGGGGCCGGTCTGGGGGGGCAGACCGACCCCGTATCTGGGCGGGAGGCTTTGGCTCGCCTCCCCCCGTGGGACCGGTTGGGGGAGGAATTGCCGGTCCCGTTCGTTCCCGGAGGTCGGGGAGGGGATTCCGACCTCCTCGGCGGATATTCCCGTCCGCCTCCGAGGATACGCGGGGAAGTTCCGGCGGGTTCCGCAATTATCTCCGAGCCCGGACCCGCCCCTCGATGTGCCCGATGACGGCCCCGGCCACGTCCACGCCGGTGACCTCCTCCGCCCCCCGGAAACCCGGCACCGAATTCACCTCCAGAACCTGCGGCCCGTCGTCCGTGGGCAGCAGGTCCACCCCGGCGAAATCCAGCCCCAACGTCCCCGCGGCGGCCAGCGCCGATTCACGTTCCCCGTCCGTGGGCTCGTGCGGGACGCCGCTCCCTCCCCGGTGTAAATTTGAGCGGAAATCGTCCTCGGGTGCCCGCCGCTCGTAGAACGCGATGACCTCCCCGCCCAGGACCAGCACGCGCCGGTCCCTCCCCCCGGCCTCGGGGTGGTAGCGTTCCAAAAAGGCGTTCTGCTCCAGGACCGCCGAGAGTTGCCACTGGCCGCGCAGCGCCTGTGCCGATTCCACCAGCGCCGTCCCCACCCCCCGCGTCCCCCGCGTCCACTTGAGCACCAGGGGGAAGCCGCCCACCGCCTCGGCCGCGCTCTCCAGTTGGGATTCGTCGGTGACGAGCGCCGCGTCCACCGTGGGAACTCCCGCCGCCCGCAGGAGCTGGTGCGTATAAAACTTGTCCGAGCAGCGGAGCACGGCGGCGCTGGAATTGAGCGTCGGCACGCCCATCGCCTCGAGCTGCCGCCAGAGTGCCAGGTCCCAGCCGAAATCCAGCCTCTTGTACCCGGAGCGGAAAACGGCGAAGTCCGGCGGGTCCGGCGTCCGGTCGTCCGAGAGCAGCCGGAGACCCTCCCCGGTGACGAGGGCGGTCAGGCGCGTCGTATCCAGCTCGCGAAGCTCGTGCCCGCGCGCCCGGGCGGCCTCGGCCAGGCGCCGGGACGAGTGGAGCTCGAAGTTCCGCGACAGGCTCCAGATGAGCATGGGACCGTCCGTCTTGACGCGGGTCACTGAAAGAGGTTGTCAAACAGCTCGGAGAGGTTCGTCAGGCCGGCCTTTTCGAAGGATTCCTCGAACACGCCGACGGCGGTTTTGATGCTCGCCTTCCCCCGGACGGCGTAGTTGAACTGCTCCAGATCGCCGAGGAGGATTATTTTCAGCAGCGCGACGTAGTCCAGCTCCAGGGGCAGCGATATCCGGCACGAGCCCTGCGGGGGAATCTCGCACGGGTCGTTCTGTTCGCCGGCACCGAGCACGGTGTCGTTCACCACGATTTGGTACTCGGACCCGACCAGGGTTCCGCCGAAGGCGTTCGGGTTGCGCACCTCCACGATTACGAAGATCGAGGTATTCTCGGCGTCGATCTCCCACTTCTCGACGCCCAGCAGCTCGATTGTGGGCCGGACGACCTTCGGGGCGCAGGAGATAAGCGCCGTCAGGACCAGGACCGCGATTGGTGCGGCGCCGGGCATCAGTCCGGACGGCGGTTTCGTGGAGCCCATCGCGACGGCCTCCGAGTCGAATCGTAGGTATCATACCAACGGGCGGTTCCGCGGGGCAAGGACCCGCTTGACCGTCCGCCCCGCTCGCGGTAATATTGCACGGATGTCTTGGCTGCTGCGAGATTTCAAAGGCGACCCGCTCCCCATCGTCCTGGAGACCCTGCGTCGTCCGGGGGCGGTGGCCGTGCTGTTGACCGACACGGTCTACGGCCTCGTGGCGCGGGCCTCCGACGCCGCGGCGGTGGAGCGTATCTACCACCTGAAGGAGCGCGACCCCGGTAAGCCGCTCCCCTACCTCTTCGGCGCGTCGTACTGGGTGGAGCGGTACTGCCGGGTGGCCGACCCCCGCGCCCGGGCCTACGTAAAAATCGCCTGGCCGGGGCCGTTGAGCGCCGACGTATGGGAGGACGACTACACACCCGGCGTGGACACGCGCTGGCTGCCGCTGGCCAATCACTTCTGGCCCGGACCCCTGACCCTCGTCCTGCCCGCCGGTGAGAATCTGCCCGCCGCGGGCCTGGGCGGGGGGGAGACCGTGGCCTGCCGCGTGCCGGGAAACGACTTCCTGCTGCGCGTCTTCACCGTCCTCAACGAGCCGCTGGTCGCGCCGAGCGCCAACCTCACCGGCGCCATGACCCTCGCCACCGCCGACGAGGTCGTCGAGGTGTTCGAAAAGGACGTGGACCTCATCGTGGATTCGGGGACGGTGCGCAACCCGCTGGCCTCGACCGTCCTGGATTTGACGGGGCCCAAGCCGCGGGTCCTGCGCGAGGGTCGCGTGCCCATCGCGAAGATTTCCGCCGTCATCGGCCCCGTGGAAAGATGAACCGGGAGGAAGCGTGAAGGTAGCCCTCGGCTGCGACCACGGCGGCATCGCCGTAAAAAACGCCGTCCGCGACTGGTGCCGCGCGCGGGGCTACGAGATTTCCGACTTCGGCACCGACACCCCCGACTCGGTGGACTACCCCGACTACGCCGGGCTAGTCGGTGCGGCGGTGGCCGAGGGCAAGGCGGACCGCGGCGTCCTGGTCTGCACCAACGGCATCGGGATGTGCATGGCGGCGAACAAGGTGCACGGCGTCCGGGCGGCGCTGGTGCGCATACCGGAGAACGCCGTCCGTTCGCGGGCCCACAACGACGCCAACGTGCTGTGCCTCGCCGGGCAAATCGATTCGCCGCCGGACCTGCCCGCGCTTCTGGCCGCGTGGTTCGACACGCCCTTCGAGGGCGGCCGCCACGCGCGCCGGGTGGCCAAAATCATGGCCCTGGAAAAGTAAATCCCCTCCCCCTTTTAGGGAGAGGGCCGGGGTGAGGGGTGCGATGTCCCCTCTCCCTCTCAGGGAGAGGGTTAGGGGGCGGGTCAAGGCCTGAACAA
>CAZNZF010000190.1:0-3032 GCA_964577465.1 uncultured bacterium | reverse complement strand
TCGGCGCGCCGCCCTCTTCCCCTTATAAAAAAGGGACCCTTTGGGGTCCCTCTTTTTTACAGATAACGGTCGGGCTTAGGGGATAGCCGGGCCCCAGACGCCGCCGCCGCCGCCTCCGCCACCGCCGCTGCTGGTAGTCGTCTTGAAGGTGAAGGTCTTGCTAAAGTCGCCGACGACGACCTTGATCTTGACGGTGCCGGACTTGGGGGTAACCAAGATGTCAATGCCGTCGGTGTCGCCGGCCTTGATCGAGGCGCGCCACTTGATCTCCTTCGGGCCGTTCTTGGTCACCGAGTCGTCCTTGCCCTGGGCGTACTGGCCGCCCTTCTCCCAACTGATATAGTTCTCGACCTTGATGGTCGCGTCGCCCGAGATGACGGTGGCGGTGCCGTCGAAGCTCTCGAAGGGGGTGGTGTCGTACTTGTCCAGATTCCCCCAGCGGACCAGGATGATCATGTTTTTGGTCCAGGCGTTGGCGCGGTTGGTGCCGGTGGTCGTGATTGCGTGTGTGGTCGTGGAGGACGTGGTGCCGGGGCTCCAGACGCTGGTGGTCGCGCGCAGGGAGTCGGAGACCACCTTCCCGGCCTTGAGGCTGAACTCGCCGTACCAGTCGCCCACCTTGACGTGGATTGCCGTGTCGCGGCTGCTGACGATGCGGACGGTCAGGCCGTCGGTGGCGCCCAGGGTGCTGGCGCGCCATTCGACGTAGTCCGGGCCATCGTTGGTGATTTTGTCGTCGCAGCCGATGCGGTACGCGCCGCCGGAATCGAACATGCGCACGTCGGTGACGGTGATATCACCGTACTCCGGGTCCACGAAGCCGTCGAAGGCGTGGAAACCGACGCCGGACAGCTCGTTGATGTTCCCCCACTCGAGGAAGATGGTGGTGACGGACTTGCCGCCCTCGAGCTGCTGGGTGGAGCGCTGCTCGACCTTGATCATGTTGCCGGTGGTGTCGATTTGCGCCGTGACGGCGAGGGCTCCCGATACCAGGCCCAGTGCCAGAAGAATGATGAAGAGGCGTTTCATTTCAGGTCCTTTCTTTCTACCCCCGCGGGGGAATAGTTTTTAGCTAACGTTGACAGTCGAATTGACTAATAGTAGCAGCTTTTGGCTCCGATTTCAAGAAAATCGTTTTTTTTACAGGGCGAAGATACGGCAGCCGACGGCCCGCGCGAAGGCCCGGTCGTGGGACACGAACAGCACCGTCCCGGCGTAACGCGCCAGCGCGCCCTCCAGGGCCTCGATGGACGCGAGGTCCAACTGCGCCGTCGGCTCGTCCAGGACCAAAAGGTTGGCGTCGGTGGCGGAGATTATGGCCAAAAAGAGCCGGGCGCGCTCGCCGCCGGAAAGGTCGGCCACCGGCTTATCCGCCTCCCCGCGCCGGAAGAGGAGCCGGGCCAGGAGGTAGCGTATGCCGTTGCGGTCGAGGTCGGTCCTGCCCCGCAGCGCCTCGAAGACCGTCCCGGAGGCGGGCAGGCCGAGGGAGCGCTGGTCGGCGTGGAAGGCGCGCACGTTGAGTCCCAGCCCCGCCGTGCCGCCCGTCGGCTCCAGCTCCCCCAGGAGCAGGCGCAGGAGGGTCGTCTTGCCGGAGCCGTTGGGACCGGTGAGCCGGACCCGCTCGCCGCGGTACAGGGCGAAATCCAGGCCGTGGAAAAGCTCGGGCCCGCCGGGGTGCGCGAAAAATAAGCCCTCCGCCCGGGCGACCAGCTCCCCGGCGCGGGCGGGTGAGTTTAAAGGCGGCCTGATTTTCAGCCCGTAGGTCTTGGGCTGGACCAGCCGGTCGGATTCGAGGCGGGCGATGCGGCGCTTGACGGTCCGGGCGGTGCGGGCCACCTTGGCCGCGCGGCGGCTGAAGGAGTCCGAGCCCGCCCGGTTGGCGTGGGCCGTGCCGGTGAACCCGCCCCCCTCCATACGGTGCAGCAGCCCCAGCCTCCGGTTCAATCCCTCCAGGAGTTTCGCCCGCTCGCGCCCGGCCTGGTGAAAATCCTCCCAGGCGGCGGCGATTTCCTCATCCCTCCGGCGGCGGTAGGCGGTGTACCCGCCGGGGTAGCGCCGCAGCAGCCCGTCTTCCAGCTCCAGAATCCCCCCGACCGCGGCGTCGAGGAAGTCGCGGTCGTGGCTGACCGCGATGAAGGCCCCGCCGTAGCGCGCCAGGAGACGCTCGGCCTCGGCCAGGCCGTCCGGGTCGAGGAAGTTGGTCGGCTCGTCCAGGAGCAAGAGGTCCGGTTCGGCGGCCAGGCAGAGGGCGAGGTCGAACCGGGCCAGCTCGCCGCCGGAGAGCTCGAGCGCCGGCGCCTCCAGGCGCCCCGACGCGAGCCCGAGACGCGCTGCGAGGCGGTGGATGCGCTCGACCTTTTCGTAGCCGTCCCGGGCCGCCAGCTCGTCCACCGCGGCGGCGTCCCCCGCGAGGCTTTTTTCCCACAGCGCGCCGAGCCCGCGTTCCAGGCGGTCCAGGCCGCGCACGAGTAGCGGGCGCCCGCCCTCGCCGTCGGTGGTTCCGGAGCGCCAGGCCTCCTCGGTCGCCCCCTGCTCGAGGTAGGCCGTCCGCGCGTCGCCCGCCGGGGCCACCGTGCCGGAGTCCGGGGCCAGGAGCCCGGCCGCGATTTTCAAGAGCGTGGATTTGCCGCTGCCGTTTATCCCGACCAGGCCCAGGCGGTCCCGGCGGCCCACCGACAGGTCCAGGCCGCGCAGGACTTCCACCGGGCCGAAGGATTTATGGATGTCGTGTAGTTGCAGCATTTTTTTCCCTGCAAAGAAAAAGGGGCGGCCGGGTTCGCCGACCGCCCCAGGGGTTCAGTTTTTTAATGAATACGGCGCGAACCGCACCGCGTTTTTTAAAAACGCGGTTGAACCGGGAGGTCGGGTCGGTCGCGCCTTAGAACATCGGGCCGGGCTCCTCTCGTCGCGTACGGCGGTATTTTAATCCAATTTCCCCGGCGGCGCAAGGCGGGGGGACGGATTTGCGATGTCCCCTTCACCCTTTGGGGGGAGGGAAAGGGAGTGGGGTAGAGCGGCGGGGATGGGAACCG
>CAZNZF010000189.1:0-3136 GCA_964577465.1 uncultured bacterium | reverse complement strand
CGTTTGCGATGCCGTAGGGCGGCCCCGTGGGATGCATCCCCTGCGGGCCGCCGCGAATTGCGATGATGTAGGGGCCGACCTTCAGGTCGGCCCGTGGGCGACCGTGGGCGGTCGCCCCTATACCTCGCCGCGCAACCGTTCCACAAATAACTCCACGCCCCTTTACATCCCCCCGCGCCCTTTGGTACAATACGCCTCCGCCAACGAGTAAAAGGGGTCGCCATGTACGCCGTCATCCGCACCGGCGGCAAACAGCACCGGGTCAGCGAGGGGGACCTCGTCCGCGTGGACCGCCTGGCCGGCGAAGTCGGCGAAAAGGTGGTCTTCGAGGAGGTCCTGTTCACCGGGGACGGGGATAACTTCCGCCACGGCGCGCCACTCGTGGCCGGGGTGAAGGTTCTGGGCGAAATCGCCATCCAGGGCCGCGCCCGCAAGGTCCGGGGCGTCAAGTTCAAGAAGCGCAAGCGCTACACCCGCACCTTCGGCCACAAGCAGCCCTACACCTGGGTCCGCATCCAGGGCGTCAAGGTCGCCGTTCCGAAGGCCCAGAAGCCCGAACCGGCCGAGCCGGAAGCCGTGTAAAGTCGCCGAACGATCCGAGGCCCCCGCGGGGGCCTTTTTGTAGGGTGGTGAAAACCCCGACAAACCGAAGGCCACCCGGGGCCTTTTTGTACGACTGAGAAAACGACGGTGATACGAAGGTCCTCCCGGGGGGCCTTTTTACATACTACGCGCACGCCGGGGGGCGGTTTGCGACCACCCCTTGCCAAGCGCCCCGCGCTCAAGTACCATCGCCGGTGGAATAAACCAGGAGGATTTCGGATGAACATCGGTTCCTACTTCGGCCCCGAGAACGTGATTCTGGACATGAAGGCCGACGACAAGAAGGAAGCCATCGCCGAGCTGGTGGACAACCTGGTCGGCACCGGCCGCCTGTCGGAGCCCGGGGAGCTCATCGAGGCGGTCATCGCCCGCGAGGAGCTCTGCACCACCGGCCTGGAGAACGGTGTCGCCATCCCCCATCCGCGCCACGGGCAGCCGCACCTCATCGAGGGGCTGGCCATCGTCTTCGGGCGCAAGAAGGCGGGGCTCGATTTCGAGAGCATGGACGGCAAGCCGACCCGGCTCTTTTTCCTGTTGTGCGCCGAGAGCGACACGGTTCATCTGCGTTCCCTGGCCCGCCTCTCCCGCCTCCTGAAAGACTCCGCCTTCCGCAAGCGCCTGCTGGACGCCTCCGACGCCGGGGCGGTCGTCGAGGCGATTGCGGAGTCCGAGGCATCGCTGGAATAGGGACCGGCGTCCTCCAGGACCGTTCACGCGGGCAAGGGCGCCGACCCTTGCCCTATCGATTCCAAAACCCCCAACCCGGGAGCGGGGGACTATGGCGGTGAAGGTTCGAGAAGTTTTTGAGGACAACCGGTCGAAGCTCGAGCTCACCCTCGTCACCGGCGACGAGACGCTGGAGCGTGAGATAACCCGGCCCGACCTCGAGCGTCCCGGCCTGGCGCTGGCCGGCTATTTCGACGTTTTCCCCACTGCGCGCGTGCTCTTGCTGGGGCACACCGAGAGCAGCTACCTGGCGACGCTGACCCCGGACAAGCGCCGGGCGGTTTTCGACCGCCTGACCACCGAGTGCGGCGTACCGTGCTTCGTGGTCACCCGGGGGTACGACCCGCCCCTCGAGCTCGTCGAGAGCGCGTCCGTCGGCGGCATTCCGGTGCTGATGAGCCCGGAGCACACCCAGCAGGTGGTGACCGTCCTGGGGTACTACCTCCACGAGATGCTGGCGCCGGTGCAGAAGGTCCACGGCGTCCTGGTGGACATCAACGGCGTGGGGGTGCTGATTCTGGGCAAGGCGGGCATCGGCAAGAGCGAGTGCGCCCTGGACCTGGTGGCCCGGGGCCACCGCCTGGTGGCCGACGACGTGGTCGAGGTCCGGGCCCGCTTCGACACGGTGCTCATGGGCTCCAGCCCGGCGAACGTCCGCGAGTACATGGAAATCCGGGGCATCGGCATCATCAACGTCCGCCACCTGTTCGGCGTGAACGCGGTGCGCGACCAGAAGCGTATCGAGCTGGTGGTCCAAATCCGCCAGTGGGACGGCGGCTACAACTACGACCGCGTGGGCCTGGACACGGTCTACCGGGAGCTCCTCGGCATCAAAATCCCCCAAATCGTCATCCCCGCCATCCCGGGCAAGAACCTCGGGACCATCGTGGAGCTGGCGGCGGCGAGCCACCTGCTGCGGCGCCGCGGATACAACCCGGCCCGCGAGCTCGACTCCAAGCTCCTCGCGGAGATGGACGCCCGCTCCAGGGAGGCCGGGGAGCCCTACGTGGACCTCACCGACGACCTGCAGGACCTGGAGTGAGGTCGGGCCGGTTAGTTGCCGGGGTCGCGCTTATATGCGCAGGGGTGTTTTCCTGCGCCGAGGAGGTCGAGCCCTGGCGGGGGGCGGTGGACTCGTTTCTCGACGCGGTGGAGGCGGGTGACTCGGACGGGGCGTCCGCTTTCTGCGACGGCGACCCGGTGGGTCTGGCGCCCTACCTGGAGCCGGGCGCGCGGCCGGAAATCGTCGGCGAACCCAGGGGCGACGGCGGCCGGGTCGAATTGACCGTCCGCACGCCGGGAAGGCCGGGGCTGGTCCTGGTGCTCGTCGAAACGGACGGCGACGGCTGGCTTGTAGATGTAGCTGACAGCCAGGAAACGACTCTGGCGTCGGCGCTCAACGCGGCCTTCGGCGGGGGGTAATCGGTGGACCGGGCGGAGGCGCTGGGGGAGCGGGCGGAAAACCTGGCGGCCGAGATTTACGAGCGCCGGGGCTGGGTAATCGTCGCCCGGAACTGGCGCCCGACCGGCCTGGACCTGCGCGGGGAATTGGATTTAATCGCCCGCAAGGGCGAGGTCCTGGCCGTGGTGGAGGTCAAGGCCCTGCGGCGACGCGGACCGGCCGGCGGCCCGCGCGAGGCGGTTACGCCGGATAAAATCCGCCGCCTGACCCGACTGGCCGACGCGCTTCTGGTGAGCCTGCCCGAGCTGCGGGGGCTCTACGTCCGTTTCGACGTGGTGGCCGTCCTGTGGCCGAAGGGCCGGGAGCCGGAGGTGGAGCTCCTCGAGGACGCCTTCCGGGTGTAGT
>CAZNZF010000188.1:0-3151 GCA_964577465.1 uncultured bacterium | reverse complement strand
TAGCTTCACCCATCACCTGTAATTACGATGACGTAGGGCGGCCCCGTGGGATGCATCCCCTGCGGGCCGCCGCGTCTTACCCTCACCCTAGCCCTCTCCCTTAAAGGGGGAGGGGACCGCTGCACCGCGCTGCGATGATGTAGGGCGGCCCTTCTACGGGCCGCCGCGAATTGAGATGACGTAGGGGTCGGTGCCCACACCCGCCCGCTTTAAACTAGGTCTCGCTCGCGGCGCAGATTTGAGAATAAACAATATCTCGCGTCGCGGAGCCGCGATGCAACGCGCTGCGTTGCTAATACTGCGTGTAGTAGAAATAGTACGCCTCGCCGACGCCCACGTCGAACCCGTTGACGTACACGTGCGGCGTCACCGCCAGCTCGAATTCCCCCTGCGCCATGTTCAGCGCCCAGTACGGGATGTAGAGCTGCGTGCCCGACACGTCCAGGTTCTGGTACGGGATGTCGAACAGCACCGTGTAGGCCGCCACCTCCCCGTAGATGTCGGAGAAGGCGGCGTGGTTGGCCCACAGGGGCGAGCCGTCGGAGAAGGTGAAGGACAGCAGGAGCTGGCCCTGTGCGCCGGCGCAATTGTAAATGCCGCCGCCCAGGTTCACCACCATCCCCAGCCCGTCCGGGGTGTAGACGTCGAAGGCCACATCGGCGGCGTAAACCTCGGCGTAGGGCGAATCTTTTGAAACGTAGATGTCGGTGTTGGTGACGGTCTGGGTCGGGGTGGGCTCGTAGTCCTCGACGTACTTGACGGTCGTGGTCTCCGGGTGCTCGGTCACGTCGGGCTCGACGTAGGTGACGTCGGGCGGGGTGCTGACGATGAGGTCCTGGCAGACGTAGCCCTCGACGACCATGGCCTGGAGGGCGTCGTAGGAGACCCAGCCCTTGCCGTGGTCGGACCAGCCGGTGCCCCAGGAGTTGAAAATCTTGAACGCGCCCTTGCCGTCGTCGAAGCCCACGGCTACCACCGCGTGGCCCCCGGTGGAGTAGCCGGAGTAGTAGGAATAAATCTCGCCCGCGCCGAGGGACTCTAGCCCCTCGTCCACCATGATGCCCAGCATGACCGGGAAGCCGCTGGCGATCTGGGCCTTCATCTCCACGGTGTCCATGACGTTCACGCGGCGCCAGGTGGCGATGCGGTAGGGGTTGCCGGAGGATTTGACGGCCGCCGAGGGCTGCCGCGAGCAGTCGTACTGGTCGTAGTCGAAGCTGGAGATGGGCACCGTGCCCTGCTCGGTGAGGATGTTGAAGGCGTCGATGTAGCTGCAGCCGCCGAAGCGGTTGCCCGCCGGGTAGGCCAACTGGTTGTAGATGAAGGAGGGGCTGAAGACGTGGTCGGAGTCGGACAGGTCCCAGCCGCGCTCGACGCACTCCTGGTAACTCTTGACGGCGTAGGAGGAGGCCCAGCCGACGCAGGAGGACTGCTCGCCCTGGTCGCCCGGGGTGGGGAAGTAGCGGGAGAGGTCGGCGCTCACCGGCAGCTCGCCCATCAGCGGCGGCGAGGCCAGGGGAATCGCGCGGTAGCGGTCCTCCTCGGCGAAGACGAGGCCCGTGGCATGGGTGGCCAGCACGGGCGCCAGCGCGCCCGCGGCCAGAAATGCGCAGACTGCGCACAAAACGGTTTTTCTGTCGGGCATGGTCGGCCTCCGGGAAGGGGGACGTATTTGGATAGTGTAGCTTAACGGGGGTGAATTTGTCAGGTGCGAAGGGTGGTGGGGTATAATCGGCGGCGTGGAATATCTACCCAACGACACCATCGTCGCGACGGCCACGGCGCCGGGCCGGGGGGCGCTGGACGTGGTGCGCCTGTCGGGGCCGGCGTCGGCGGAAATCTGCGCGGCGTTCATCCGCCCCGACCCCCGGGGTAAACCGGCGCGGCACAACTTCGCCGCCCGGGCCCTGGGCATCGGGGGCATCCTGGACCGGCTCACCTGCACGCGCTTCGAAGGGCCCAAAAGCTACACCGGCGAGGACGCGGTGGAGCTCTGCTGCCACGGCGGGGGCGCCATCGCCCGGCGGCTGGTGGAGCTGGCGGTGGAATCCGGCGCTCGCCTTGCCGAACCGGGGGAGTTCACCCGGCGGGCCTACGAGGCGGGGAAGCTGGACCTGTTGCAGGCCGAGGCGGTGGGGGCCATCGCCGGAGTGCAATCCGTGGTCGGCGTACGGCTTCTCGAGCGTCAGCTCGGCGGCGCCCTGTCGAAAAAAATCGGCGGATTGCGGGAACGTCTCCTCGAAATATCGGCGGGGCTGGAGGCGGAGCTGGCCTACCCCGACGACGTACCGCCCACCAGCGGCGCGGAGATTTCCGCGGGGATTGACGGGGTTAGGGAGGAGTTAAGCGACCTGGCGGGAACGGCGGCCTTCGCCCGGGTGGCGATTTCCGGCGCGGCCGTGGTCCTGGTCGGCGCGGAGAACGTGGGCAAGAGCTCCCTCTTCAACCGCCTCCTGGGGGCCGAGGCGGCGCTGGTGACCCCCACGCCGGGCACCACCCGCGACGCCCTCTCCGGTGAGCTTCGGTTGGGAGATATTTCCGTCACGCTCTACGACACGGCGGGGCGGCCGGAGCTCTTCCGCGACGAGATTTCCGCGCTGGCCGCCGGACGGGCCGCCCTGGCCGCCGGGGCCGCAGATTTGCTGCTCCTGGTCGTCGAGGCGGACAATCCGGCCGTGCCGGGCTGGGCGGGGGAGGAGATTTCAAGGACGCCGACGCTGGCGCTGGTCAACAAATCCGACCTGTTTACGGATGCGCAGGTCGCCAAAGCCGTAACGAAATTATCCGAGGAGTCGGGGCTGCCGCCGGAGCGGGTTTTTGCCGTTTCGGCGAAGACCGGCCGGGGGCTGGATGTGCTTAAAGTAAAGATGTCCGAGGTCGTATCACCGCCGGACGTGGAGGCGGCGTTGACCTCGGCGCGCCAAGTTGAGGGCGTGGGCCGCGCGGTCCGTTCGCTGGACGAGGCCCGGAAGGCGCTGGACGGTTCGACCTGGGACGCGGCGGCGGTGGAATTGGCCGGGGCCCGGCGGGCGCTGGAGGAGGTTTTGGGCCGGGTGACCGACGAGGAGGTTTTGACCAAAATTTTCTCCACCTTCTGCGTGGGGAAATAACCTGTCCCCTCCCCCCTTTGGGGGGAGGGCTAGGGAGGGGG
>CAZNZF010000187.1:0-3213 GCA_964577465.1 uncultured bacterium | reverse complement strand
CGGGGGATTGCGCGTTTCGTAAATGTAGGGCGGGGCTTCTACGCCCCGCCGCTTCCGGTTGCGATGCCGTAGGGCGGGGAATCCCTTCCCCGCCGTGTTATACTCCTCACCGCCCGTTGCAATGGCGTAGGGCGGCCCTGTAGGACGAGTCCTCTGCGGGCCGCCGCGTATTGCGATGACGTAGGGGCCGACCTTCAGGTCGGCCCGCCCTAAACAACGCGCCGTCGGTCGGCCCCTACATTGGCAACCAGAAAACGGGCGACCATGGACGGTCGCCCCTACGGGGGATTGCGCGTTTCGTAAATGTAGGGCGGGGATTACCTTCGGTCGCAGATACAATCCCCGCCGCTTTATTCAACGGAAGCCCTCACCCCGGCCCTCTCCCACAGGGAGAGGGTGACCGCTACCTGTACCGCCCGCCCGCGTAACCGGCCAGCAACCGCCCGAGCTGCTCCGCCGTCAGTGACCGCCCGGCGGCCTCCCCGGCCAGCCATTCCCGGTACAGGCCGTCCGCCTCCGCCGGCGTCAGCTCTCCACTCTGGACGCGCCCGGCCAGGCCGACCAGCTCCTCCGTGCCCGCCGCGGTCAGCTCCTTCAACTCTTCTTTTATTTCCGGTGTGGGCTCCTTCCCGGCCAGGACGTCGGCCAGGGTGACGACGGGCGCCGTGGGTTTCTCATCGGTGACGGCCCCGTTATCACCGCCGCAGCCGAGGAAGAAAAGGAACAGCAGCGGCGCGAGCCTACATAAAACCGTGCTCGGCGAGGAAATCACGGTCCACCCCTTTCCGCGTCCCGGTCAGCCCCTCGACGTAGCGGGCCAGCACGTCCACCTCCAGGTTCAGCTCCCAGCCCGGCGGCAGGCCGCCCAGCGTCGTGTTTTCCGCCGTGTGCGGGATGAGGCCCACGGTGAATCGGCGGCCCTCGGTCCCGATGACCGTCAGGCTCACCCCGTCAAGCGCCACGGAGCCCTTGGGGGCCAGGAAGCGGGCGAGGTCGGCGTCCGCGAGCTCCAGCTCCAGCACCCCGTCGGCCCTGCGCTCCACCAGCCGCGCCGGGCCGTCCACGTGCCCCAGCACCAGGTGCCCGTCCAGGGCGCCGCCCAGCTTTAAAGGGGATTCCAGGTTCACCGGGGAACCGGGTTTCAACCGGCCCAGGTTGGTCCGGGCGAGGGTTTCCGCCATCGCCTCGGCGGTAAACCCGCCGGGGGACACCGCCACCGCCGTCAGGCAGGCGCCGTTCACCGCCACCGAGCCGCCGACCTTCAGGCCGTCCGCGGTGCGCGGGGCGTCGATTTCCAGGCGGGCCGTCCCGCCCGGCACCAGCCGGACCAGGGCGCCCACCTCGCTGACGATGCCGGTAAACATCAGGGGTAGAGCTTCAGGCCCACGATTGCGCCCCACAGGGCGGCCCACAGGAACATCCAGAGGTAGTCCAGCTTGTACGCGCCCTTGAAGCTGCCGTCCTCGTCGGTCGGCTTCCTGGCGAGCCAGACGAGGAGCGCCGCCGGGGCCACCGCCGCCAGGAAGAACCACGGGCTCAACTGGAAGCCGAGCTCCACCCCCGAAAAGGCCAACAGGCCCCCGAAGAGGAAACTGTTGCGGAAGTAATCGGAGAAGACATTGCGCGTGAAGGCCTTGCGGAAGGTCTTATTGACGAAGTTGACCAGAATCATCCCCATGTAGGCCGACAGGAGCAGGCCCGACAGGAGGTTGACCAGGTAGTCGTCCTTCCACAGGACGTCCAGCCAGGCGGGGAGCCAGTCCACCGGGGCGAGCCCCCCGAAGAGCCAGGCGAGGCCGACCAGCGTGGCGATGTGGTAGAGCTGGTCCCCCAGGAAGGCCCACAGGTTCTGCTTCTTGATCTTGTCGAAGAAGCCGTGGGCCACCTGCACCAGCACCACCGCCACGAAGAACCACGTGTCGTGGAGGTAGGGCAGGCAGAGGACCAGGGTGGTCAGCAGGTGGAAACCGGCGTGGACGAAGACGCCCCACCGCTTTTTGTAACGCAGCCGGAAGAGCCAGTCGAACTGGAAGACGTAGTCGGCGAGGAGGAAGGCCAGGAGCAGACGGTAGAAGAGGAAGATGTTCATCGGCGGGACCCTTTTTTAAAGCCCTCATTCGTTGGAATAAAATCCGCTCCCGTCACCCCGTTCATACGTCGGAAAAAACGCCTCCGCCATTCTACCAGAATTTTCCGAAAAAACCGCGTCCCGCGCCACACGCCCCCGGCGCTAGAACTCCGCCTTGACGGCCCCCCAGGTCGTCGACACCACGGCGTAGTTCCCCGTCGAGAAGGTCCAGACGAAGTCGTCGCCCATCTCGTTACCCTTCGTGTCGGCAAGACATCCATCCACGGTGCAGGTAATTAAGTCCACCGGCAGGTCATCGGTGGGGTCGAAGGTGCAGATGACGTCCCACCAGTCGGAGTCGTCAATCACGAGCGTGCCCGTTATTTCGCCCGTTGGCCGGGGATTGCCGCGCATCGAGAGTGACGATGAACCGACGCGCAGGGCCCCGTCCCCCGACCGCCACGACTGGTCTTCCACGGTGAAGTCGATGGTGTCTATATCGACGGGATGCATGTAGCCCGCGCAGTGGAACACGATGTCCGTGTCCACCGGCACGCCGGTATCACCGTCGTCGGGCTCCATGCTGGTCACGTAGGGTCCAGGGAAGTACTGGTCGATTGAGCCCTCGATGACCTGGAAGAAGCCGTAGGCCGCACCCCACTGGGACTGCGAGGAGTACCACGGGCCGGAGCCGCTTCCGCCGTAGTCGAAGTACGCCATATCGTCCCATGCGTTACTGGCGACCGCTATGTACCAGAAGCCGCTGGTGAACCAGGACGCCCCCCAGTAGTGGCCGGCACCGATCTCATAGTCCGGGTCGATGTCGATGTTGCACTCGTAGATCACGTAGCCCCACTGGGAATAGCCGGTCGACGTGAGCTCGTAGGTGGCGGGCGCCTCGTCCAGCTCGGAACCAGGGCCCGAACCGCCCGTGTCGTTCCAGAACCGGTGCACGTACCCCGACGCTGTCGAGTTGACCATGACCCAGTACGTGATGTCCTCGATGGTCGAGTCCTCGTCCAGGATGAAGTCGTCGGCGGAGACCCACCCGTAGGACGGGGCCGTCGCGATGCCGTTCACGAGCTGAGCGTAGTCGAACTCGATGGTTTCGTAGAGCAGATCCAGGAAGCCGTTGGGTTCCGGCG
>CAZNZF010000186.1:0-3288 GCA_964577465.1 uncultured bacterium | reverse complement strand
TTCCCGGCCCTTACCCTCACCCCAACCCTCTCCCTAAGAGGGAGAGGGGGACCGCTGCACCCTGCACCCCCGTTGACCCCCATAAAAAAACGGGACGAAACGGCCCGCATTAATAATCGCCGCGAACCCCCGCGCCCTACATCACCCGGCCCAGGAGCATCCCGATAAACCAGCCCAAGGCCAACGCCGCGATGGCCACGATGGCCAACAGCCCCTTCACCTGCAGGTAGCGGCGCCGCCAGTTCCACCCCAGGTTCACGCTCTCGATTTTGAGCTGTTCCGCCTCGGCGTCATCTTTGCCCTTCAGAATCCACACCGGCCCCGTTTCGCGGGCGATGCCGGAGAAGCCGTGCTCGTCCAGCAGAATCGCCGCTTTCGAGGAGTAGACGACGTTGGGGAAGGGGCGGCGCTCCCGGCGCAGCTTGGCCGCCAGCTCCAGCCCGTCGGGCGCGTAGACCTCGGTGTACCGAAGGGCGAAGTCGGCCAGGCGCTCCTGGAGTTCCCGGCTCTCCCGCTGCATCTCGGCGGCCCGGTCCTCGGCGCCCTCCCGGAGGAAGAAGATGTCGGACAGGAGCAGGTCCGGCTTCTCGCCGTTCTCCAGGGCCGCGAGGACCTCGTCGGGGCGGTGGAAGTGGCGGATGTCGTACCGCTCGCCGTGGCGGCGGTCGAACTCGTCGTGCCGCTCCTGCTCGTCGTCCACGAGCCAGACCTTGAGCCTTTCGGCGGGCCGCTCGGCCACCGTCACCCCCTCGATGAAGCTTCTGGTAGAATACCAGCGACGGGCTTTTCTGTAAAGGTGTCATGGCGGGTGAGCGGTTGATCTACGCGGTGGACCTGGGCGGGACCAACCTCCGGGCGGGGCTGGTGGACGCCTCGGGGCGCGTCGTCGCCGAAAGGAAGACCCCGCCGCGCGGGGACCGGCGTCCCGCCGCGTTCCTGAAAGACCTGGCGGGGCTCATGGCGGAGCTTTCCGCCGAGGCGGGCGCACAGCCGGACGCCCTGGCCCTGGCGGTGCCGGGGCCCATGGACGCGGGGCGCGGGTGGGTCTCTTCCCCGGTCAACGTCCCGGACCTGGGCGAGGTGCCGCTGGCGGAGATGGCCGGAATAACGCTCGGCCTTCCGGTCACCCTGGTCAACGACGCCACGGCCTTTATCCTGGGCGAGCACTGGCGCGGGGCGGCGCGGGGGCATCCATTCTGCCTGGGGGTCACCCTGGGGACCGGGGTCGGCGGCGGGGCGGTCCTCGACGGTCGGCCCCTGTTGGGGGTGAAGGGGAACGCCCTGGAGATCGGCCACCTGACCGTGGAGCCGGGCGGCCGGCCCTGCAACTGCGGGCGCCGGGGGTGCCTGGAGGCCTACGCCTCGGCCTCGGCGGTGCGGCGGCGGGCCATGGGATTAGCTCAAGAAGGGGGACTCCCCGAGCTCCTCGCGGCGGCGGATGGCGACCCGGTCCAGATAAACTCCCGGCTGATAAGCGAGTTCGCCCGCGGGGGCGACGTGGTCTGCACCGGGCTCCTGGAGGAGGCGGGGCGCTACCTCGGCCGGGGGCTGGCCCTGGCGCAGACCCTGTTGGACGTGGACCTGGCGGTTATCGGCGGCGGCCTGGCCGGGGCCGGGGAGCTCATCCTCGCGCCCGCCCGGGAGTCCCTCGCCCGGAACCGCTTCCGCACCCCCACCGAAATGGACGTGGTGGCGGCCGAGCTGGGGGGCGACGCGGGGCTCATCGGGGCCTCGGCCCTGGCCCTCGGTCTGTTTTAATAACCGCTCCGCCGCCGGATTTGGTATCCTTCACCCGGAAAGAAAACCGCGGGAGGGGCGATGGATAACTTGGGGTTCTTCGTCGGCGGCGGGGTGTGCGTCCTGGTCGCCGTCATCGGGTTCTTCATCCTGGGGGCCGCCCGGCGCAAGCAGGCGGACATCGTCGGCACCGAGACCTACTCGGCCGCCGAAATCGCCGACACCTACAAGACCTCCAAGGAGGAGATGCTCGACGGCTCCTTCTCGTTCCCCTGCGAGCTCAAGGGGACGGTGGACGCGGAGGGCAACCTGACCGCGCCGCTCTCCGGCAAGCGCGGGGTGTGGTACCGGAGCCTGGTGGAGCGGCAGCGCCAGGTGACCGAGTTCGTGACCGACTCCCAGGGCCGCCGCCAGAAGCGCGTCAGCCAGGTCTGGGACACCGTCTCCGACGAGACGAACGCCGTGGACTTCTACGTGGTGGACGCCTCGGGCCGGACGAAGGTCGCGGTGAAGGGGGCGGAAATCATCGGCGCCCACGTCGTCCACGACCGCTTCGAGCCCGAGAAGGGTTTCGGCGACAACCGCGTCCTCGGCTACCGTAAGCAGGAATGGCTCATCCCCGAAGGGGTGAACGTCTACACCCTGGGGGTGGTCACCGACGCCGGCGGCGGGCTGGCCATGCGCAAGACCGGCGACGACCGCTTCATCGTCAGCCTCAAGAGCGAGCAGGAGCTGGTCCGGGAGCTGACCGGCCGGGTGCGGGTCTGGCGCGTCCTGACGCCGCTGTTGGGCATCGTCGGGATTCTGCTGGTGGCGGCCGGATTCATCGTCAAGTAGCGGGGGCCCATGGACGAGCGCGACCTGTCGGCGGAGGGCATCCTCAAGGCCACGGGGTTCACCCTGGTGACCGAGATGCACCGCGGGCGGGACATCCACTACGAGAAGACCCTGGGTCTCTTGAAAAACGGCCTGAAGACCATCTTCCTCCTCCAGCGCTCCAGCACCCTGGTCCTCGGCCCCGCCTTCGATTCCTCCAACGAGTTCATCCTGGCCACGCGGCTCTACTCCCTCGTCCGGGAGACCGACGTCGCCCTCTATCACCTGGTCAGCCTGGAGGGAATCGGCGAGAAGCTGCGAGGCGCGGGGGATAAGCACCCCAAGCTCGACGTGGCGCTGGGGAACCTGGTGCGCGTCCCGGCGGCGGACGGGGACCTGGTCGGCGTGGCGGGGAGCGGCGGTCGGAGTTGGGTCCTCAAGCACCTCGACCACTCGGGCGACGTGGAGAACCAGGTCCGGTTCTTCATCGTCGAGCGCGGGGACGGCCTGTGCGAGGGTGTGGTCGTGTTTAAGTTCGGGGGGGAGGATTTCAGCCTGCTGATGAAGGGCCCGGCGGCGGGGCAGCTCCTGGCGGCCGGCCGGAAGCTCTACGAGCGGAGCCCGGGGGTCACCTGGGCCGGGCTGGGGGAGGTGCTGCGGGCCTCGGTGCCGGTGGAGGTTTTCGACAAAAAGCTGGCCCCGCTGTTGTGATCCCCCTCCCCCTCTGGGGGGAGT
>CAZNZF010000185.1:0-3345 GCA_964577465.1 uncultured bacterium | reverse complement strand
CGGCTGGACCGAGGAAGACCTGGACGCCTACGTCAAAGAGCTCACCGCGGACGAGACGCGGGTGCAGAACCTGTACGAGGCCCTGAAGGCCAAGGACGAGAACGCCGCGCTGGCTTTCACGTTCCTCATCGTGCCCGAAGGCGGCATGGGCCCGACCCCGGAAGACCTGGGCAACGTTCCCTACGTCGAGGGTTCCGACGCCGAGGTGCAGATGACCGACGAGCTCCTGGCCGAGCTCTTCGTTAAAATCTACCCCGAGGAGCCCAACTCGCCGACGGCTCTGGCGATTTATCCCGATTACGGGGTGACCGCGGAGCAGGTCGAGGGATACTTCGATACCGTGGCGGATGACCCCGCCCACGCCGCCGCGGTCAGCGTCCTCATCCACGGGCTGGACCCGGACAAGGGAGTGGAATTCGATAAGATGGCGGGTCTGACCAAGCCGGAGTAAACCCCTGACCGGCATTCCAGGTGAGCGTGCGATAAGGGCCGTCAAAGTGGCGGCCCTTTTTGTGTTAGGGTAAGGCAAGGGGCTTAAGCCCCTTGTCTCCTCCATGCGGAGCTGTCGGCGGGTTAAGGCGACCCGGCACCCGTTTTACTTCGCCCCGAACTCCTTGATGAGGTGGATGGCCACGATCCAGCGCTGAATCTGGTTCGTCCCCTCGTAGATCTGGCAGATCCGCTGGTCGCGGTAGTAGCGCTCGACGTCGTTCTCCCGCATGTATCCGGCGCCGCCCAGGATTTGAATCGCCCGGTGGCAGACCATCTCGGCCACCTCGGTGGCGAACATCTTGGCCATGGACGATTCCTTGGTGTAGGGCAGCCCCCGGTCCTTCAAAAAGGCGGCGCGGTGAATCATGAGGCGGGCCGCCTCTATCTGCGTCCCCATCTCGGCCAGCATGAACTCGATGGATTGGAAGCCGATTATCGCCTGACCGAACTGGATCCGCTTCTGGGCGTACCGGAGCGCCTTCTCGAAGGCCGCCTGGGCGCAGCCCAGGGCGATGGCCGCCACGCTGAACCGCCCACCGTCGAAGGCCCGCAGCACTATTCCCAGTCCGTGATTCTCCCTCCCCACCAGGTTCGCCGCCGGCACGCGGCAGTTGTCGAATTCCAGCTCGGCGTTGTCGCTGCACCGCTGGCCCATGGGATTCATGGTCTTGGAGACCGAAAATCCCGGCGTGCTGGACGGCACCAGAATGCAGGACAGGCCCTTCTTGCCTCGGCTGGGATTGGTGAGCGCCACCACCAGGTGCAGGTTGGCGTACTTGCCGTTGGTGATGAAGCGCTTCTTACCGTTGAGGACGTAGAACCCCCCGTCGCGGACGGCCGTGGTCTGGACGTTGCCGGCGTCGGAGCCGGCGGACTCCTCGGTGAGCGCCAGGCTGGTGAGGATTTCCCCCGTCGCCATCTTCGGCAGAATCTCCTCCCTCTGCTCCGGTGTGCCGTACTCGTCGATGGTGAAGGCGCCGATGGAGTTCTGGACGGCGAAGATGACCGCCACGCCGGCCGCCGCCTTCGCCAGTTCCTCCAGGGCCAGGCAGTAGGTCACCGAGTCCACCCCGGAGCCGCCGTACTTCTGGGGCAGCGTCAGCCCGTACAGGCCGAGCTGCCGCATCTCGTCCACGATTTGAGACGGGTAGAGCCCCTCCTCGTCGAGCTGCCGCGCGATGGGCTCGATGCGCTCCTGGGCGAAGCGGCGGATGAGGTTGCGGTACTGGACCTGTTCGGCGGTGAGGGTGAAGTCCACGGGAATCCTCCGGCTGGTTGCGGCTCATCGGATTAAATTATACCCGTTCGGCGCGGCCGGGACAAGGCGGCGCTCGTCGGCCTCACGGCTCCTCGGCGTGGAATTCAATCCCGTCCCGTCGGCACAGAATCATCGCCAGGTGCCGGCCGTCAGAGCCCGCCGGCGGCAGTCCGCCTCCCGGCGAAACCCACTGGCCGACCATGCGGAAGTTCTTCAGCCCCGGGACGGTCCGCTTCATCTTCAACCGCAGGCTCCCGGGGGTCATCATCCAGCCCTCCATCCCGCCCTGCCAGTTGCCGGTGTAGCGCTCGAAGGTCAGCGGGGTGGCGACGTCGGTCATCTCGACCTGGGCGCCTATTCCGGGGAAGCGCTCCTCGAGGCGCTCCAGAACCTGGTGGGCGATTTTCTCCTTCTCCTCGTCGTAGGCTGTGCGGTCGGCGGCCCGGGCCTTCCACCACTCGTAATCCGAGCCGAACATCACCTTGATGACCGTCGAGCCCGCGGGCGCGAGGGTGGGATCGAAGTTCTCGACGACGACGTTGACGTGCGCGAAGGTGCGACCGGCCACCACCAGCGGCTCGCTCGGCCGGAAGATGACGCCGCTGGTCAGCGGCGGAAGCTCGTCGAAGGTCCGCTTCACCCCGAAGGCGACGAAGACCAGCGGGTCGAAGATGGGAATCTCCTCGAAGTAGCGCCGCTGCTCGTCGCTCATGTGTTTACCGCCGAGGAGGTCGAAGAGGGTCGCGTGACCGTCGGCGGCGCTCACCACGTAATCGGCCCGGTGCTCGGTGCCGTCGGCCAGCCGCACGCCGACCGCGGTGTCGCCCTCGACCAGAATCTCGGCCACCCGGCTCTTGTAGGCGATTTCTCCGCCCAGGCCCGTGTAGCGCTTCTCGATAGCCCGGGCGAAATCCAGCGAGCCGCCGACGGGATACCCCGTGCTGCGGTCGTGCATCCCCGCCAGGGTCATCGGCAGTCCGAGGGCCGTGATGCCCTTCGGGAAGATTTCCGTCAGCACCGAGCGCAGGTCGGGATTGGTGAATTTCGCGGCGTAGGCCTGCTGGTCGAGCTTGAACAGGGGGCCGAGGGCACCCATCAGCGGCAGCATGCGGAAGAAGCCGCCGAGCCCGCTGAAAAATCCCCGCAGCTCGGGGGGGACGAGAATGTCGTCCTCCCGCTGTTTCAGGTTGGCGACCTTGCGGATGACCGCGGCCAGGGCGTCGATGGCCTTCGCGTCCTCGGGTGCGATTTCCTTCAGGCCCGCCGCCAGCATGTCGGGGTCGACGTGGAACCGGACCGTCCGGCCGTCGGGCAGCTCGTAGCGGACGAACTCGTCGTAGTAGACGATTTCCCGGCCCTGGATGGCCCCCAGCTCCCGCCAGATGCGGTAGAAGGGCGAGCTCGGCGCCGTGCCCACCAGCCAGTGGATGCAGCCGTCGACGGTGTACCCCTTGCGCTTCCAGGAGGTACACAGGCCGCCGGGCTTGTCGTGCAGCTCAAAGATTTGCGTCCCGTAGCCGTTCATTCGCAGGTAGCAGCCCGCCGACAGCCCGGCGATTCCCGCGCCGATGATGAGCACGCGTTTGGATTCCATT
>CAZNZF010000184.1:0-3423 GCA_964577465.1 uncultured bacterium | reverse complement strand
GAGGATGAGTGTTGACGGAAATTCCGCTGGTCATCAGGCTGTTGGCGGCGAAGGCGCAGACGGCGACCAGGAGTAGAATAAGCGTTTTCTTCATCTTTACTCCTTAGCGAAGAGGTTTGGGTTGCGACCGGGGCGGATACCCCGATCAATTACTAATATAGCACGTTTGTTAGCGGGATTCCATGAAAAGTGGCACCGAAACGGGAGGAAGTGTATCCGGCCATGAACGGGGCGGCCGCGGGGCCGCCCGAAATCGCTTAAAAAAGTTGTGGGTCGGTTATCTCTTCTTGAAACCTCTCCCTTCGTTGTTTCGATAGCCGCCGATAGCTCGGCCGTGCCTGGCGGTTCTCATGTCCCGGCCGTGGGCTTTCGCCTGCTCGTTGATCTGGTGATCCACGCTCCGGCGGATGTGCTTGTCACGGGCCTCGTCGCGCTTGCCGTCCTTCTTTGAGCCGGACATACACTCTCCTTCTTGACCCTCTTGTTGCGAGGTCGCCGCGGATTAATCGGCGGGTCGGGTGAGGGGATGGTCTTGTGAGCGATTTGCCGTGGGTTGCGGGGCTAGGGCGGGATCAGGAACCTCGGGGCGGCGTGTCTCAATGGCTTGCCTCCGTGAAGTACACACGCATCACCTTATATATAGCCCCAAATCGGACAGAAGGCAAGACAAGCAAAAGTCGGGCCAGGGCATTTTTTTCGACCGCCCGGTCACGGGCCCGCCCCGCCGTCCGCGTTGACTGGCCCCGGGCGCCGTGCTAGCATCGTGGCGGAAAGAAAGGGGGCCCCGCCCTTGAAGACGAAGCTGTCAGCAGCGATTACGCTCACCGCCGCCCTCGCGTTCCTCGGCCTGGCCGCCGTGACGGCGGACCCGGTCGTGCTCACCGCCGCCGCCACGCAGCCCGCCTACTGGCGCTACGAGGTGGTGGTCGTCACCGCCGACGGTGCGCCTCCCGGGACCGAGCGCATGGTCGGCGTCCCCGAGCGCTCGGGCGAGCCGGTCGTCGGCGTCTCGGGGCGGAAGGAGGTCGAGTTCCGCCGGGAGGACGGCCGCTGGGTGGGGCGCTGGGCCATGCCCTGGGACCCGGACCTGGGCGCGTACCAGATGACCGTGCGCGCCCTGGACTCCTCCGACCGTGAGCTGGGCTCCACCACCGCCGATTTCAGCATCCGGGGAAAATCCCCCAACGGCCGGATTCCGCTGCCGCACTTCGCCGTCACCCTGGAAACCGACGCCGACTACTACGCCGCGCGGCTGGGCGGCCCGCGGATGCGCGTCCCCGGCTGGAAGAACATCGTCGCCTGGCCCGAGTACGCCGGGGCCGATTCGGTCTGGTTCTGCGCCGGTATGACCAAGGCCGCGTATCACCCCACCACCGAGCACCCCTGGCTCCAGCGCGACCTGGACCTGGTGCCGGTGCTGGCGAGGGAGTGCCACCGGGCGGGGGTCGCCTTCGGCGCCTGGATAGCCTGCTTCTTCCCCTACGGCGAGACGCGCCCCGACATCCCCTACGAGTTCTCGCGCAACTACGTCGTCCCCGAGGAGCCCGGCGCCAAGCCCGGATTCTGGTGGACGCTCAACGCCAGCCTGAATTGCGAGCTGCGCAAGCGCCAAATCGTCGAGCTGGCCCAGAGCCTCCAGGCCGAGCCGCAGGTGGACTACATCGGCCTGGATTACATCCGCTCCGGCCCCGGCGGATTCGAGCTGGTGACCGACATGGTGACCGAGCTGGGCCTGGAGCCCTACGACGGCTTCACAGACCAGCCCATAGAGGTGCAGATGGCCTGGCTGGTCGGTGCCACGCGCTCCAGCGAGGCCATGAAAAGGCTGTGGCAGTGGTGGCGGGCGAGCAAGGCGGCGCGGACCCTGGCCGAAATCAAAGGGCGCGCCGGAATCACCAAGCCGCTGTGGTGCTTCGTCCTCGGCTGGTGCCACCAGCACGGCCAGGACCCGCTGATGATGACCGACGCCGGGGCGGATTTCGTCGCCCTCATGCTCTACGACGCCACGCGCAACGAGTTCGACGGGCTGATGCGCGAGTGGCCCAAACAGTACCGCGACGGGCGGGTTAACCTGGTAGGCGGGGTCATCGCCGACCCGGTCCAACTGGCCAACCCGTACAACCCCGCCGCGCCCTTCCCCCTGGAGATGGGGAACCGCGCGGAGCAGGCCATCGACGGCCTGGCCGGTTCCGCCGGGCCCTGGGACGACCTTCTCGCCGAGGATCCGAATTACCTCGACAAGTTCGGCCCCCTGCGCGCCGACGGGCTCGTCGAGGGCCTCTTCCTCCACGACCTCGAGCGGATGGCCTACCGCGCCGGCGGCTGGACCATCGACGACTACATCACGGCCGGGGCGTCGGCCATGAGCCGCCTGCGCGCCCTCACCGGCGACATCCCCGTGGAGATAAAGGTCGGGCGCCCGGTGGGGGTGGGCGCCGCGCTCTTCGACGTGCCGGTCGTGGTCACCAACCTCGGCACCAAGCCCTTGAAGAATATCCGCGTGCGCACCGAGCCCACGCGCTACGCCGGCATCGCCAAGGACGGGGCGGTGTACATCGCGGAGCTGGCGCCGGGCGAGACGGTGACGGTCACCCCCAAGCTCTACGCCTATTCCTACACCGACGAGCACGTAATCGCGGCCAGCGCGTGGTGGGGCGGCGCGCGTCCGGCGGACGTGGCCTTCGCCTGCCGCTACCAGCTCCCGTGGGCCAAGAAGGAGGAGTAAGCTGTGAATAGTGAACATATTGGAGATGAGAGAGATCGTCTTAAGACCGGAGTTTTATCTATACTATTTGACTTGATTAAAGGCAGAATTTTCATTGATGCTTTGGTTTCTGATTCAACACAAAACTGGCCAAGGGATAATTACGAGAAATCGCTGGGGCTTGGGAAGTATCGTAAAAGAATTGCTGTTTCCTATGATAAACATAGAGGTAGAATTGATAAAGAAAAGTATAAAGAATACCCGATAGTATTTCTTGATCCTGATACCGGGGTTTCCAATAAAAAGAAAGACGAAAAACATGTGTTATTAAGCGACATTTCTCACATTCTGACTAAAAAAAATGTCATATGTATATACGATCAATCAAAAGACCGTAATGATGGATATAATGAGCATTTCGAGAAATTGTGTAATGCAATCGAGAACAATATTGGGTATGTTTATTACATCATGTGGAAGATTTGTTGCGTTACATTTTTATTCATGTCAAGAGATAAAAGCTGCCTTAAAATAATATATAATAGATTGGTGAGGAAATATGGTGATATTTCTGTTAGTCAATGTAACTTATGAAAGGTTTTAGTGGCCCCTCTCAGTGTCGAAGACAATCGGGTGAAAGACTGCCGCTATCCCCTCTCCCTTCCAGGGAGAGGGCTAGGGTGAGGGTAGGGGAAGGGAACGGCAGATGACCCAAGAAC
>CAZNZF010000183.1:0-3430 GCA_964577465.1 uncultured bacterium | reverse complement strand
GTTTTAAATGTAGGGCGGGGATTACCTTCGGTCGCAGATACCCATCCCCGCCGCTTAAACGCATATACCCCGACCCTCACCCCAAGCTGCGATGACGTAGGGCGGCCCCTCTGCGGGCCGCCGCGAATTGCATCGACGCAGAGACGGGCCTTTGTGCCCGCCCGCGGACGGTCGCCCCTACGGGGAATTGCGCGGTTTTAAATGTAGGGCGGGGATTACCTTCGGTCGCAGATACCCATCCCCGCCGCTCTAATAAGGAAGCCCTCACCCTTAATCCCTCTCCCACTGGGAGAGGGAGACCGCTTCAACCCTCACCCCAACCGTCACTCCAGCGGGCCGGTTACCTTCTCGGCGGCCGCCAGGAGGGCCCCCGAGCGCACCAGCTCGGCCATCTTATCGTTGTCGCCGTGGAGCGGCCGGTCCTCGGAGAGGTGCGCCACGTGCCCCCGGACCAATTCGTAAACGGCCTGCGTGGCCGGGGCGAACTCGGTGTCGCGGAAATCGCGCGCCTGGCACGCGGCCATGATTTCGATGCCCAGCACGCCGGGCACGAGGTCCATGACCTGGCGCGTCTTGAGCGCGGTGGTCCAGCCCATGGAGACGAAGTCCTCCTGGTCCGCCGCGGCGGGGATGCTGCCCACGGCCGCCGGCGTCGAGAGCACCCGGCACTCGCAGACCAGCGCCCCGGCGGTGTACTGGGCCAGCATCATCCCGGAGAACATCCCGCCCCCGTGGGTCAGGAACCCGGGCAGACCGCCGGAAAGAGCGGGGTTCATCAGGCGGTTGAGGCGCCGCTCGGCCAGGACCGCCGCCGTCACCACGCCCAGCGAGGCGTACTCCAACGCCAGGGCCATGGGCGTGCCCTGGAAGTTGGCCCCGGCGACGACCTCGTCGTCCTCGGGGAAAAAGATGGGATTATCGCCGACGCCGTTGAGTTCGGTGAGGAATACCTCGCGGGCGTGGGCCAGGGCGGTGCGGGCCGGACCGGCGGACTGGGGCGTCGAGCGCAGGGAGTAGGCGTCCTGGACCTTCTTACCCGGACGCCGTAAAAGCGGCGACCCCTCGGTCAGCCGCCGGACGTTCTTCGCCACCGTGATGGAGCCCGCGTGCCCCCGGACGCGGTGCAGCCGCTCGTCGTAGCCACTCATGTTGACGTTGAGGACCTCGAGGGTCATGGCGGCGGCCACGTCGTGGGTCTTGAGCCAGGTCTCCATTTCTAAAAGCAGCATGGAGCCCACGCCGGTGATGAAGTTTGAGCCGTTGATGCAGGCCAGGCCGTCGCGGGCCTCGTAGGTGATGACCGGCACCCCGGCCCGGCGCATCGCCTCGGCCCCGGGCAGCCGCTCGCCTTTGTAGAACGCCTCCCCCTCGCCAATCGCCACCAGCGCCATCTGGGCCATGGGCGACAGGTCGCCCGACGCCCCCACGGAGCCCCGCATACAGACCACCGGGGTCACCCCGGCGTTGAGCATGGCGGCCATGGTCAGCGGCACCTCGCGCCGGCAGCCCGAATTGCCGTGGACCATCACGTTTATGCGGCCGGTCATCGCCGCCCGCACCCACGCCTCGGGCATGGGCTCCCCGATTCCCGCCGCGTGCGAGTAGATGAGATACCGCTGGAAGTCCCGCGTCTGCTCCGGCGTGAGCACCGTCTCGGAGAACTCGCCTATTCCCGTGGTCACCCCGTACATGACCTCGCGGTTTTTAATCTTGACCTCGCACATGGCCCGGCAGCGGTCCACGCGCTCCAGGGCCTCGGGGGGAATCTCCACCCGCTCGCGGTCCGCCGCGACGGCCTTCAGCCGCTCGGGGGTGAGGTTCTCGCCGGTGAGGACGACGGGCATCGGCTCTCCTTGGGCGTCGGTTACCGGGGGATGATACACCGAACCGGGCGTGTGCTCAAGCCCGGAGGACCGGCCGCGGGATGAAAAACGGGGCGGTCGTAACCGCCCCGCGACACGGATATATCAGCTATTTGAGCCCGGCCTTCCGGTGCCTCTCGGCCACGGCGTCGGCCAGGCGGTCCAGGGCCTCGAACTCGGCCTTCCCGGCCAGACCCTTGGCCAGCACCGGCTCTAAAACCTCGACCTTGAGGTTGGGGATGAGCGACGCCAGGGTCTCCACCGTCTTGCCGCCCCAGCCGTAGGAGCCGATGATGGAGAGGAACCGCGCCTTGGGCCGCAGGGCGTTGGCCAGAAGAGTCGCGTAGGCCGCCAGCGGGTGCGGACCGGCGAGGACCGTGGGCGTGCCGACGATAATCGTCGCCGCGTCCACCAGCGACATCGCCAGCGCCCCGATATCCGCCGAGGCCAGGTCGAAGCGCTCCACGCCGACGCCCCGTTCGACCAGCGCCGCCGTCAGATGATTCACCATCTCCAGCGTGCTGCCGTGCATGGAGACGAAGGGCAGGACCGCGACGTTTTTCGGGTCGCCGTTCACCCATTCGTCGTAGGCCCCCACGATGACCTCCGGCCGCGAATGAATCGGGCCGTGGCTCGGCGCGATGAGCTCGATGTCGTACGGCTCCAGCTTCGCCAGGTTCTTCTTTATAACGTTGGCGAAGGGCATCATGATTTCGGCGAAGTACCGCTTGGCCGGCCCGGCAGACACCCGTTCCTCGTCGGCGTAGAGCTCGCTCGTCGCCAGGTGCGAACCGAAGAAGTCACAACTGAAGAGGATTTTATCCTCGGCCAGATAAGTGACGAAAGTCTCCGGCCAGTGGACCCACGGGGTGTAGATGAACTTCAGCGTCTTGCCGCCCAGGTCCAGCGTCTCACCGTCGGCCACCACCTTGAACCGCTCCTCCGGCACGCGCAAGAGGTCCATGAGCATCCCCTTCGCCTTGTCGGAGGTGACGAGCTTCGCGTCGGGGAACATCGCCAGGACGTCGGGGATGGAGCCGGAGTGGTCCTGCTCGGCGTGGTGGGCGACGAGGTAGTCCAGGCGCTTCACGCCTTTGAGCTGTTCGAGGAGGACGCCCTTCATCGGCGGGTCCACCGTGTCCAGGAGGGCGGTCTTTTCGCGGCCGCGGACGAGGTAGGCGTTGTAGCTGGTGCCGTCGGGCAGGGGGATGAGCTGGTCGAAGAGGCGGCGGTCCCAGTCCACGGCGCCGAGCCAGTGGACGTTCTCGACAATCTTACGCGGTTTCATGGGTCTCCTTTGATTGTGAAGTTACCTTTCGAGTCGCTTATATTTTAGCACAGAATTGCCGACTGTGCAACTCGGCATTTATCGACCAAGCCGCCCGATTTTTTATTTGCGCGGTTAGGTTGACCGGCCGTAGGGCGGGGAATCCTTTCCCCGCCGCTTTACCCTTCACCCTCGTTGCGATGATGTAGGGGCGGGTCTTTAGACCCGCCCGCGGGCCGACCTAAAGGTCGGCCCCTACGGGTTGGTTTCTAACATTGTCGTAGGGCGGGGGCTCTGTACC
>CAZNZF010000182.1:0-3432 GCA_964577465.1 uncultured bacterium | reverse complement strand
TCCCCCCTCTCCCCTCTGGGGAGAGGTCAAGGGTGAGGGGTAAAAGCGGCGGGGAAAGTATTCCCCGCCCTACGGGATTTGATTGAATCGCGCTTCAACCTCGTAGGGGCCGACCTTCAGGTCGGCCCGCGGGCGGACCTGAACGGCGCGCCGTCGGTCCGCCCCTACGTCATCGCAGTGGCGAGGACGTTTTTTTGACAGCCGAATCGTGCCACGTTATAATAAATAAATAACACGTTTCAACCCGACCCGGAGGTGGACCTTGCACCGCGTCATCCTCGCCCTGATTTTCCTCTGTACGATACCGGCGGCGGCACAGTACGACGGCCCCGCCCTCTTCGGCTTCTTCGACGCCGGCGTCGCCGCAACCCTCGCCGACACGACGACCATCGACGGACTCCTCGGCCCCCTGGAGGTGGACCTGGAGGGCGCCTTCACCGACTGGGCCGAATTCGCCGCGGGCATCGTCCTGGAGCGGGAGGGGGGGCGCGTCGAGGTGGAGCCGGCCGCCACCCTGCTGGACCTCCATCTGCCCGAGGGGGACGATTTCCTCGCCACCGCCGGCGTGTACCTCGGGAACTTCGACGTCCCCTTCGGCTGGGACTTCCTGCGCTACGCGACACCGGACCGCCCGACGGTGAGCCTCCCCCTGACCACGGGTATGGGCTTCGCGGGCGGCGTGACCGAGCTGGGCTTCGCCGCCTACGCCCGCACGGCCTTCTTCGACCTGGACGCGTACATGCTGTACCTCCCCTTCGAGGAGCCGGAAATCGAGGGCGAGCCTGCCACGCCGGACCGCTGGGCCTACGGCGCCCGGCTGGACGTCATACCCGGCCTGGACTGGCTGCACGTCGGCGCCTCGGCCATCCTGGCCAACGAGGGGGCCGAAGACAACGAAGTCGAATCCGCGCGTTACGGCGGGCACCTGCACCTCGAGCAGTGGGGCCTGGAGCTGACCGGCGAATACATCCTGGGCACCGACGGCGTCACCGAAGCGGTGGACTCCTCGGGGTATTACGCCGAGGCGGTCTACCGTTTCGATGAAATCTTCGCGCCGGTTTACCTCTTCGCGCGCTACGGCGCCTGGGACACGGATATTGCGAACGGAAGCAACGAGCTTACCCGGGTCGCCGGCGGGCTGGGCTATGCACCCATCGAGTGGCTGGTGTTCAAGCTCGAGTACACGGCCGAGGGCGAGCCCGGCGACGTGAAGAACGACGCCCTGACCCTGGACGCCGTGGTCGCCTTCTGAGGCGGGAGGAATTCTTCGGTGGAGGGGGAGCGCCCGGCCGCTCCCCTTTTCTTTCCCTTGACAAGCCGGGACGGGCCGGGTAGCGTTGCGTGTGGAGGAAGAATGAGAAGAGCGATTCCCTTTCTCGCGACCCTGACGCTCCTCGGCGGCTGTTTCACCCTGCCGCCGGGGCCGGGCCCCGACCTGTCCACGCCCTACAATACGCTTTCTCTCCTGCGCGACTCGTACATCCTGTTGGATCCCAGCTACGTATACCTAATCCTGGATGACAACTTCATCTTCTACTTTGATGACGATGATGTGGGTGATACGGTAAACGGTTACAGGATTCCCATCGAGGGTTGGGGGCGTGGTTCAGAGTACAGTTCCACGCAGAACATGTTCGACGACGCCAAGCGGATAGAGTTCGACGAGTTCGACCTGAGCATACTGGACCCTCCCGAGGGGGCAACCCACTACTCCAGCCCGCCGATACATTATCGATTCCGCTATTACAGCGTGGAAGGCCCAAGTTACTCCATCAACGGTTATGCCCAGTTCGAGCTTGAAAAACAAAACGAGGGCTGGATAATAACCCACTGGTTCGATCAGAAGGTCGGCCTGTATTCCTGGGGCTGGCTCAAGGCTTGGTACCGCCTGTAATACGAGGAGCCTCCAGTGCCCGAGTCGAGCGTCGTAGACCCCACCCCGCAGCCCGAGGACTTCGTGGAGCGCGACCTGCGCCCCGACAACCTGGAGGAGTTTGTCGGCCAGCGGGGGGTGACGGAGCAGCTCGTCGTCTTCATCGAGGCCGCCCGGCGGCGCGGCGAGGCCCTCGACCACGTCCTCTTGTCCGGCCCTCCGGGGCTGGGCAAGACCACCCTGGCACACATCATCGCCCGCGAGACCGGCGCGGAGCTGCGGAGCACCTCGGGACCCGCCATGGAGCGCCCCGGCGACCTGGCCGGCATACTCACCGCCCTCGACCACCGCGACATCCTCTTCATCGACGAGGTCCACCGCCTGCCCACCATCGTCGAGGAGTACCTCTACCCGGCGATGGAGGACTTCCGGCTGGACATCGTCATCGATTCCGGCCCGGCGGCCCGCTCCATCAAGCTCGACCTCAAGCGTTACACCCTGGTGGGGGCGACGACGCGGGTGGGGCTGCTGTCCTCTCCGCTGCGGGCGCGCTTCGGCGTGGCTCTGCGCCTGGGTTACTACCCCGTGGAGGATATAGACGCCATCCTGCGGCGCTCGGCGAAAATCATGGGCGTCGCCATAGACGACAAGGGCCTGAGTGAAATCGCCCGCCGCAGCCGCGGCACGCCCCGGGTGGCGAATAGATTATTGCGCCGGGTGCGCGACTACGCCGAGGTGAAGGCCGATGGGGCGGTCACCGCGAAGGTGGCCGACGAGGCGCTCGTGCTCCTCGGCGTGGACTCCGCCGGGCTCGACGAGATGGACCGCAACGTCCTGAAGACCCTGTGCGCCAAGTTCGGCGGCGGGCCCACCGGGGTCAAGACCATCGCCGTGGCCGTGGGCGAGGAACCGGACACGCTGGAGGAGGTCCACGAGCCGTTCTTGATTCAGGAGGGCTTCATCGCCCGCACCCCTCAGGGGCGGGTGGCCATGCCGCGGGCCTGGGACCACCTGGGGCTGACTAAACAGGGCAGTAAAGGTCAACTACACTTCTAAACATTGACAAATCCTTCATTTTTATTCTAGTGTCGTGTTGCCTCAAGGTGGTGAAAAATGGTATCAGTATTCGATGTGGCAGCTTACATTTTACGTAAGACTGGTGAAATTACAACGATGCGTTTACAAAAGCTTGCCTATTACTGCCAAGCCTGGTCGCTTGTATGGGACGATGCACCTCTTTTTCCTGAACGCATCGAAGCCTGGACCTTTGGCCCTGTCATTCCCGACTTATATAGAAGGCATAAAGGGTTATTTGTAATTAAGGAATGCTCAGATGGTAATGCAGTTAAACTAACAAGCGTACAGAAAGAGACCATTGATGCGGTTCTTACTTTCTACGGTAATAAACCTACCCAGTGGCTCGTTGATTTGAGTCACTCAGAAGATCCGTGGAAAAATGCGCGAGAAGGTCTCTCCCCCATCGAGCACTCTAATAGAGAAATAACACTAGAATCCATGAAGGAGTATTACACTACGATATCGTTAAAATAACATGAAAA
>CAZNZF010000181.1:0-3499 GCA_964577465.1 uncultured bacterium | reverse complement strand
AAGCGGCGGGGAAAGGAGTTGCTTCGCATAGCTCGCTTCGCTCGGTTCCCCGCCCTACGGCATCGCAAGCGGAAAATAGAACGCGGCGGGGCGTAGAAGCCCCGCCCTGCATTTGAACGCATGGCGGCGAGCCGAAACCTGACTCCCCACCACAGGTGGCAATCTGCTGCGGCAAACTGAACCCCGCTCTCCCACTCCGACCGACCCCGATTCTCACACCCCCACCCCGCCCCCCTCCGCGTCGGCCACCCCACGGGCACGGTCCTTGCTTTTTCCATACGGATGAGTGGACTAGGGTGACTACTTTGCGACGATTGCCCGACTCCGACGAAACACCGGCAGCTTTGACGCTCCCCCCGGGAGCCCCGATCTACGAGGTACAGTCATGTTTACGCGAGCTATCTGCTGCGTCCTTTTTCTCGTCGTCTGCGCATCGACCGGCGCGACGACCCTCAACTCCGACTCCGGACCCGTCTTCGAAAGCGTCAATCCCCGATCCGACGGGTATCCGTGGTGGAACGACGATTGGAACCACCGGGCACGGGTCTACATCGACAACCAGTACAGCTTGGAGATCCTTTACGAGTTCCCCATCCAGGTGAACGTGCCGTACCGGGTCAGCATGCAGCCGGACTTCGGCGACTTCCGCTTCACCGACATGGACGGCAACCCGCTCCCGTACTGGGTCGAAGAGGCCGAACGGTCGTCCCAGGCCTGTGTCTGGGTCCGGGTGCCGGTGATTCCCAACGCCCAGAACATCTTCATCTACTACGGCAACCCTGCCGTATCATCGGAGAGCTGTGACGAGGGGTACGCCGAGGTCTGCGAGCCCTTCACCGACGACCCGACCCGCTCCGGCGGCTGGAGCGTCTACCGCCACGCCGGGGATGATTCCCTCGAGGCCTCCTGGGACCCGACGGAAAAGGTCCTCTACCTCACCCGACAGGGGCGCGACCTGGGGACGGCCATTTTCGCCGACATCGACCTGAACCGGCTCAACGGGTGGGTCCTGAGCTTCGACTACAGCGCGGGGGGCGGAACGGGTGCCGAGGGCCTCTGCACCATGATTTACAAGGATGAGGCGCCCTACGCCGGCGGCACGCCCTCGTGCGGAGGCGGACTCGGCTTCACCACCGCGGACGGGGGCTCAATCCCGGGATACGGCGTCGAGTTCGACGCCCACCAGGGCGAGGGCGACCCCAACGGGCCCCACGTGGCCCTCATCGAGGACGGCACCGGCAGCCATCTCAAGGCCGTCCATGACGGGCGGGTGTGCGACGGGTCGTGGCACCACGTGGAGCTCGTCCGGCTCCACGGCGGGCTCAGCCTGAAGCTGGACTCCGACTACGTCTTCTACGACTACACCTTCAACATGCCGGGCGGTGACAGGGCCTACGGGGGGCTGGGATTCTGCGCCTCCACCGGCGAGCTCACCAACGACCACGTGATAGACAACGTCCTGTTGCGCAAGTGGACGAACCCCATGCCGTACTCCTTGGTCGGGGACGAGGAAAGCCAGGACGAGACTATCGTCGATACCTCGTTCGGCCGGATAAAGGCGCTCTACCGGTAGTCCCCTGGACAACCGGAGGCGCAAGGGCGGGTCACCCCCGCCCTTTTAGTCTTCCCGGCCCGGTCCGAGCGCCCGTCCTTGCCGGGGGGGGCGCGGCTGGGGTACAATCCGAGGGTCACAGCCGCCACCCAGGCAGCCCATGACCCGACAGGACGAATCGGTCCGGGAGCTGATCCAGCAGAAATTCACCTTCACGCCCGCCCTGCGGGCCAGGGTGGACCGGCTGCTGCGCCGCATCTTCCTCATCTGCGCCGTCGTCGCCATCGCCGGCTTCATCGTCGAGTACGGCTTCTTCCCCTCCGACTTCCTCCGCCAGATAGTCCACATCGCCCAGGCGCTCATCATCCTCGTCTTCTGCCTCATGCCCCTGACCCAGCTCCTGTTCACGCACCACAGGCTGACCTGGATCAAGGAGCACCTGGCCGAGCTCATCGTGGTGGCGGTGTACGTCGTGTACCTGTTGGTCAGCGCGCCGCAGAGCGGGGGGGGCATATCCAGCGTCTGGAGCAGCGACGACACCGGGTCCTCCGAGGCCATGCTCGGGGGCCAGCTCTTCATCGCCGTCAACCTCATCATCCGCTTCGTCCGCGGCAACCGCACCCTGGCCGCCCTCGCCCAGCGGCCGGTCCGCTTCATCCTGCTGACCTTCCTCGCGGTCATCGGCGTGGGCACCCTGCTCCTGTCCCTCCCACGCGCCACCGTCTCCGGCTACATCCACCCCATAGACGCCCTGTTCACCGCGACCAGCGCCACCTGCGTCACCGGCCTGATCGTGGTGGACACCGGGAGCTACTTCACCCGCTTCGGCCAGTCCGTGATCATGGGGCTGATTCAAATCGGCGGCCTGGGCCTGATGAGCTTCACCGCCTTCTTCTCCACCATCCTGGGCGTCCGGCTGGCGCGCAAGGAGGTCGCCCTGTTCTCCCGGGCCTACGAGGCCGACGCCCTGTCCACCGTCCGACGACTCCTCGTGTACATGTTGCTGGCCACCGTGCTGATCGAGCTCCTCGGATTCGGCCTGCTGTACCAGACCTGGGGGCCCAAGTACGCCGACCAGAGCGAGCTTCTGTTCTCCTCGGCCTTCCACTCCGTCTCCGCCTTCTGCAACGCCGGCTTCTCCCTGAACGCCGACAACATGGCGTCCCACGCCTCCTCCTTCGGCACTTCGGCCATCATCTCGACCCTCATCATCCTGGGCGGCCTGGGCTTCGTCGTCCTGATGAACCTCACCAGCTTCCGCCGCCGCCACAAGAAAGGCCAGCCGTACAGCCGGCTGACCCTCCAGACCAAGCTCGTACTCGTCGTCACCGCCATCCTCATCGTCGTCGGCTGGATCGCCATCACCCCTATGGAGTGGAGCAACTCCATGCAGGGCCTGGACATCGGCGAGAAGGTGATGGCCGGCTACTTCCAGTCCGTCACCACGCGCACCGCCGGATTCAACACCATCCCCACCAAGGACCTCCTGCCGGGGACGCTCTTCGTCATGATCGTTTTAATGTTCATCGGCGCCAGCCCGGGCTCCACCGGCGGCGGGATAAAGACCTCCACCTTCGCCGTCATCGTCCTGAACTTCTGGGCCAACCTGCGCGGCAAGAAGCGCGTCGAGGTCTTCAAGCGCGAGATTCCCTCCCACGTCATCAAGCAGGCGCTGGCCGTCCTGGTGGGCGGTCTCGCCTTCGTTGTGGCGGGCTTCTTCATCCTGCTGCTCCTGGAGGACCAGCCGCCGCTGGACATCCTCTTCGAGACGGTCTCCGCCTGGGGCACCGTGGGGCTTTCGGCGGGCATCACCGGGCAATTGTCCTACGCCGGTCGAATTGTTATAATACTGTTGATGTTCGCCGGCCGCGTGGGGCCGTTGTCCCTGGGCCTGGCCATCGGCAAGAAGCACGGCGAAGCGCGCTACTCCTACCCCGAGGGCCGGAT
>CAZNZF010000180.1:0-3555 GCA_964577465.1 uncultured bacterium | reverse complement strand
GATGACGTAGGGCGGGGATTACCTTCGGTCGCAGATACCCATCCCCGCCGCGTTTACGTTCCCAGCCTCCACCCTCACCCTAACCCGTCGGCGCGCCGCTCCCTGGAAGGGAGAGGGGACAGGCGGCGGGCCGTTCCTTGAAGGACCCCTTCCGGCGTGCTATACTTCACCGTCCGCCGGGAACCTGCGGCGGCGCGACAGCGGGGGCGTCGGCATGGGCAAACGTACACTCCAGGTGGGCCGGCTCATTCGGGGCGCCCTCGCCGACCTCATCATCGAGATGCGGGACCCCGGAGTCAAGGAGGTCACCCTCACCGATGTCGTCATCTCGACGGACCTCCTCCACGCCAGGGTTTACATAGACGTCCTCGGCGACGAGGCGGACGCCGCCCGGGCGGTCCGGGCGCTCGAGCACGCCTCCGGGTATCTGCGCCGGGGCCTGGCCGAGAGGCTGAACCTGCGCAATACGCCGGAGCTGCGCTTCCTCTTCGATAACGACCTGCGCCGGGGCGAACGGGTTTCCCGCCTGCTCCGCGACACCGAGGAGCCGGGGGATGAGTGAGGGCTCGTCTATTGATTTCGAAGGAGCCGCGGCGCTCATCGGGGGCGCACGCCGCCTCTTCCTGGCCACCCACGTCAACCCCGACGGCGACGCGGTGGGGAGCACCGCCGCCCTGGCCCACCTGGCCTCGGGGCGGGGCGTTGAGGCCATCTGTTACTGCTCCGACGCCGTTCCGGCGATGTATCGCTTTCTGGTCGGGGCCGAGCTCTTCACCCGCGACCCGGGCGCCCTCGACGCCGCCGACGCAGTCGTCGTAATAGATTGCAGCGACCCCTGGCGCCTGGGGCCGGAGCACAACCGGATTCTGGCGCGCAGGGAAAAGGTCGTCCTCATCGACCACCACACCGACGTCGCCCCCTTCGGCGGGATCAACATCGTGGACCCGAAGGCCGCGGCCAGCGGGGTGCTGATTTACGAGCTCCTCGGGCGTCTCGGCTGGCCGGTGGACGTGCCCGCCGCCGAAGGGATTTACACCGCCATCGACACCGATACCGGCTCCTTCCGCTACCCCAACACCGACGCCCGCTGCCTGCGGATAGTCGCCGAGCTCATCGAGCTGGGCCTGAGGACGGACCGGGTGGCGCACCGCATCTACGAGTCCCACCGCTTCGAGCGCTACCGCCTCCTGGGGCTCGCCCTCAAGACGCTGGAGCGGGAGCTGGAGGGCCGGCTGGCCCTGGTGAGCGTCACGCTGGAGATGCTCTCCCAGACCGGCGCCGACGTGGAGGACACCGACGACATCGTGGACTACGCGCGCGGAATCGATGGAGTCGAGGTGGGGGCCTTCCTGCGTGAGGACCAGGGCGGGCTGGTGAAGCTCTCGCTGCGGTCGAAGGGCGGCGTGGCGGTGAACGAGCTGGCCCGACTCATCGGCGGCGGCGGTCATCCCTGCGCGGCCGGGGCCCGGTTCCAGGGGACACTCGCCGAGGCCCGGCGCTGGGTCATCGAGACGGTGCGCTCCGCCCTGGACGGCGGACCGGAGGGGTAGGTATTCGTGGCCGAAGAGCTCACGGGAGTTTTGAACTGCGACAAGCCGGCGGGCTGGACCAGCTTCGACGTCATCCGCAAGCTGCGCCGCGCCCTGGGGATGAAGAAGATGGGCCACACCGGCTCGCTGGACCCCATCGCCACCGGGGTGCTGGTCATCTGCCTCGGCCGGGCCACGCGGCTGGTGGACCTGTTGATGGCCACGGAGAAGGAGTACAGAGCCTGGGTCCGCTTCGGCGCCGCCACCGACACCTACGACTCCGAGGGTGAGGTGACCGACGAGGCGGAGCCGCCCGCGGACCTCTCCGCCGCCATCGAGGAGGTCCTCCCCCGGTTCCGGGGCGAGATAATGCAGAGCCCTCCCCCCTATTCCGCGGCCAAGGTGGACGGGGAGAGGCTCTACAAGCTGGCGCGGAAGGGGAAGCCCGTCCACGTCCCGCCCCGGCAGGTGAACGTCTTCAGTTTCGATTTCGTCGGCCTCGAGGGCGCGCAGGCCGAGTTCCTCATCTCCTGCTCCAAGGGGACCTACGTCCGCGCCCTGGCCCACGACATGGGCCGGGCCATCGGCTGCGGGGCCCACCTGGTCGGCCTGGTTCGCACGCGCAACGGCGTCTTCACCGTGGAGGACGCCTTAGCGGTGGACCAACCGCCGGCCGAGCTCCACGAGGCGGCCCGGTCAAAACTGGTCCAGCCGGAGCGCTCGCTGACCTACCTCACCAAGTGCCGGGTTTCCGCCGACGACCTCACCCGCTACCTCCACGGCATCCCGGTGACCCTGGGCGAGCGGCACCCGGTGGGGACCCTGCTGCGCGTGTACGGGCCGGAAGGCTTCGTCGGCGTGGGCCAGGTGGAGCCCGGACCCGGCGGCGCCGTCATCCAACCCCGGACGACCCTCGTCACCCCCGATTCCTAGTCAGGCGTCATGGACCTCTACCCCGGAATCGAATCCGCCCGCGGCCGTTTGCAACCCGGCGGCTGCTTCACCATCGGCACCTTCGACGGGGTGCACCTGGGGCACCAGCGCCTGTTGGCCCTCCTCGACGGGATGTCGGGGGACGCCCCGGCGGTGGTGCTCACCTTCCGGCGCCACCCCCTGGCCGCCCTCCGACCTTCCGACGCCCCGGAACCGCTGACCAGCGTCGAGCGCCGCCTCGAGCTCCTCGCAATGGCCGGGGCCGACGCCGCCATCCTGGTGGAGTTCGATAAAACCTTCGCCGCGCTCACCGCCGAGGCGCTCCTGCGCCGGCTGGTGAAGGAGCTGGGGATGACCGGCATGGCGCGGGGCTACGACCACCGCTTCGGGTCCGACCACGCCGACGCGGGGAAGCTGGGCGGGCTGGCCAAAAGGCTCCGAATACGCGACGAGGTGCTCGAGCCGGTGACCGTGTGCGGGCTGGTCGTGAAGAGTAAGACCGTCCGCGGGCTTCTGGCCGAGGGTGACGTCTCCCGGGCGGCCTGTCTTTTGGGCAAGCCGCACCGGCTGTTGGGCCGGGTGGTGAAGGGGCTCGGGCTGGCGCGCAAGCTCGGCTTCCCCACGGCCAACGTCCCCGATTACTACGAGATGCCGCCCAAGCCGGGGGTGTACGCCGTGGAGGGGCGGCTCATCGGGCACGTCTACCGGGGGGTGGCCAACATCGGCTGGCGTCCGACGGTGGAGGATTCACCTTCCGGTACGAAGCCGATTATGGAGGTCCACCTCTTCGACCAGCGGATGGACGCGTACGGGGCGGCGGTGGCGGTGGATTTCCACGCCCGGCTGCGCGACGAGGTGCGCTTCCCCGACCTGGACGCATTGAAGGAGCAGATAGAGCGGGACGTGCTGGCGGCGCGGGACTGGTGGGCGGCGCACCCCGGCGGGGTGGAGTACGCCTGAAAGATATATCGGCTGCGAAATGTAGGGCGGGGCTCCGTACCCCGCCCGATTGTACCCTTATCACGGATGCGATGACGTAGGGCGGGGATTACCTTCGGTCGCAGATACCCATCCCCGCCGCGTTTTACCCCTC
>CAZNZF010000179.1:0-3572 GCA_964577465.1 uncultured bacterium | reverse complement strand
AGACTCGCCGGAGTGTCACCGGTAATTTCCCAGCCGACCAGCACCCCCTCGTCGCAGGTGTTCGCGGCTATCTCCGCCCCCTCCACCCCCGGCCCGCTTTCGTACCAGGCGTACTTGAGGTCTCCATGGGCCCCATCGTAATACGAGATGTGGGGGATGTCATCCGAGTCCAGCGCCAGGGAGCTGTATTCGCCCACATCCCATTCCGCGTCCACGATCTGGATGAGCCAGTCGGAATCCCACCAACGGGCGTACTTGAGATGGCCGTAAAGGAAGCCTAAATAGGAGATGTGGGGGCAATCATCGGAATCCAGCGCCAGGGAGGCTTTTGCGCCTCCTTCCGAGTCAACGGTCTCTATCTGCCAGACGTCGCCGTCCCAGCGAGTGTTTTTTAGTTCACCGTTGCCGGTATACGAGATGTGCGGGTAGTCGGAGGAATCCAGCGCCAGAGAGGTGTGCCCGCCCACTTCTTCTGCGGAGTCCACAGTCTCGATGTGCCAAGAGCTATCGTCCCAGCGGGCGTATTTTAGATTCTCGTTGGTCAAGTCGAAATACGAGATGTGGGGGTGGTCGGAGGAGTCCAGCGCCAGGGAGGTGAACCAGCCTACGTTTCCCTCGGAGTCCACGGTTTCCGTCTGCCAGACGGCGCCGTCCCAGCGAGCGTATTTTAGAACACCGTTGCAACCATACGAGATGTGCGGGTAGTCGGAGGAATCCAGCGCCAGTGAGATACACGAGCCACCCACCGAATCAACGGTCTCGATCTGCCAGACGGCGCCGTCCCAGCGAGCGTATTTTAGATTACCGTAGCCGCTATATGAGATGTGCGGGTAGCCGGAGGAATCCAGCGCTAGTGAGGTGTACCAGCCCACGTCTCCCTCCGAGTCCACGGTCTCGAGCTGCCAAGAGCTACCGTTCCAGCGGGCGTATTTAAGATCCCAGTTGATGGAGTTGCAATACGAGATGTGGGGGCGACCGGAGGAATCCAGCGCCAGAGATGTTTGCTCGGGAACGCCATCCTCCGAGTCCACCGTTTCGATGTGCCACTCGCCGGCCCAGGCCGCCCCGGCCAGCGCCAGGGCGAAAAACAGCACCATCAGCCGTTTCATCGTATCCCCCTCCCGCGTCTGAAAGGCGCGCATTGTCCGCACCATCTTCAAGTATAACCGCTTTCGCCACCCGGTTCAACGCCGTCGGTCGCGGATAAACGAAAAAGGCGGCCGGGCCGCCTCTCTTTGTTTCTGCCGCGAGAGCCTTAGGGATGAATCCGGAACAAGCGCGCGTGGGGCTCAATCGCCAGCATCAGAAACAGACCGTTCATTTTCCCTCCTCCTGTCGTCTCGTTTTTCTTTTCACCCCCTTGGATACCCCCGGGCCGGGGTCGGTTTCACCTTTCGAAAAATGACCGTCGGCCGCGTTCCTGCTATAATTCTAGAAAACACGACGGGGGAGCCGTCATGCAGCGTCACATCCCGCTCGTTCTCGCGCTGGTCCTCGTCGTCCCTGCGGCGGCGGAGCTCACCGGCGCGCAAATCCTGGCCAAGGTCGACGAGGCGTTCAGCGTGGACGCCATGTGGAGCGTGGCCCAGGAGGTCATCACCACGCCCGAGGGCGAATCGCGCACCTTCACCATCGAGAGCTACGCCAAGAACGGTAACGAGCTGCAGCTCATGCGTTACCTGAAGCCCGCGAGCGTGGCCGGGACGACGTACCTCATGCTGGACTACGGCGACGACATCTGGGCCTACTTCGCCGACACCGACCGGACGCGGCAGATCGCCGCCAACGCCCGCCACCGCAGCGTCATGGGCTCCAACATGACCTACGAGGACCTGGCGGTGAGCGCCAACTACACCGACAGCTACTCCGCCGAGCTCCTGCGCACCGTGACCTACGCCGGGGCGCAGTGCCTCCTGCTGGAGCTCAAGCCCCTCGGCTCCTCGAGCGCCTACTCCAAGCTGGAGTGCTGGGTGGATTCCGGCGACTGGCTGCCCCTGCGGACGGATTACTACGACTCCTCGGGCGAGCTGTTGAAGCGCTTCATTTTAAGCGACGTCCGCACCGTGGACGGCGTGGCGACGCCCTATCATTACGTGATGACGGGGCTCCAGGACGGCTCGGTGACGGAGATGACGATTCTCAAGGTGCGCTACGACCTGGACATCCCGGACTCGCTCTTCAGCGTTTCCAGCCTGGGCAGATAGGGGGAAGGATGCGTTCTCTGGCTGTCCTCCTGTTGTTGACGTTGACGCCGATGCTCGCCGAGGACGACCCGCCGCCGGTTTTCACCGATGATGCGGATGGGGAGGATGCCGGGCCGGTCCTGGTGACGGAGCCCGATAGCGGGGAGTTCGACCTGACCGAGCTCTTCGGCGAGGGGCTGGACTTCGTCGGGCGGCTGGACATCTGGGCGCGGTACTACCACACCGCGGACCGGGAGCTCGGCAACTACGACGAGGGGCGCTTCGAGCTCACCTCGCGCTCGGGGCCGACCAAGGTGGACCTGCTGCTGATCCTCTACGGCTGGGCCGGCTACGACGCCCAGCTCTCCGGGGGCGAGGAGTTCGACTGGCGGCTGGACCGGGCCAACGTGAGCTGGTTCACCGACTGGCTCGAAATCAGGCTCGGGCGGCAGCGGCTGGCCTTCGGCCCGGGATACATCTTCAACCCCTCGGACCTCTACGTCCAGCCGAGCTTCATCGACCCCACCCGCGAGGATTTAGGGCAGGATTCGCTGTTGACCACGTTCTACATCGGGCGGCTGTCCGGGGCGCAGCTCGTCGCGGTGCCCTCGCGCGTGGCGGCGGACGGTGACTACGGGGCGCGGCTCTTCACCGACCTGGGCGGCTTCGACCTGGCGGCGTCCTACTACCACCGGGGCTCCTACGCCGCGGACCAGCGGGCGCACTTCGTCGGCCTCTCCGCCACCGGTGAAATCACCATCGGCGACTGGGACGGGCCGGGGATTTGGGCCGAGGCCGGAATCGACCTGCCCTACTGGAGCGCACGGCCCGAGGGCGCCGCCGACCCGGACACCGCCTGGCGCGCCTCCGCCGGTCTTTCCTACACCTTCACCGAGGACCTTTCCGCCCTGGTGGAGTACTACCACGACGACGCCGGGGCGGGAAAATTCGCCGACTACGACTGGGCCTCGCTGTTGACCGGGAGCCGCTTCGTCCTCGGCCGGGACTACCTCTTCGCCAACCTGGAGTACGACCTGGCCTCGCTGGTCACGCTGACGGCGATGGGCCTGGCGAACCTGCACGACGGGAGCCTGGTCGCCGGGCCGGGGCTCAAGTTCAACCTCTCGGACAACGTGGGGCTGACGCTGGGCGGGTTCCTCTTCCTGGGCGGCGACCAGAGCGAGTACGGTCACGGGGAGATAGATTTCGGGATGTACGCCGTCCCCGCCTTCCCGCACGTGGCCTACATCCGCTTCGACGCGGCGTTCTAGGGCCGGGCGCACCTAAAGGTACGCCCCTACGAGTCAGATTTAAATTTTACTATTTCCTCGTAGGGGCCGACCGACGGCGCGCCGTTTAGGTCGGCCCGCGGGCGGGTGTGGACACCCG
>CAZNZF010000178.1:0-3639 GCA_964577465.1 uncultured bacterium | reverse complement strand
GGCAGCTCCAGGGTGTTCAGGATGTCGGTTTTCGCCAGCCAGCCCTTACGGGCGATGCCCACCCCGAGGGCCACGGTGTCGAACATCTCGGCCCGGTGGGCGTCGGGGTTGAGCGCCACGGGTATGCCGAGCTCCCCGGCCCGCCGGAGCACGCGCCAGTCGGCGTCGAAGCGGTGGGGGCTCGTGTTCAGCTCCAGCGCGACGCCGCGCTCCGCCAGCGCCGCCAGCACCCGGTCCCAGTCCAGCTCGTAGCCCTCCCGGGCCAGGAGCAGCCGCCCGGTGGCGTGGCCCAGCATCGTGGTGAACGGGTTTTCGACGGCCGCCAGGACGCGCGCGGTGGCCTTCTCCCGGGGCATGCGCAGCCCCGCGTGGACGCTGGCGATGACGAAGTCCAGCCGACCAAGAATTTCTCCCGGATAGTCCAGGGAGCCGTCGGCCAGTACGTCGGACTCCACCCCGGCCAGGAGGCGGCACGGCGAGCCGAGCTCATTGACGCGGGCGATTTCCTCGACCTGCGCGACGAGCGCCTCGGGCGACAGCCCCCCGGCGTAGAAGGCCGAGCGCGAATGGTCGCTGACGCCGATGTAGGCGTAGCCGAGCTCCTCGCCGAGCTTTACCAGCTCCTCCAGGCTCTGCGTGCCGTCGGAGGCGGTGGTGTGGACGTGGAACACGCCGCGGATGTCGGTGGTTTCGAGGAGAATCGGCAAATCCCCGCGCCGGGCCGCCTCGATTTCGCCCAAATTCTCGCGCAGCTCCGGCGGGATTTCCTCCAATCCCAGCGCCCGGTACACCCCCGCCTCGTCGTCGAATTCCAGGGCGTCCAGGTCGAGGCCCATTTCTCCGGCCAGCCCCCGGAGGCCGTCCACGTGGGCCGCCGAGCCGGTGGCCAGGACCAGCGCGGTCCCCCAGCGCCCCGGCCCGACGAGGCGCAGGTCCACCTCGGTGCCCTGAAAATCGAACCGGAATCCGCCGCCTTCTCCGGCCTTCAAGCCCACGGCCCAGTCGCAGCCGCGCAGCGCGTCGGCAAGTGCCTCTTCCTCGCCGGCGAGTCGGACGAGGAGGTCCACGTCGCCCACGGTCTCGGCCAGGCGCCGGATGCTCCCCGCCACCGCGCAGCGCTCCACACCGGGAAGGGCGGAGATTTTTCCGGAAACCTCGTCGGCCAGGGCCCGCGCCTCGGGGTAGAGCCGCCGCTCCCGGTAGCGGTTCAGCCGCCCGATGCCGGCCAGCACGTTGGCCTGCATCTTCGGGCCGAAGCCGGGCAGCTCCACCAGCCGGTTCTCCACGCAGGCGTACTCCAACTCGCCGGGGTTGGTCACCCCCAGCGTCTCCCACAAGAGCTTCACCCGCTTCGCGCCGAGCCCCTCGATTTCCAGGATGTCGAACAGGCCGGGCGGCAGCTTCGCCAGACGCTCTTCCAGTTGGGGCAGATGCCCGGTGGAGACCAGCGCGCCGATTTTCTCCACCAGCGCCTTCCCGAAACCGGGGAGTTCGCCCAGCCGCCCCTCGGCCAGGAGCTTCTCCGCCGGCTCGGCCAGCCCGTAGAGCGTCCGGGCGGCCCCGTGGTAGGCGCGGGCCTTGAAAGGGTTCTCGCCCAGCAGCTCCGAGGCCGTGGCGAGCCGCTCGATGACCGCAGCGATTTCGCGGTTGTCCATGGTTTCAGGCGCGGAAGAGGCTGATGACGCCGCCGACGCGCTCCCAGATTTTGCCCAGGTGCTCCCCGGCGCGCAACAGGTCCGCCCAGAGCCGCGGCGGGTTCCCCAGAAGCTGGTCCACCGCCCGCACCCGCTCCCAGGGCACCCGGACGGCGTCGGACTCAAGCAGCTTCCCCCCCGAGTCGCGGAACTCCACCCCCGCCTCGAGCATGGCCCGGACGAAGAGCTCCGCCACCAGCGCGTAACCGGTGGTGGTGCCGTGGAAGCAGTCCAGGGAGACCAGGCCGCCGCCGGTGCGCCGTCCCCCGGCGTCGGAGCGGAAGAGCTCCATCCTCGGCGGGGGGACGGACTTCAGCAGCGGATGGTCGTCGCCCAGGAAGCGCCGCAGGTGCGCGTCGGGGGTGTACTCGCCGCGGCCGACCAGCCCGTTCAACAGGCCCGCCAGGTCCACCACCCGCCAGCCGCGCTCCCGGGCCACGGAGCGGATCGTCTCGTTGTACGCGTCCTGACACTCCTCGACGTGCAGCACGTCCTCGGCGGAAAGGAAGGGGAACCGCTCCCGGGGCGGGTTCTCGTCGCGGAGGTAGAAGTGGACGTAGTACTCGTGGTGCTGGCCGCGTGGCCCGCGATCACGGGGTCCGGCGCCCCGGAGCAGGGGCGCGTCGGTGACGTAGGGCAGCGTGGCCGCGAAGACCCGCGCCTTCGTTTTTTCGGCAATCCGCTCCGCCAGCCGCCGGTAGGACGCCTCGAAGGCCTTCGGGTGCCACAGGCTGAACTCCTCGACCAGGTCGGGCTCGGGCGGCTCGGGGCCGGTCTCCACCACCTCCAGCCGGGTGACGACCCCCGCGGCGTTGTTCAGCCCCGCGACGAGGAGGACGTTCTCGATGGGGCCTTGAAGCTCCTCGATGCGGCCGAGCCAGTCCACCTGGGTCAGTTCGTTGAGCTCGCCGCGCGCGGAGGGGTTCAGGACCCGCCGGGCGGCGCGGTAGGCCGCCGACGAGGGGAACTTCTCCATGAACTCGGAGCGGTCGTCCCACCGGCGCTCGCGGATGAGCCGGTCGCAACGCTTCCCGTTCACGGTGAACAGGTCCTCCACGGTGAAGCCGAAGCAGGCCAGCAGGTGGTACGGGCCGGGGAAGCTGCGGGCCAGGGCGCCGAAGCCGTGCTCGTAGTACTCGTCGCGCTCCTCGAGCCACTCCTCCACCGCCGGTTTCGCCGCCAGGAGCCAGTCCACCAGGTCCAGCCCCGGTCCGCCGAGGGTGAAGTCCAGGTCGATGAGCAGCCGCTCCAGGTTCAGCGGCATCCCGCCCAGGCCGAAGTGGGGGACGCAGAAGTCGAAGCCCTCGCCTGCGCCCACCGTCAGGCCCAGGGTGCGCGCCACCATGGCCGGAAAGCTCCAGCCCGTCTTCCACACCGCCCCGGAGCTCACCCCCTGGGCCATGGAATCGCCGAGCGCCACCAATCGCGGCATGGTTGAGTTCTCCTCGAATGGATGCGGGGCCATTCTACCAGAAAGTACCACCCGGCGGCGGGGCGGGAATAGAGCGGAAATTACGGGGCGCAAGTCTAAACGGCGGGGCGTAGAAGCCCCGCCCTACATTTCAGGATACGACGGTAGAATGGAATCACGGGCGGGTGTGGACACCCGCCCCTAAAATAGATGATTTATTACGTAGGGCGGCAGCTCTGTATGCCGCCCGTTTCCATATAAAAAGGGCGGGGTACGGAGCCCCCGCCCTACATTTCAGGATACGACGGTAGAATGGAATCACGGGCGGGTGTGGACACCCGCCCCTAAAATAGATGATTTATTACGTAGGGCGGCAGCTCTGTATGCCGCCCGTTTCCATATAAAAAGGGCGGGGTACGGAGCCCCCGCCCTACATTTCGCGTCGCCCAATCCCCCGTTGGGGCGGCCCTCCGCGGTCGGCCCGCGGGCGGGGACGGAGGACTCGTCCTACGCCCCGCCCCTACGTCATCGCAA
>CAZNZF010000177.1:0-3685 GCA_964577465.1 uncultured bacterium | reverse complement strand
CCGCTCCACCGTCCGCCGCCCGGCCTCGGCCACTTTCCTCCGCAGGTCCGGGTCGTCGAGGAGCCGCTCCAGGGCGTCGGCCAGGGCCACGGGGTCCCGCGGCGGCACCAGCAGTGCGTCCTCGCCGTCGGTGGCGATTTCCGGTATGCCCCCATTATTCCCGCCCACCACGGGCCGTGCGAGCGCCATCGCCTCGATCACCGCCCGGCCGAACGGCTCCAGGTCGCTGGGCACGGCGACGATGTCCGCCGCCCGCACGTAGTCCCGCACGTCGCCGACGAAGCCGGTGCGCACCACGGCCTCTTCCAGCCGCTTGCGGGCGATGATTTCCTCCATACCGGCCGCGAAGCCGGGGTAGGCCTCCTCCTGGGGCTGTCCGACCAGGAGCAGGCGCGCGTCGGTGTGCCCGCGTTTCCGCAGAATCGCCAGCGATTCCAGGAGCGTGTCGGGGCACTTGAACGGCGCGAAGCGGCCGTAGTAGCCGATGACGGGATGGCCTTCGACGCCGAGCTTTTTTCGCAGCTCCGCGTCCGGGGGGTCGGGCCGGAAGCGGTCCAGCCACACGCCGTTGTAAATCTTGAAGAGCTTGTGCGGCCGCAGGGAGGCCCAGGGCACGGCCGCCCGCAGGACCGTTTCCGAGATAATCACGTAGGCGTCGGCCAGGGCGTAGGCCAGCCGGTCGGCGAGGCCCACGGGGCGGCACTTGCGGATGTAGCCCAGCGCCGCGGTGGGGAGCCCGACGACGGCGAGCGCGGCCAGCAGCCGCCCGATGAACGACTCGCCGTAGAGGACCGCGGCCCGCTCCCGGCGCGCGATGCGCCGCAGGCCGCGGACGGTTCTGTAAAGGTCCCGCGCCGTGCGCCACGGGTGTCGGAGGCCGCGGACGTAGATTACGCCGGGCGCCGCCAGCCGCCGGCACTCCACCCCGCGCCCCCCGTAGAGCTTCAGGAAATCCGCGTTCTCCTCGTTGTACACCACCAGCGTCCGCCAGCCGGGCCGCAGCCCCTCGATGAAGCCCAACAGGCTGTGCTGGGCGCCGCCGACGACGGTGTAGGGGACGTAGAACAGGGCGGTTCGGCGCGCGGGGTCCATGTTTTTCCACCGGTGAGGGGCGGGATTATCCTATTCGTCGCGGGGCGGGCGTGTCAAGGCGCCCCGTCGGAGTTGACACTGCCGTCCCCCTTGGCCGATAATGGGCGGCACCGCAGGCTGGAAAAAACCGCTGGGTTCGGCTATCCTTTAGCAACCCTCGAAGAGGTCCTTTTACCCCGGAGAAGGGGGAATAAAGTGCGGAAACTGCTCTCAATCGTCGTGCTCGGAGTCCTGGTCGCGGCCACCGCCGCCGGCGCCGAGGCCCTGCGCAAGGCCCCCCTCTTCATGCTCGACGACGTGAACGGCGAGTCGGTCAAGCTCTCGTCCTTCATCGGCGGCAAGGTCGTCGTCCTCGACTTCTGGGCCGTGGGCTGCGCCCCCTGCCTGGTCGTCATGCCCCACATGGAGGACATGTGGCAGACGTACAAGGGCGACGGGCTCCAGGTCATCGGCATCTCCGAGGACCTGCCCCGCAACGTCTCCAGCGTTAAGGCCAAGGCCAGGGAGGTCGGGGTTACATACACCATCGTCCTGGACAAGAACGCCGCGGCGCTCACCGCCTACCAGGGCGGCGACGCCGGCATCCCCTTCATCGTCGTCATCGACTACGACGGCAACATTTTCCGGACGTTCCGCCGCATCCAGCCCGGCGACGAGGACAAAATCGAGACGGCCATCCGCGAGGCGCTGGGGCTGGAGTAGGTCGACCTTTATCGGTACCACACCTGCGACCGGCCGCCGACGCGACCGGTCGCCCCTTCTTTAGGAAAACGTAAACCCAGAGCAGGAGGCGGCAACCGTGCGCATCACGGCCATCCTTGCGACCCTCGTCCTTCTCGTTCCCGCCCTGGCCCAGGAGCCGGAGGAGGGCGACGTCCCCATGGAGGAGGGCGAAGCACCCGCGGACGAGGGGTACTACGAAGAGGTCCCGCTGGCGGGCATCATCGGCCTGGACTCCGACCCCGGCGTTTCGATCCAGGTGACCAACACCGCCGTGTACCGGATGCACGAGTACGCCTACGTCGACAGCGGGATGGTCAAGATTTACGGCCTGCAGAGCTTCGAGGACGACCTGACGGCCACCCTCGGCGTGGGCAATTTCTACCTGGCGGGGACGCTGCGGTTCTGGCAGCCGCGCTACGACAGCTTCGACGGCGAGCGGGTGTACGAGGCGGACCTGTTCAAGTGGTACGCGGGCTACCGCAGCGAGGAGGCGGAGGGTTACTACGGGAGCATCTACACGACCTTCGGCCGCGGCCTGACCCTGCACCTCTACGACGACCCCGTCTTCGAGGACGTGGACAAGTTCATCCAGGGCTTCTACGGGCGGCTGGACCTGGGCTGGATTTCAGCCACGGCGCTGGTCGGGCGGGGGACCTACCAGCACGACCCCCTGAACGAGTTCACCGACGACGTGCGCGGGGCCGAGATTTCCGTCAACCCCTTCCTGCCCTGGGTCGAGGTGGGCGGCAGCGTCGTCTCCATGGACCAGCACCTGGCCAACGACATCTTCACCGGGGCGGCCGTCCGCAAGCGGCTGTTCATGCCGGCGGGCCACGTATCCGTCACCACCGACTACGCCGACCTCTACGCCGAGTACGCCCAGAGCGACGGCTACGACTACTCCGGCCTCGGCTTCGCCCCCTACTCGGGCGAGGCCCTCTACGCCTCGGCGGTGGGCTACCTGGGGCGCAACTCGCTCCTCGTCGAGTACAAGAGCTACGAGGGTTTCTACAACGAGTGGAACGCGCCGCCCGAGGTGAGCTTCTCCGGCAAGCCGCTGGACTCCTCCCACGCCGGGGTGGACGAACAGGGATACCTGGCGCGGCTGACCGTCTCGCCGTGGATGGGCCTGTCCGTGTCGGGCGGCTACTGCGACGCGTGGGATTCGCGGCGGGAGCGGGAGCGGCCCGAGTACGGCGGCGAGGTCCGCTGGGACGCCTGGCCCTGGCACGCCGTCGGCGGCGTCTGGCTCCACGACGAGAGCTACGAGACCGGCGATCCCGGCGACGACGCCTACTACCTCAACGAGCGCTCCGAGCTCTGGCCGGACCTCGAGGCCTCCTACACCTTCGAAAACGGCCACTCCCTGGCGCTGCACTTCCGCTACGAGACCATCGACACCCGCGAGGTGAACGGGCCATACGGGGAGACCAATCTGAACGAGCAGAACCCGCAGGGGTCGCTGACCTACAACTGGCCGGAGTACTTCTCGGCCACGGTGTCGGGCCAGTACGCCCTCGGAGACCGGCGGCAGAACGAGACGCGGAACTACTGGCTCTCCGGGGAGGTCACGGTGCACCTGGGCCCGGACCACGACCTGACGGTCTACTACGGGAACCAGCGCGGGGGGCTGGTGTGCTCGGGTGGTGTGTGCCGGGAGGAGCTGCCGTTCGACGGGCTGAAAATCATGCTGGAGAGCCGCATCTGAGCCGGGTCGGTTTGGGGGTGCCTGCCCCCTCCCCCCTTTGGGGAGAGGGATGGGGAGGGGGGTGCAGCTATCCCCCTCTCCCTTTTAAGGGAGAGGCTCGCCGACGGGCTAGGGTGAGGGTAGAGGTTGGGAGCGTGAAAGCGGCGGGGTTGGGAATCCCCG
>CAZNZF010000176.1:0-3724 GCA_964577465.1 uncultured bacterium | reverse complement strand
ACCCCTACGTCATCGCAGCCGGGGGGCGTAAAGCGGCGGGGATTAAAATCCCCGCCCTACATTTCATCGCCCGGGCGCATCGACACGCCGCGTCATTTCCCCAAAATCCCCCGGCAGACCTCGGCCCCCCGGCGGCCCGACATCAGCATCGCCCCGAACGTCGGCCCCATCCGCGTCAGCCCGTGGAACGTCGCCACGCTCATCCCCACGGCCACCAGCCCGGGGTAGACCTCCCCGGTGTGGGTGACTATCTCGTCCTCGGAGCGCTCGATCCACATGGGCTGCTCCTTCTGGAGCCGCATCAGGCCCCGCTTCTCCAACAGGTGCATCACCCCGGCCTCGTGGCCCGTGTCGTCCACGATGATTTTGGCTTCGAGGCAGAGGGGGTCCAGGGTGTTGAGGCCGCGGGGGATGTAGTCCAGGGCGGTCCAGTTGACGACGACGCCGCCGAGGTGCGCGTCGGAAAGGTCCGCGTCGGTCCCCGGGGATTTCCCGCGCAGGACCACGTCGTAGACGGTGGTGCAGTTGAGTACCGCGGCGCCGGCCTCGTAGACCGCGACGACGAACCGCGCGCAGTTCAGCGGCGCCGGCGAGGTGAAGAGCCCCGGTCCGGCCTCGGTGTACCGGACGCCGAACTCGTCCAGAATCTTCTGGGCCGGGGCGCGGTAGGTTAAAGGCGCCATGAAGTAGCCGCCGGTCCAGAACCCCCCGCCCAGGTGCGGGTTGCGCTCGATGACCAGGGTCTTGACCCCGGCGCGGGCCAGGTCGTGGGCGCAGATGAGCCCGGCCGGGCCGCTCCCCACGATTATCACGTCGCTCTCGGCGTACTCCTCGACCATCCGCGACCACTCGCGCACGATGGCCCGGGTGACCTCTTTCTCCCCCCCCGGGGCGAAGATGGGCATGGCTCTCCCTTCCGGCGGTGTCGTACTTTTTAAGGCGGGAGGATATTACCCCGCCGGGCGTCGGGGGTCAAGTCGGGCGAATTCCCGCGGTTTGTCCCGCGATACCCCCTGTGGTATCATCCGGGTGCCAGCGCACCCCCCCCCCCGGAGACGCCATGGCCCCGTATCACATCCTGGTAATCAACCCCGGCTCCACCTCGACCAAGGTGTCCGTGTATGCCGACGAGGAGCCGATTCACGAGCGCAACCTCCAGCACGTGAAGCTCGAGCTGGAGGGTTTCGCGAAAATCTGGGACCAGTACGCCTTCCGCAAGCGGATAATCCTGGCGTTCCTGGAGGAGGTCGGGTTCGACCTGGGGCAGCTGTCGGCGGTGGTGGGGCGCGGCGGGCTGTTCCAGCCCGTGGTCTCCGGGACCTACGCGGTCAACCAACAGATGATAGACGACGGCCGCGTGGGATTTTCCGGCGAGCACGCCAGCAACCTCGGCTGCGCCCTGGCCTACGGCATCGCCTGGGACCTGGGCATTCCGAGCTACATCGTGGACCCGCCGTCGGTGGACGAGTTCCCGCCGGTGGCCAAGCTCTCCGGCCTGCCCGAGATGCCGCGGCGGAGCCTGTTCCACGCGCTCAACGTCAAGGCCACGGCGCGGCACGCCGCCCGGGATTTGGGCAAGTCCCTGACAGAGATAAACATCATCGTGGCCCACCTGGGCGGCGGCATCTCCATCGTCGCCCTGGAAAAGGGGCGGGCCATCGAGGCCCACAACGGCCTGTACGAGGGGCCGTACACCCCGGAGCGCGCGGGCACCCTCCCCACCTTCCCCCTCATGGATTGGGTTTACGAGGCGGCCCAGAAGGGCACCCCCCTGGACAAGCTTACGAAGCGGTGCGTCGGCGAGGGGGGGCTGGTGGCCTACCTGGGTACCAACTCCGCCCGCGACGTGGAGGAGCGCGCCGAGAAGGGCGACAAGGACGCGCTCTACTACCTCACCGGCATGCTCTACCAGGTCTCGTACTACATCGGCGCCGTATCCATCGCCCTCAAGGGGAAGGTGGACTGCATCGCCCTCACCGGCGGCATGGCCTACGGGAAGATGATAGTGGAGCGCATCACGGACTGGGTGGGCTGGATTGCGCCGGTGAAGGTCTATCCGGGGCAGGACGAGATGGGGGCGCTGGCGCAGGGCGCGCTGCGGGTCCTGCGCGGCGAGGACGTGGCGCTGGAGTACCCCACCTACGTCGGCAACGGAGAGTAGGCGGTGAGCGGATTTATAAAGGCCCCCGGGGGCCTTTTTTTATCGGGTGAACGTCCGACCGTCGCGGTTGAGAGGTGAATCGCGCGTCGGCCTCGTAGGGGCCGACCTTTAGGTCGGCCCGAGGCGGCGGGGACTAAAGTCCCCGCCCTACATTAAGGATTTTGATTGTAAACGGGCGGGTCAGGAGGACTTGTCCTACGCCCCGCCCTACGTCATCATCGGGCGCCGGGTCACTCCTCGGGGTCGGCGCGCAGGCAGTACACGTGCCCCGCGAAATCGCCGATGTACACGAACCCGTCGGCCACGGCGGGGACGCCGTCCTCCACGATGCCCGGCAGGTTGCACTCCCAGATTACCGAGCCGTCGGCGGCGGCCAGGCTTTCGACCGTGTTCCCCTGGCCGAAGAAGACGTTCCCGTCGGCGATTGCCACGCCGGAAATTTCCGCCCCGTCGTAGCTCCGCGTCCACACCTCGGCCCCCGAGGCCGCGTCCAGGCAGTACACCGTATCGTCCGCGGCGAAGACCACGTACGTCCCGTCGCTCACGGGGTCCGTGGGGAAGTCCGTTCCCGAGGCGTACTCCCAGGCCACGGCGCCGTCCTCGGTGTCCCGGGCGGCCAGGACGCCGTAGCCGTCGGCGGTGAAGACGAACCCCCCGACCGCGGTCGGCCGGCGGTGGATGTAGTTCGTCGCCGGCGACCGCCAGGTAACCGAACCGTCGGCGGCGTCCAGGCGGACGACGAAGTTGCCGCCGTTGTACTCGGCCAGGTATAGCTCCCTGCTTCCGGCGGTGCTGGTCATGAACGCGCCGGAATGGTAGCGCCAGACAACCGAGCCGTCGGCGCTGCGGAAACAGTAGAGGTCGTCGGTGTCGGTCGGCGCGTAGTGGCCGTCGGCGACGACGTTGCCGAGCCAGTTGGGTCCGGTGGTCAGGACGCCCGCGAGGCTCTTGCGCCACTCCTCGGTCCCGTCGGCGGCGTCCAGGGCGAAGAGGGTTTTCGAGGATTCCCGACCGTCGTCGGTGTGGCTGTTGAAGAAGACCAGCCAGTCATTCTCAGGGTCGTTTACGATGTCGGCTTTTTCAAGGACCGGGCCGTCGGCGGCGAAGCGCCAGACCTCGCTCCCGTCCTCGGCGGCAAGACAGTAGAAGTTGCCGTCCCGGCTGCCGACGAAGACGTCCCCGTCGGACACCGCCGGCCGGGCCACTACGGCGCCGCCGGTGGTATAGGTCCAGACCAGGCGTGGGTTGCCCCCGTCGCCGTCCCCATCCCCGTCGCCGTCCCCGTCGCCGTCGGCGGGGGTGGTGCAGAACAGGAGGCCGAAGGAGAAAATCAGCGAAACTAGCAGGATGCTGATTGCCGTCGGGCGCATGGGGACCGCCTTTCACACGATGTAAATCGAGTAAAGCACCGGGGGTCCGGGTTTGTCAAGGCTGGTCGGCGTTCCGGCCCCCTCCCTGACCCGTACCCTGTATTTGTGGTGGCGTAGGGGCGGGTGTCCACAGAGGGCCGCCCCTACGGGTTGGATTCGTCATCAATGGTCGTAGGGCGGGGGCTCCGTACCC
>CAZNZF010000175.1:0-3730 GCA_964577465.1 uncultured bacterium | reverse complement strand
CGGCATACAGAGCTGCCGCCCTACGAGGTTATCGCATCGGCCGTAGGGCGGGGAATCCTTTCCCCGCCGCTTCCGATTGCGCCGACGTAGGGGCGGACGAGCGATTCAAATAAATTTCGTAGGGCGGGGGCTCCGTACCCCGCCCTTTTTACACGGGCGGCATACAGAGCTGCCGCCCTACGAGGTTATCGCATCGGCCGTAGGGCGGGGTTTACCTTCGGTCGCAGATACCTAACCCCGCCGCGTTTTATGCGGGCGACCGTGGACGGTCGCCCCTACTGGGAATCGCGCGTTGCCGATGTAGGGGCGGGTGTCCACACCCGCCCGCGACCCTACGTTTCGCGCAAAATCCGCCCGGCGAGGAACAACTGCCCCAGCGAAACCCCGCCGTCGTTGGGCGGCACCCGCCGGTGCAACAGGACCGTCAGCCCCGCCGCCTCGACCTCCCGCGCCGTCAATTCGGTCAGCAGCAGGTTCTGGAAGCAGCCGCCGGTGAGGGCGACACGGTCGATGCCGTTCTCCCGGGCCGCCCGGACGGCCGCGGCGGCTATACCCCGAGCCAGGCCCCGGTGGAAGCGGGCGGAGATTTTCCGGCGCGAAACGCCGTTCCGCAGGTCATCCACGATGGATAAAAAGAGCGGCCGGGCGTCCCACCGCCAGGGATTTATCAACGCTTCCAGGGCCAGGTCGTAGGCCCCGGTCTCGCCGGTGTCTGCAAGTTGTTCTAATTCCACCGCCGGCTGGCCCTCGTAGAGCGCCTCGGTGCGCACGCCCAGAATCGCGGCCACGGCGTCGAAGAGCCTCCCGCCCGAACTGGTGGGCGGCGAGTTGATGCCCTGCTCCGCCGCGGTCCTGACGAATTCCCACTCCTCGGCCTGCAATTTTTCGCCGAAACCGGGCACCGCGTAGGGGTCCAGGCCCGCCGCCTCCAGCCAGACCGCCGTCATGCGCCAGGGCTGCCGCACGGCCTGCGCCCCGCCGGCCAGCGGCACGTAGTCCAGGTGGCAGATGCGCGGCCAGTCCGCCCCGTTACCGGCCAGGAAGAGCTCCGCGCCCCACACCGCCCCGTCGTCGCCGTAGCCGGTGCCGTCCCAGGCCACGCCTATCGCCGGTCCGTCGTGGCCCGCGTCGGCCAGGCACGCCGCCGTGTGCGCCCGGTGGTGCTGAACGGCGATTTTCGGCAGGTCCCGCTCCAGCGCCCACTTTGTCGGCAGGTACTCGGGGTGCGGGTCGTAGGCCACGGCTTCGGGCCGGATTTTAAACAGCCGCTGAAAATGCTGAATTCCCTCCTCGAAGCTCGCCAGGACTCGGGGATTCTCCATGTCGCCGATGTGGTGGGAGACGAAGGCCAGCCGCTCGCGCCCGAGGGCGAAGGTGTTTTTCTGCTCGGCGCCGGCGGCCAGCAGGTGGACCGGCAACGCCTTTGCCAAATGAACCGGCTCCGGGGCCCAGCCCCGCGACCGCCGCACGAGGTATGGCCCGCCCCGCAGCACCGACGCCACCGTGTCGTCGCAGCGCAGGTGGATGGGCCGGTCATGAATCAAAAAGGCGTCGGCGATGTCCCCCAACCGGGCGAGCGCGTCGGCGTCCGAGAAGGCGATGGGCTCGTCGGCCCGGTTGCCCGAGGTGAGGACCAGCGGCCCGCCGAAGTCCTTCAAGAGGACGTGGTGCAGCGGGGTGTAGGGCAGCATGACGCCCAGGCGCCGCTGGCCGGGAGCCGTCGATGGCGCGACGCGCTCCCCGTCCTCATTCATCGGCAGCAAAACGACGGGGGCGCGGTTGGACGTGAGCAGATCCGCGGCGGCCTCGTCTACGACGCAGTAGCGCGAAATTTCCTCCAGGTCGCGGAACATCAGGGCGAAGGGCTTCTCCAGCCGGACCTTGCGCCGTCTCAATTCGGCGACGGCCGATTCATCGAGCGCGTCGCAGGCCAGGTGGTACCCGCCCAGGCCCTTGACGGCGAGTATCCCCCCTCTTTTCAATAAATTGACCGCTTCCCCGAACGTCTGTTCGGCAACGGCGAGCACCTTCCCCGCCGGGTCGATGAGCCTGATTTGCGGGCCGCAGACCGGGCAGCAGACCGGCTGGGCGTGGAAGCGGCGGTCGGTCGGGTCGGCGTACTCCCGCGCGCAGTCGGGGCAGAGCGCGAATCCGCTCATCGTGGTCAGCGGGCGGTCGTAGGGCAGGTCTTTGATGATGGTGAACCGGGGGCCGCAGTTGGTGCAGTTGGTGAAGGGGTAGCGGTGGCGGCGGTCGGCGGGGTCGGCGATTTCCGCCCGGCAGTCGGCGCAGGTGGCCACGTCCGGCGAGACCAGGGTCATCTCGGCGCCGGAAAGCGGGCTCTCGCGGATGGTGAACGCGGTCCCGGCGGCCTCGGGGATTTCCACGGCCTCGACGGACTGGACGTCCGCCAGGGGCGGCGCCTCGTCCTTCAGCCGGCGGATCAGCTCGTCCAGCGCAAAGCGGGGGCCCTGGACCTCGGCCCGGACCCCGGACGGGTCGTTGAAGACGAAGCCCGCCAGATTCAACTCTTGGGCCAGGCGGAAGACGAAGGGCCGGAAGCCGACCCCCTGGACGGTGCCGGTGACGTGGAGGCGCAGGCGGGGCATGGGTTCCTTAAAAAAAATACCACCGCGTGAGTCTAGCGGCGAATTTCGGCGGCGTCAACCGCGGAGGCCGGTCGGCGCAGGGCGGGTTGCGAGGACATAAGGGCCGACCTTTAGGTCGGCCTTACCCTCACCCTAGCCCGTAAGCGCGGTTCCCCCCAGATGGGGGGAGGGGACCATCGCACACCTCACCTGCAATTGTGATGATGTAGGGGCGGACCTTTAGGTCCGCCCGCGGGCCGACCTGAACGGCTCGCCGTCGGTCGGCCCCTACGAGGTTGTCGCGTAATTGACACCCCACCTGTAGGGGCGGGTGTCCCCACCCGCCCGCCGCTTCGTCCGACATCCCGGTCCCAAATGTAGGGCGGGACTTCTACGTCCCGCCGGAAAAATGGCGGCTCGTGGAAGAGCCGCCCTACCCCGCTTCGCGGTGAAAATGCGGGGCGGGGCTCCGTCAGCGACGCCTTTACCCCTCGCCCTCATCCTCTCCGAAGGGGGCGGGGGAGCCATCCTCGCCCTCGTACCGTACCGAGCGGCCGGTGCTGTCGAAGCTGTGCCACATCGGCTTCATCAAGAGGTACAGAATCAGCGGGCCGACGAAGGTGTAGATGTAGAGGTAGATGGGGAATCCGAGGTAAATCTGGATGCCCAGGGAGGCGACGGCCGTGGCGACGACGGCGTAGAACCCCCACTTCTTCCACAGCATCAGCGCCACGGCGGCGACGAGCTGCACGAGCGCCAGGACGCCCCAGGCGATGAGGACCCACTCGTCGCCGATACGGAAGCCCGTGGCCATCCGGCCCAGCGTGTCGTGCAGGAAGAAATTGCTGATGGACGCGAAGGTCGCCCCGATAATCATGAGCACCAGCCATGCGGTCAGGCAGCCGCCGCGGTTGCGCCCGTCGGTCATCGCGCTCCTTTGGTTCGGGGGGGACGTTATCTTCGAAGGGTAGCAGAAGCGGGACCTCACTTCAAGCACCCCAAGTTGCGACGACGTAGGGGCGGGGCTCCATCCCCGCCCTCGGGCGACCGTGGACGGTCGCCCCTACGTCAAATCGTCGTCGTTTATAAACGTAGGGCGGGGAACCGAGCGAAGCGAGCTATGCGAAGCAAATCCTTTCCCC
>CAZNZF010000174.1:0-3791 GCA_964577465.1 uncultured bacterium | reverse complement strand
AACGGGCGGGTGTGGACACCCGCCCTACGGGATCGCAAAACGCGGCGGGGATAGGTATCTGCGACCGAAGGTAATCCCCGCCCTACGCCATTGCAAACGCAAACGCCGGCCGCCTAGTACCCCCGCCCGGGGTCCACCACGTTCATCAGCTCCCGCCCCGTCAAAAACCGCCGCAGGTTCTCCGTGAACAGCCCGGTGACCGCCGCGAACATCCCCTCGGTCAGCCCCGCCACGTGGGGCGTAATCAACAGGTTGGGCGCGGTCCACAGGGGCGAATCGGCGGGCAGCGGCTCTTTATCCAGGACGTCCACCGCCGCGCCGCCCAGCCGCCCCTCGTCCAGGGCCTTGGTAAGCGCCGCCTCGTCCACGGTGGCCCCGCGGCCCACGCTCACCAGCAGCGCCCCCCGCCTGCACGCCGCCAGCCGCTCCGCGTCGAGCCAACCCCGGGTCGCGTCGGTCTCGGGGAGGCAGTTGAAGATGAAGTCCGCGCCGCCGAGCATCTCCCGCCAGCCGTCGCCGCCGAAGACCCGGCTCGCCTCGCGCACCAGCCGCGGACGGTTGACCATGGCCCACACGTCCACCCCGAAGCCCGCCAGCCGCCGCCCGATTTCCACCCCGATGCTCCCGAAGCCGAGAATCGCCGCTCGTTTCCCGGCCAGCAGCTCTTGCCGGTAAGACACGGCGTCGGGGTCCCAGCGCCGCTCGGACTGCCGCCGCACCACCTCGGGCAGCCGCCGCGCCAGGGCCAGAAGGAGCGCCAGCGCGTGCTCCGCCACCGCCACCGAGTGCACCCCGCGCGCGTTGGTCAGCAGAATCCCCCGCCCGGTGATTTCCCCCACCGGGACGCGCTCCACGCCCGCCGAGGCCAGCTGGACCCACTTGAGCCTTTCGGCGAGCGCCAGCCGCTCCGGCGTCAGGCTCCACGCGAACAGCACCTCCGCCTGGGGCAGCTCCCGGTCGTACTCCTCCCGGTCCCGGCTGGGGACGACGGTGATGTCCGACTCGCCGTCGGAGTCCAGGTCGGAGCCGCCGGTCAAGGCCACGGCCTGTTTTATGTCCGACGCCACTTCGCGCTGGGTTTCCCAGTCGCGGCTCAGGAAAACGAGGATTCGCAAAACCCCTCCCGCGTAAGGTTACGGTTCCTCGGTGGTGGGACCGGCGTCGTCAGGCTCCGGGGGCGGGACGGCCGCCGGGGGCGCGTCCACGGAGCGGGTGAGCGCCACAGCCAGGTTTCCCGGCCCCGCCGCCATCGTCTGCAGCGGTTCGTAGCCGTCGGCGCGCAGGCTCAGTCGCACCGGGTAGAGCTTTTTCGGTATAGGAATGGAAAAGCGGCCGTCGGGCCCCGATTCGGCGTCGTACTCCGCCGGGTTGAATCCCGCCGGCGGGTCCACCGGCCAGACGGTCACCTCGACCCCGCCCAGCGGCGAGTCGCTCGCGGCGTCGTAGGTCCGCCCGCACAGGGGCTCCACCCCAGGCGCGGAGCAGAGGAGCAGCGTTGCCACCGCCGCCGCCAGCCCCGCCGCGAACCAGATGACCAGGCGGTACCACGGGGACTGCGCCGGCATCCTACCCGTCCCCCGGCGCGAAAATCAAGGTGTAGTTGAAGAAGCCGCCCTTTTTCTCCACCAGGTCCAGGCCGACCTCGGCGCCCCATTTCAACAGCGTCCCCGCCGGGTGGTAGTCGGGGTCGGGCAGCCATTCCTGGACGGCCAGCCTGCCGGTCGGCTTGAGCACGCGCGAAAACTCGCGCAGCGCCCCGAGGTGGTCGGGGATTTCGCCCAGGACCATCATCAGGTACACCAGGTCGAAGGCGCCGTCGGGGAAGGGGAGTGCGAGGACGTCGGCGGTGCGCGCCTCGATGTTTGTCACGCCCTCGCGCTCGACGCGCCTTTTGAACCGCTCGATGATTGGCGGCTGGATGTCCACGACGGTTAGCCTTCCCGATTCGCCGAGCCGCCGGGCGACGGCCAGGGAGTAGGTCCCGTGCCCCGGCCCGACCTCCAGCGCGCGCATCCCCGGTTCCGCGCCGAGCTGGTCCACGATTTTCCGTGTCGGGTAGAACAGCCGCCGGATGGGGTTGTCGATCAGCGGCGCCATCCAGTGCGGCATGGGTGTGGGCCGGGCCAGGCGGGGGAAGCGGGCGACGTTCAGGGCGAGGAAGACCGCCAGCGGCAGCCCCGGAAAGACGCATAAAAGAACGATGAGCCAAGCGGGCATGGGTTCTTACTTTTTATTGTTCCTCGGGACGGGCTTTCCGTCCTTGACCGTCAAATCCGTCCTTTTATAGACGGCCTTCCCGTTCAACTTCGCCGCCGGTTTGTCCACCCCGAAGGTGTGCGTGCGACCGCCGCCGCCCGGACCGGCGCCGCTTCCCTCGTATTTCCAATCCGCAGACGTTAGATACACAACGTCTACCCGCCAGACGATTACGGGTTTTTCGGCTTCGATGCTCAACGTTTTATCAACGAGGTATCTCCAGACGATGTACCACCCCTCGTGGTTGTAGTGGGCTTGAACAGCCCAGGGCCTTATGCTGGCCTTTGATTCCAGGCAATCGTTGGGGGAAGGCCTTTCGCCGCTTCCCCGGCGAATCAGGTCCGGGAAGCGTGTTTGGGCGAGGTCGGTCTGGCGGTTCTTTTCGTAAACCGACACCGAATCGAGGGCCCGGGTGCCCAGAATGCCGACGAAGGCGCTGAAGATGTTCTTCTGTTCGAAGTACACGTCTATCCATTCCGCCGCTTCGCGTTCGACGTACTCTACCGCGCGGTGAATCTGGTCCGCGGTGAGTTGGGGCGGTAGCGGGACCGTTCTGTCCAATTCAAAGCCCACGGGTACGCTCCGGTCGGTTATAGTGCGACCAGCTTGGGGATGGCGGTGACTGCCATCTTGTAATACTCCCCGTTGATTTCCAACCCGATTGACCGATACCCGATGTGCGCCGCCGCAGCGACGGTCGAGCCCGAGCCCATGAATGGGTCGAGGACGATTCCTTCACCTAATGGGAGGCTCGCCCGGACGATTTTCCGCACGAACTCCTGCGGCTTCAGGCTGGGGTGGGGTGCGATTTCCCTCTCCGCACCACGGGCCGGTGAGGAGGGAATCAGGTCTTTAAAAGGCTCTTTTCCCGAAATCCGCCGCAATCCCCCCGTTTTCCATTTCCGCAGGTTCTCGGCGACGGTGCCCTCGATGGGTCTGCGGAAAAGCTCCCAGGGTTCCCAGCACGAGCGGGGCATGACCGTAACTCCGGGGTACTCCTCGTGGGCGTTTTTCGGCCTGTCGCCTCCCCGTAGGGTGATGACCTTTCTGATGACGGCGCCCCTTTTTTCGAAGCCGGATTCGATGAAGGATTGGTCTATGTAATGGGACACCAGGGGGTTCGTGGCGATGAAGACGTGCGCCCCCGGCACCAGAACCCTCATCAGACGGTGGGCCAGTTTTGAGAAGAAAGATGAAAGCCGTTGAAAATCGCCGTTGTTCAAGACGGTGAAGCGCGGCAGAGGGCTGCGGCTCTGCCCGTCGAACGTAGGTGGTATACGCCAGACGCCGCCGTTGCCGTTTTTCCGCTTTTCCAGTTGGTCCTCATCGTACTCCCGGAGCCCGTAAGGCGGGTCGGTTACCACGGCGTGGATGGAGTTGTCCTCCCGCCGGTCCAGCCACTCGAAGGCGTCGCAGTTGAAAATATCGTATTTCGTTTCTTCAATCTGCGCGCCGATGGATGACATCTGTAATTGGTCCTTTCTAGCCATTTTTCTTCCCTTCCTTCCCGTGGCTCCAGCGCAGGTACGCCTCCA
>CAZNZF010000173.1:0-3855 GCA_964577465.1 uncultured bacterium | reverse complement strand
CTAATTTCCGCCTGAAAATATCGAAATACCCCGCTATACTGCCTTCCGGAGCCCGGCGGGCGTTTAAAGAAGCGGTAAAAAGAGGGTAAGGCGATACCGGAACGCCCTTCAACCTGAATCCACCATCGCTCCCGGGGGCGGTTCATCCCGCCCCCGCATCTTTATCCCCGGCGCCCGATGACGTATAATATCCACGGGAACGTGCCGTAAAAAACGGGGGCGCGGATGCTGCGGGAGCTCAAGGACTACGAAAAGCTGCGCGGCCTGTTGGCGGAGAATCCCCCGGCCTCCGCCATGATTGCCTACACCCTCTTCCACCAGCAGCCGGAGCCCGGCGAGCCCTTCCGGCTCTGCCTGGTGGACGACCTCGAAAACCCGGCCTGCGTCCTGGTCGTCAGCGGCGGCAACCTCTTCTTCACCAGGGACCCGGACAAGCTCGACCTGGCGCTCGCGTACTTCGACTCCGCGGCCTACCGGGAGCTCATCGAGGGGGCCTACCGCGACGCCCCGGAAACCGTCGCCTATTTCCTCGGGGCCTACCGCTTCGCCGGTCTCCAGCAGAGCTGCTGCGAACGGCTGCTAAAGTTAGGGGGGCCCGTTTGGCGGACGCGGTGCTGGGTCCACTACTGGGACTCGCCGCCGCCCCGGGAGCCCCGCATCCCTCTGGCGCCCTTGAAACCGGAGCACGCCCGCGTGGTGGAGGCCCACTGGGAGTTCGGCGACCACGATGAGGGCTCCGTCGGCTACATCCGCTGGCGCATCGAGTCCGGCCCCAGCCTGGCCTTCTACGACGAGCGGGGCGAGCCGGGGGCCTGGTGCATCACCCACGGCTCGGGTTCCCTGGGCCACATCTACACCCGCCGGGCCTACCGACGCCTGGGCCTGGCCGAGGAAATTTCCTACGGGATGGTCCGGGCCGTCCTCGCGGGCGGCTGGCTCCCCCACGCCCACATCAAGCAACAGAACGAGCCGTCCCTGGCCCTGGCGCGCAAGGTCGGCCTCAAGCGCGGGGACGACGTTTCCTGGATTGCCGTGCGTCGCGGATAACTTTCCCGTTCCGAAATGTAGGGCGGGGACTTCAGTCCCCGCCGTTTTTCGGAACCCCTCACCCTAACCCTCCCCCCAGAGGGGGGAGGGGACATGCGGGCGACCGTGGAGGACTCGTCCTGCCGGTCGCCCCTACGGGGAACGTCGATGGTTCGTGATGTAGGGCGGGGAATCCCTTCCCCGCCGCTTATATAAGGAAGCCCTCACCCAAGCCCGTCGGCGCGCCCCAACCACGGGGCGAGGGGACCGGCGCAGACCGAGGTCAAAATGACGTTGTCGATTTGCCGGGGCAGGCCGAAGTATGCGGCAACCAGGACCACGGCCCCGTCGGCCCCCACCCTGGCCAGGGGCTGCAGGGTCTCGCGGTCCGCAATTTCGTAGTAGTCCAACATGCAGTCCGGCGCGAGCTGACGGAGGTAGTTCACCCCGGCCTCGCGCAGCCTCATCGCGTCGCGCTCGCCCTCGTCGAACTGCTTCTCGACCAACCGCAGGGAGGCGCAGAGCTCGCGGGCCTGCCGGCGCAGGTCGGGATTGAGGTAGCGGTTGCGGCTGCTCATCGCCAGCCCGTCGGCCTCGCGCACGATGGGGGCAACGAAGACCTTCACCTCCAGGTGGAGGTCCTGGACCATCCGCTTGACGACCTGGCACTGCTGGTAGTCCTTCTGCCCGAAGACGGCCGTGTCGGGGCGGACGATGTCGAAAAGCTTCAGCACCACGGTGGTCACGCCGGCGAAGTGCCCCGGTCGCGCCGCGCCGCACAGCACCTCGGTCAGCGGGCCGATTACGCGCGCCTCGGTGGCGTGGCCCGCGGGGTACATCTCCCCGACTTCCGGGTGGAAGATGCAGTCCGCCTTCTCCTTCCGCAACAGCCCCAGGTCGCGGTCGAGGTCGCGGGGGTAGCGGTCGAAGTCCTCGCCGGGGCCGAACTGGGTCGGGTTGACGAAGATGCTCACCACCACCCGCTCGGCCAGCTTGTGCGCCAGCCGGACCAGGCTCAGGTGCCCCTCGTGGAGGTAACCCATGGTCGGGACGAGGGCGATGGTATACCCCTGCGACCGCTGCCGGCGCGAGTACTCCGCCATCTCGTCCACGGTGAAGATGCTCTGCAAGGCTACATCCCGAAGAAGCCGAGGCTGAAGACGAGCCCCGCGAGGAGGGAATCCCCCTCGAGGGTGACCCGTCCCTCGGTGACGGTGGCGTTGAATCCCACCCCGGCCGACAAGCCGGGCACCCAGGCCGCGTAATCGGAGTCGGGGCCCTGTGTGGCGTCCAGGAGAGCGGGCATGTCCAGCCAGGCCGCCAGGCCGACCGGCGCAGGGGTGGAGGCGGCCGACGACCGGAAGGCCCCGTCCCCGGCGAGTGTGTCCGCCCCGCCGAAGTTTTCCGCGATGAACTCCGCGGATGGGCCGTCCGGCGTCACCACCAGCAGGCCGTCGTAGTACAGGAAGTACATGGATTCACCCTCGTCCAGCTCCAGCCGCAGTCCGGGAACGCCGCCCACGGTGATCTCCCCGCCTTGCGCCGGGACGCCCTCCGTCATCGACATGAGCGCGACCAGCCCGCGGGCGAGGGCGGCCGGGTCCGGGCTCTCGAAGTAGAACGCCAGCCGCGGGTCGGCGTAGTCCATATCTATATCCAGCAGGTCGTCGAGGAAGTCCTCCGCGACCTCGCTCTGCGGCGCGCCGGGCAGGGCGTGGAGCGACAACCCCACCGCGTCCCCGACCAGGGCGTCCAACTCGCCGAGCGCGGCGAGGACCTCCGGCGGAATCTCCGGCTCCGGCTCGGGGGCATAAGAATAGGACGGATAGTGCACCTGCTTCTTGTTCTCGGGGGCAGCCTCCACCATGACCGCCTTCTCGTGAACGTAAAACGACAGGCCCAGCCCGGCCAGGGTCGTCAGCGGGTGGGCCAGGTGCGCCTCGAGGGCTATAAGGCACCGGTCGGGGTAGCGGCCGATGAGCCCGTTGACCTGACTCCGGCCACCGAAGGCGTCCAGGAAATCGACCGGCTCCCCCTCGGCCAGGGTGAGGTCCACGCGGATTCCGCCGTCCGCGCCGGGGACCAGCGCCACCCCCAGGGCCTCCAGCCGCTCCTCGAAGGGCGTCAGCTCCGGTTCCGTCACCTGGCCCGTCCACCAATCCACGACGGGCATGCGCGCCAGGTCGTAGAGGTCCACGTAGGCCGCCAGGGCGAGCCTCTTCGGAAGCTGTGCCGTGCACTCCCGGAAGCGCACCGAATCGCCCAGCCCGTAACCGTGGTGGATGACCTCGGACAGCTCCTGGACCGACTGCGAGGAGTAGACGAATTCGCCGTCATAGGCGATGACGTTGGTCTCGTCCCCGAAGGCGCGGAAGCCGTCGAAACCCTCGGGCAGCTCGAATTCCCCCAGCTCGTCGGCCAGCGCGTCCAGGAGCGCGAAGATGTCCGAATTCCGGGGCCGCAGCACGAGGGTCATCCCCGGCTCCATCCACTCCGCATCCTGGCCGGGGGTGGTGAGGTACAGGGCCATCTCGGAGCGGACCATCCCGAAGAGCTCCTTCAGCGAATACTGCGCCACCGCCTGCGGGAACCCCTCCTCCTCGGGCGGCCATCCGGAGAAGAACTCGGCCATCAGCGGCTGGTTTGCGAGAGAATCGTAGTCCAGCAGGAGGTCCGGCACGTAGACCGCCACCAGGGTGTAGTCCGGGGCGTCGACGAGCATCGGCTGGCTGAAGACGTCGGCCGGCAGCGCGTCGGGGCTCAGGGTCCCCAACAACGATAGGATGGTGCCCAGCAGGGAAAAGGCCATCATGGAATCCCCCGTTTCGG
>CAZNZF010000172.1:0-3958 GCA_964577465.1 uncultured bacterium | reverse complement strand
CACCCCAGCCCTCTCCCCAGAGGGGAGAGGGGGGCAACCTAACTCGTTACCGCCGCCTCCTTTTTCCGCTTCCGCTGCGTCCGCAGGAACTTGATCATTTTCGGCACCGCGTGCGGCACCAGGTCCCTGACCATGTGCGGCAGCAGCCGGTCCATCACCCCGGGCATCAGCCCCGGCATCTGCTCGGCCATGTAGTCCGGCATGGGGACTATTCCCCCGATGCGGTCCAGCATGGTCCCCATGACCTTGGGCATCATCCCCGGCAACAGGAGCGGGAAGAGAATCGGGAAGAGCGGGCGCATCAGGAAGAGCATCCCGCCGCCCACCGGCCCCAACCGCCCGATGAACCGCATCATTGCGCCCATGCCCAGCGGCATGGCCTTGAGCAATTCCGGCCACATGGTGTCCATGAGGTCGGCGAAGCCCTGCGGCGTCATGAGGGCGATCATCTTCTCGAAGACGGCCCACTGGCGCCGGACCTCGGGCTCGGGGTCGGGGAAGTCGTAGCCGAGCTTCCCGGCGGCGAAGCGCGCCAGGTCCTGCACCTGGACCTTCACATCTTTCTTGTCCCGGCTGACGCGGAGCTGGAATTCGCAGCAGGGGCAGAGGGCCAGGACCTTCTCGGCCCCGGCGTCCACCGCCTCGCCCAGGCGTTCAGCGCCGATGTCGGCCGCCACGGGCGGGTCCTTGATGAGCGTGAGCACCGAGCCGCAGCAGTGTCCGTTCTCGCGGTTGTGCGCCATCTCGACGAACTCCACGCCGGGCACGGCCTTGATCATCGCCCGCGGCTCCTCGTACACCCCGGACACCCGCCCGATGTGGCACGAGTCGTGCCAGGTGACCTTCTCCTTTTGGCCGCCGTTTTCGGGGAACTCGAACTCCCCGGCGGCCAGCTTCCCGGCGATGATTTCCGAGTAGTGCTTCGTCTCGATGTCGTACTCGACGCCGAGCTCCTCGGCCCAGCCGGCGTAGTGGTGGCGCCACATCATGTCGCAGGCCGGGCAGGAGGTGACCACCGTTTTGGCGCCGGTGGCCTTGACCGCCGCGATGTTCTTGCGCACCGTCTCCAGGAACACGTCCCACTTCCCGGCAACGAGCATAGGCGTGCCGCAGCAGTTCTCCACCTCGCCCAGGGTGGTGAAGTCCACCCCCGCCTCGTCCAGAAGGCGCACCGTGGCCTGGGCGATGTCGTGCTCGACGTAGCTGGCGGTGCAGCCGGCGAAGTAGACCACCGGGGCCTTGACGCCGGGGCCGTGCTTCTCGCGTAAATCTTCGGGGAACCAGTCGGCGCGGTTCTTCCGGTACCCCGCCCAGATGTTCCCCTGGGCCGTGGTGGCCGCACCCATCACCTCGAAGGGCGGGAAGGTCATCCGGCCGTCGTCCTGAATCAATTTGCCGCGCAGCTTCATCCAGGCCGGCTCGATGGGCAGTGATGCCGAGCAGCGCAGGTTGCACAGCTCGCAGGTGGTGCAGACCAGGAAGGTGTCCACCATCGCCTGGTCCCACTTCACCTTGCCCTCCATCATCCGGCGGAGCCAGTACCACTTGCCGCGCGGGCTCTGGCTCTCCCACCCTCGGCCGTAGAACTGGTCGCAGGCGTCCACGCAGTAGCCGCACTGGGAGCAGGAGTAGGCGTACCAGGCCACGTCGGCGGGGATGCCTCGGACCGGCTTCTTCGGCCTTTCGCCGATTTCCACGGAGACCCCGTTCCCCAGGGCCCGGACCAGCGGCTCGAAGAACCCGGCCAGCCCCATGAACGCCCCCACCAGGCCGTTGGAGAGCACCTTGCGGGGATTCAGCAGGCCCCGGGGGTCCGCCTCGCGCTTCGCGGCCCGCAGGCGCCCGACCCTGTCGGCCCCCAGAATCTTCCCGGCCAGGCCGGCGAAGTAGAGCCCGGTGGCGTAGGGACGGCCGCCGTGCCTGAGCGCGATTTTCATGATGGACAGCGACAGGGCGAACAGGAACGTGTAGCCGAAGCGCCGCTCGTCCGCCGGGATGAAGCCGAGGATGACCGCCTCCGGCACGCCGCTGCGGCCCTCGCGGATGATGACCGCCTCCTTGACCACCGGCTGCCGGAGCTTGTCCTCTATTTCGGTCATCACGTCGCCCAGGGCGGCCAGCGGCACCACCACCTCCGCCGGGACGAGCGACGGGCCGAGCCGCTTGACCACCATCAGGTTGAAGCGGTTCTCCCACTCGTGCCGGGCGATTTTATCGGAGAGAATCTCGGCGGAGCACTCGGGGTGCGGGGAGTCGAAGTAGGCGTGGATGCGGTCGGCGTCGCTCTTGCGGAAGGTGAGGGTCATGACGTAGGTTTCCGGCAGAAGGACCCGCTCCTCGACCGGCTCCCCGTGGTGCTCCCGCAGGGGGGACAGGTTCTTCAGGTGCGCCATGCGCGGGTTGATGAACATCATGGACCACACCGGCAGCCCCTCGGCCAGGATGCGCTCGATGAAGCGCTGAAGGTCGTGGGCGTCGGAGCAGGAAATCGAGATGACGTCCAGCTCCTCGGCGGGCATGACCCGGACGGTCACCCGGCTCACCAAGCCGGTGGTGCCCATGGCGTCGGAGACGAGGTCGAGGTCGTCCCCGGCGACGTCGCGCACCTCGCCCGAGGCCGGGACCACGCGGGCCGAGACCACGTTGTCCGCGAAGTAGCCGAACTCGTAGCCGCCCAGCCCCGCGCCCCCGTGGGCCAGCCAGCCGCCCACCGTCGAGGAGGGGTAGCTGGTGGGGTAGGTGCGCAGGGTCAGGCCCTTGGGTTTCAACCGCTCGTCGAGCTGCTCCCAGGTGATGCCCGGCTCCACGGTGGCGGTGAGGTTTTCGGGAGAAATTTCCACCACGTCGCGCATCCGGTAAAAATCCACCACCAGGCCCTTCCTGACCGGCAGGACGCCGCCGTAGCCCGAGGTGGCCTTGCCCCGCGGTGTGAGCGGGATGCCGCGCCCGGAGGCCCAGGTCACCAGCTCCGCCAGCTCGGCCTCGTCCGCCGGCTGGACCACGGCGCGGGGGGTCGTGCCGCCGATGAGCGGCTTCAACAGCTTGGGGACCGAGGCGATGTCGTGGCCGTAGAGCATGCGCTCGGTCCGGTCGAAGTTCACCCGGCCGGGGAATCGTTCCCGGAGGTACTCGCGTTCTTTCCTGCTCAACCCTGCCATGTCGGCTCCTTGTAAAGAATTCGCCCGTTATTTTTCCTAGATTGAGTTCCAGTCGAGCTCGCCGAGTTTTTGCCAGGTTATTTCCTTCAGGGCGTCGTTGTGCCGCTGGCGGCAGACGGCCTCGATGACGGCGCCCGCCGCGGGGTCGGTGACGTGGAAGACCACCTGGGCCCCCTCGCGGCTGCCCGCGACGACCCCGGCCGCGCGCAGCTTGGCCAGGTGCTGGGCCACGGTGCTCTGGGGCCGCCCCAGGACGGCGACGATCTCGCCCTGCGTGACCGGCGAGCGCGCCAGGCCGCAGGTGATGGCCAGCCGCAGGGGGTGGGCGAGGGCGCGGAAGAGCCTCGCCGTTTCTCTGAAATCGGTGAGTGTGGGTGCTTCGGCCACGGCGTGTCTCCTTTTTCGTGTTTTTGCGATAACCGAATAACCGGATTAAGTGTAAACGCAAATTGCCCGATTGTCAAGGGGGAAAACAAAAACTCTTTGCAGGTCATTCTTAAAGTGAGGCCTTTGAATATCTTAGGAGAAAATTCTCCCTTTTAAAAAAATCTTAAGTGTAAGTTGACAAGGTTAAAAGAAGGTGCTATACTCATTTCTAGAATGAACCCTGTTTTTCCCCGACGAAAAGTCGAAAGGAATGACAGGAGAGAATCTGTGTCGCTTACGTTAAATGTAAGCGACACTTTATTAGGAGGCACTCATGCCTGACGAACGTATAGCATGTTTCATTGATGGTGGGGCTCTTGATAAAATTCTCGAGCGGTTATTCGATTTTGCTCGCATTGACTACATGGCTTTAG
>CAZNZF010000171.1:0-4008 GCA_964577465.1 uncultured bacterium | reverse complement strand
ACGGAGGACTCGTCCTACGCCCCGCCCCTACGTCATCGCAATACGCGGCGGCCCGTAGGGGATGCATCCCACAGGGCCGCCCTACGTCATCGCAATCGTTGGTAAGGACAGTCTGTAAAAAAACGGGCGGACCTGAACGGCGCGCCGTCGGTCCGCCCCTACATTTATTAAATAATCCGGCGCTAGGCGCGGAACCATGCGATGGTCCGCTTCAGCCCCTCGGCCAGGCCCACCTCCGGCCTCCAGCCCAGCTCCCGCCCCGCCACGGTGATGTCCGGCCTGCGCCGGGTCGGGTCGTCGGTGGGCAGGGCGCGGTACTCGACCCGCGAATTCGAGCCGGTCAGCTCCAGCACCGCCTGCGCCAGCTCCAGGACCGTGCGCTCGTCGGGGTTGCCCAGGTTCACCGGCCCCTCGTAATTCGATTCCATCAACAGCATCAGGCCGCGGACCAGGTCGTCCACGTAGCAGAAGCTGCGGGTCTGCGAGCCGTCGCCGAAGACGGTGAGCGGTTTTCCGGCGAGGGCCTGGTCGATGAAGGCGGGCACGACGCGACCGTCTTCTTTTCGCATCCTGGGGCCGTAGGTGTTGAAGATGCGCGCCACGCGGGCGTCCAGCCCCCGGGCCCTTTTGTGCGCCGCGATGAGCGCCTCGCCGAAGCGCTTCCCCTCGTCGTAGCAGGAACGCGGCCCGTCCACGCTCACGCTGCCCCGGTAGTCCTCGGTCTGCGGGTGGCGGTCCGGGTCGCCGTAGACCTCGGAGGTGGAGGCGTCGAGCATGCGCGCCCCCTTCGCCAGGGTGAGCTCGATGGAATTTTTCGTCCCGTAGGCGCAGGTGAGGCAGATTTCCACCGGGATTTTGGTGAAGTCCACCGGGCTGGCCGGGGAGGCGAGGTGGTACACGCGGTCCACGGGGCCGGAGAGGGCCTTGTCCTCCAGCCAATGTGGCAGGGAGACGTCGTACTCGAGGAGCTCGATTCGGTCGGCCACCTCGTCCAGGTTTTCCCGCCGGCCGGTGACGAGTGAGTCCACGACGACGACGCGGCGGCCCGCGTCGACGAGACGCCGGACCAGGTGGCTGCCGATGAAGCCCGCGCCGCCGGTGACCACGCATTTGGGGGTGTCTTTCATGGGGCTAAGGGTGCAATTAACCCGCCGCGGGTGTCAAGCGGTGGGTGGGGAGGGGGATACCGTTTGCGATGGCGTAGGGGCGACCCTCTGCGGTCGCCCGCGAATTGCGCTGACGTAGGGGCGGGCCTTGAAGCCCGCCCGTGGGCCGACCTGAACGGCGCGCCGTCGGTCGGCCCCTACGAGGTTGTCGCGTGATTCAATCGAATTCCGTAGGGCGGGTAATCCTTTCCCCGCCACGTTCTACACCTCACCCTAACCCGTCGGTATGTTTGCAATGGCGTAGGGCGGCCCCGTGGGATGCATCCCCTGCGGGCCGCCGAGATAAAAACGGCGGGGTTATAAAACCCCGCCCTACGACGCATTCTCCGTATGGCTCAGCCGTTGGCGCGCCGGGCGAGCGATGTCCGCCCCATGGACTCGTAGCCGAACCCCATCGCGGCCACGTCCGCCGGGTTGTAGATGTTGCGGCCGTCCACGAGCGCCGGGGTTTTCAACAGCTCCTTGACCCGACCCAGGTCCGCGTCTTTGAACTGGTTCCACTCGGTGACCACCACCAGGGCGTCCGCCCCGTCGCAGGCCTCGTACATGGTCTCGGCGAAGGTGATGGAGAGGCCCCGCTTGGCGAGCTCCTCGGCCGCGGTTTCGTGGGCGATGGGGTCGTAGGCGCGGACCCGGCCGCCCTGGGCCACAATCCCCTCGATGATGGTCAGCGACGGCGCCTCGCGCATGTCGTCGGTGTTGGGCTTGAAGGCCAGCCCCCACAGCGCCACGACCTTCCCCGACAGGTTCCCCACCATCCCGTTGAGCTTGGCCAGGGCCTGCTTGGGCTGCAGGGCGTTGACCTCCTCCACCGCGGCCAGGACCTTGAAATCGTAGCCGTACTTTGAGGCGGTGTCGATGAGCGCCTTGGTGTCCTTGGGGAAGCAGCTCCCGCCGTATCCCACGCCGGCGTTGAGGAAGTGTCGGCCCAGGCGGTGGTCCAGTCCCGCCGCGTCGGCCACCGCCTCCACGTCCGCCCCCACCAGGTCGCAGATGTTGGCTATCTCGTTGATGAAGCTTATCTTGGTGGCCAGAAGCGCGTTCGAGGTGTACTTTATCATCTCCGCGGACAGGCGGTCGGTGATGACGATGTTCTTGGTCAGCACGCGGTAGAGGGAGGCGACCTTCTCGGCGGCGTAGGGGTCGTTGGAGCCGATGACCACGCGGTCGGGCTGCATGGAGTCGCTGATGGCCGAGCCCTCGCGCAGGAACTCCGGGTTGGATACCACGTGGAAGGGCTGCTTTCCGCCGGACTCGCGCACGATTATCTCGGTGACCATGTCGCCGGTGCCCACGGGGACGGTGGACTTGTTGATGACGATCTTGTCGGAGGCGTTGAGGTGGCGGCCGATGGTGGCGGCGACGGCCCGCACCGCGGAGAGGTCCGCCTCGCCCGATGGCATGGACGGCGTCCCCACGGCGATGAAGATTATCTCGCTCCTCCTCACGGCGTCGCCCAGGTCGGTGGTGAAGCTCAGGCGGCCCCCGTCGGCGTTGCGCCGGACGATTTCCTCGAGGCCCGGCTCGTAGATGGGTATCCGGCCCTCGTTGAGCGCCTTGATTTTCTTCTCGTCGATGTCGACGCAGATGACCTCGTTGCCGAGGTCGGCGAAGCAGGCTCCGGTCACCAGGCCGACGTAGCCGGTTCCGACGACGGCAAGCTTCATCAGCTCCTCCGGGGTGGCTCACCGGGCACCCTTGGGGTTCCCGGCGACGGCTCGGTCAGGGTGAAGGGCCGCCGGTCCTCGCGGCGGCTGCGAAAAAAACTCTCGGGCGTTCGTGCCGCTCACCTGGGCGCGCGGCTCCCCGGTTTTTCCGCCGGCACACCTTTGGCGCACAGGGGGCAGGCCTCCGGCTTCCAGACCTCGATGTCCAGCCGGGCCAGGCTGACCAGGGCCTTTGGCATCGGGGGCGCGTCGGCGCCGCGACGGTCCACCACGCAGGCCAGCGCCACCGGCTCGACCCCGGCCCCGCGTACCACGTCCACCACCTCGCCGGTGCTCTTGCCCGTGGTCACCACGTCCTCGACGACCACCACGCGGTCGTCGCGGGAGAGGTAGAAACCGCGGCGCAGGGTCATCACGCCCTCGGCGCGCTCGGCGAAGATTGCGCGGACGCCCAGGGCCCGGCCGCACTCGTGGCCGATGATGAGCCCGCCCAGCGCCGGGGAGATGACCACGGTGGGCTCCAGCGTGGGCTCAGCTTCCTTTATGAGATAGGCCAGCTCCCGCCCGGCCCGCTCGGCGAGCTCGGGGTGCTGGAGGTAGAGGGCGCACTGGACGTACCGGTTGGAGTGGAGTCCCGCGGAGAGGATGAAGTGGCCCTCGAGGAGGGCGCCGGTGGAGCGCAGGTCCGGCAGAGGGTCGTAGCCCATGCAATTCTCCCCGGTGGCGGGTCGATTGGGGCGCATTATAGCATCGAAGGGGGAGGGGGCGCAATGGCCCGGTCGGTGAACCGCGGGTTGCGATGATGTAGGGGCCGACCTTTAGGTCGGCCCGTTTTTTATAAGGTGGCCCTCACCCTTAATCCCTCTCCCGGAGGGAGAGGGAGGCCGCGAATCACCGCGTTTTCTACGTTCCCTGCCCTCACTCTTACACTGGCCCGTCGGCGCGCCGCCCCCCAGAGGGGGGGAGGGGACGCTGCACCCCCCTACCCGACCTCCCCCCCCAGAGGGGGGGAGGGGCATCGCATCCTATCGCAGCCCTACGTTGTAAACCCCGACCGGCGACGGGCCAGCAACTCCACCAGCGCCCGCAGCTTTTTCTGGTTGAGGCGCATGTCGAACCGCCGCTCCACCGTCCGCCGCCCGGCCTCGGCCACTTTCCTCCGCAGGTCCGGGTCG
>CAZNZF010000170.1:0-4026 GCA_964577465.1 uncultured bacterium | reverse complement strand
TTCTAGCCATTTTTCTTCCCTTCCTTCCCGTGGCTCCAGCGCAGGTACGCCTCCACGAAACGGTCCAGGTCACCGTCCAGCACCGCGTCCACGTTCGAGGTCTCCTCGCCGGTGCGCGGGTCCTTCACCAGCCGGTAGGGGTGCAGGACGTAGTTGCGAATCTGCGAGCCCCAGGCGATGTCGCGCTTGGCGGCCTTGGAGTCGGCGATTTGGGCCTCGCGCTCGCGGCGGTAGTAATCGGCCAGCCGCGCCCGCAGCACCCGCATGGCCGATTCTTTGTTGTACTTCTGGCTGCGCTCGTTCTGGCAGCTCACCGTGATGCCCGTCGGCAGGTGGGTGATGCGCACGGCGGAGTCGGTGGTGTTGACCGACTGGCCGCCGTGTCCCGAGGCGCGGAAGACGTCCACGCGCAGGTCGTCGGGGCCGATGTCCACCTCGACGTCGGTGTCCAGGTCGGGGTAGGCGTAGAGGGCGGCGAAGGAGGTGTGGCGGCGGTGGTTGGCGTCGTAGGGGGAGAGCCGCACCAGGCGGTGGACGCCGATTTCGCCGCGCAGGTGGCCGAAGACGAGGTCCCCGCGCACGGCGAGGGTGGCGGATTTTATGCCCGCCTCGTCGCCGGCGGTGATTTCCAGAAGCTCCGACTTCCAGCCCTTGAGCTGGAAGTAGCGGGTGTACATGCGCAGGAGCATCTCGGCACAGACGGCGTACTCGGTGCAGCCGGCGACGGGGTGCAGCTCGACGATGGCGTCCTCGTCGTCATAGGGGCCGGAGAGGAGGGCCTGGGAGGTGAGGGACAGCGCCTGCTCGGTGAGCTTTTCGAGCTCGCGGGCGACGAGTTCGAGCTCGGCGGGGTCGTCCCCGTCCCGGGCCATCCCGCCCAGCTCTTCGAGGTCGGAGAGGTCGTGCCGGAGCCGTTCGGCGCGCTCGAGCTCCCCGGTCAGGCGGGTGGCCTCGCCGGTGAGCTTCCCGGCCCCCTGGGAGTCGTTCCAGAAGCCGGGCTCGGCCATCAGCTTGTTCAGTTTGTCGAGGCGCGCCCGTTTGCGTTCGGGGTCAAAGGCACCCCCAGAGGTCGGCGACGGCTTGACGGGCGCGTTCCAGGCTCTCCTGCAATTCATCCATCATCGCTCCTTGGGCTCGGAACCGGAATGGGCCCGACCGAGAGATGGTCTATGGTAGGCCGAGGGCGGTTTTTTTGCAAGCGGCGCGACGGGGTCGAGCGGTCGGTTTTCGTGGAACGGCCGCCTCACAGCAGCGGTGCACCGCCTCACAGCAGCGGCCCGCCGCCTCACATGAAGCGCTTGAACAGCGCCAGCACCCCCTGCTTCCAGGGCGTGCGGTGGGTCACCCCGGCCGGGGCCGTCGCCTCGGGCTTGTTGTCCAGATACCATTGGTAGGAGCGGATGAGCGCCTGGGCGTTGGAGTAGCGCGGCTCCCAGCCCAGGGCCGCCTTGATTTTATCGAGGGAGACGTAGGAGTCCTTGTCGGCCGTGCCGTAGACCCAGCGGTAGAGCGGGGAGACGTTGATGAGGCGGAAGAAGCCGAGGGCGGGCTTGACCAGCCGGGCCGGGAATCCGACCGGCCGCCCGCCGGTGCCGGCGTAATCGCAGAGCTCCCGCACGTCCTCGCGGATGGGCCGCAGGTTCCAGGCCCCGACGTTGAACGTGTCGTCGGCCCGCTCCAAATCGGCGGTGAGGCAGAGCCAGATGGCGTCGCACAGGTCTTCCACCTCGAGGAGTTGGTACAGGTTGGAGCCGTCGCCGATGAGCGGAATTTTATGGCCGGACTCGACCCAGTCGTAGAGGATTTGGAACACGCCCAGCCGGTGCGTGCCGATGAAGGTCTTGGGCCGGACGACGGGGACGGGATAGCCCGCCGCGCGGTGCCGCCGGACGACCTGTTCGCCTTGAATCTTGGAGACGCCGTAGTGCCCCACGCCGATGAGGCGGTCGTGCTCGTAGATGGGGTGCGTCTTGGGCACGCCGTAGACCGCGGTGGAGGAGACGTGCACCGTGCGCGGTACCCCGGCCTCGCGGGCCGCGGTCAGCACGTTGTCGGTGCCGGCGACGTTGGTCGAGTAGATGTCCCGCTTCTTCCATAAGGGGAGCGCGGCGGCGCCGTGGACGACCATCTCCGGCCGGGTCTCGGCGAAGACGCGCCGCAGGCCGTCGGAGTCCCGCACGTCCTGGATGACCAGGCGCGTGCCGGGCGGGTACTCGCCGAGGTCGGCGTCGGCGATGTCCACCAGGGTGATGTCCCCGACGCCCTTCTCGGCGAGCTTGTGGGCCATGTGCAGGCCCAGGAACCCGGAGCCCCCCGTTATCATCCCTCGCAAATCCGCACCGCCTCTCGTCCGTCGCCGTGTAAGCGCCCATCGGTTCAAGAACGAAATTTTAAAACACCGGCCCGGCGATTGCTATTATAATGTTGACGTTGCCCGCTTCCGATGAGGGGAAGATGGATGATTCAAGGCTGCGCGACGAGGCCGCCGAGCTTCTCTCGGCCCTCATAAAGTTCGACACCACCAACCCGCCGGGGAACGAGCTGGAGTGCGCCCGGTTCCTGGCGGGCTGGCTCACCGAGCGCGGGGTTTCCGCCGGGGCCGTCCAGAGCCTGCCCGGGCGGGGGAACGTCTCGGCGCTCCTTCCGGGAGATGAAGGTAAGAAGCCGCTCTTAATTATGGGGCACCTGGACGTGGTGCCGGCGGGCGATGTCTCCAAGTGGAAGCGGGACCCCTTCGGCGGGGAAATCGCCGAGGGCTGCGTCTGGGGCCGGGGGGCCATCGACTGCAAGGGGGTGGTGGCGGCCCAGGCGGTGACGCTGGTGGAGCTGGCCAAGACAGGCGGCGGCGGGCGGCCGGTGCGCTTCCTGGCCACGGCGGACGAGGAGGTGGGCGGCGGCGCGGGAATCGGCTGGCTCGTCAAGAACCGGCCCGAGCTGGTCGACTGCTGGGCCTCGCTCACCGAGGGCGGCGGCGAGGTCTACGACATCGGCGACCGGCGCTTCGCCTCCTTCATGATCGGCGAGAAGGGCCAACTCCGGGCGCGCTTCACCATCCGCGGGACCCAGGAGCACGCCGCCGTGCCCGGCGGGGACCAGGCGATGTACGTCCTGGGCGAGGTCCTGCGCCGGCTGGAGAAACTGCCGATCGAGTACCGCGTCCTCCCGACCAACCGCGGGCTCCTGGACAAATTGACGGGCGACGACGGGCCGCTCTTGAAACGGCTGGAGCGGGGCGACGCCCGCGCCTGGGAAAAACTCCTCGGCGACGTCGGCGGGCTCTCCGCGCGGCTGCCCGCGCTCTTCAGGGCCGTCTACGCCGACACGCTCGCCCCGACCATGGTCCAGGGCAGCCAGAAGCTCAACATCATCCCCGGCGAGGTGGTCCTGTACTGCGACTGCCGCCTGCTGCCCGGGAGCGAGCCCGAGGACAAGCTGGCGCATTTTAAGCAGGTGGTCGAGGACCTGCCGGTGGACGTGACGGTGGAGAACGCCCACCCGGCCAGCGCCTCGCCCCCGGACCACCCGGTGGTGCAGGCGGCGCGGGAACTTTTACCACAGTGGGACCCCAAGCTGGAGCTCATCCCCACCATCTGCCTGGGCGGGACCGACTCGCGGCAGCTCCGCTGGGCCGGGTACGACGCATACGGTTACGTCCCCTTCCCCTCGGAGCCGAACCCGCCGGACATGCCGACGCGGGTGCACGGTTTGAACGAGCGGCTGGAGCTGGAGCTGTTGGGGGAAATCACGCGGCGGGTGCTGGGGCTGGTGGGCGAGCTGCGGCGGCGGTAGTTAGCGCCTCCCCCCTTTCCGCGATGCCGTAGGGCGGCCCCGTGGGATGCATCCCTTACGGGCCGCCGCTTCCGGTTGCGATGCCGTAGGGCGGCCCTTCTACGGGCCGCCGCGTATTGCGATGACGTAGGGCGGCCCTTCTACGGGCCGCCGCGAATTGCGATGACGTAGGGCGGGGATTCCTATCCCCGCCGCTTTCCGAACGGACTTGAGAGTCCGTTCTCCACGTAAAAGGGT
>CAZNZF010000169.1:0-4060 GCA_964577465.1 uncultured bacterium | reverse complement strand
GGCGCCTTGACCGGGCAAACGGCGGATGCTACAATGCCCCCCGCGCCGCTGTAGCTCAGCTGGCAGAGCAGCTCACTCGTAATGAGCAGGTCCTCGGTTCAAGTCCGAGCAGCGGCTCCACGACCCCCCGCCGGGGGTCTTCCTGTTGGTTTGAGCCGGCTTTTCCGTTATACTTGCACGCGACACCGCCGCGCGACCGAGGGACCGGGATTTGCTGAAGAATTGGCGCTTCTGGCTGGGCGTGGTCGTCTCCGGGGGGCTCCTCTGGTGGTTCTTCCACGACGTGGACCTGGAGGGGCTCGGTCGGGGCTTCGCCCAGGCGAATTACCTCATCCTCGTGTGGTGGGTCGTCCCGCTGGCTGTGAGCTACATGCTGCGCATCTGGCGCTGGAAGCTCTTTCTGGACTCCATCCACCCGGTCAAGTTCGTGGACGCGGCGAGCGGGACGATGATAGGCTTCATGGCCAACGGGCTGCTGCCGTTACGGGCGGGGGAGCTCATCCGGCCCTACGTGGTCGCCCGCAACTCGGGGTACAAGTACTCCAGCGCGCTGGCCACGGTCATCTTCGTGAGAATCCTCGACGGCCTCGTCATCATGGCGATTTTCATCTGGATGATATTCCTCTTCCCCTTCGGCGGGATGGTGAAGACGGGGCTGGCCATCGCGGTGGGGGCGGTGTACGTGACGGGGTGCCTGGCGCTGGTGTTTCTGTACTACCGGCGCGACCGGGTGGCGGGGATTTTGTCGCTCCCGGCCCGTCTCTTCGGGAAAAAGACGCGGGAGAAGGTCCGGGAGTTCTTCGTGAATTTCGGCGACGGGCTGCACATCTTCAACCACAAGGGACGGCTGTGGGCTGCCGTGGGGCTGTCCTTCGCCATCTGGGGCACGGCGGTGCTGTCCTACGTGCCCATTATCCAGGCCATGCCCTTCGCCGGGCTGACGCCGTGGTTCGCCGCACCGTTCACGCTGGCCTACGTCTGCCTGGGCGTGGTCTTCCCCTCGGCGCCCGGGTTCCTGGGCATCTTCGAGCAGTTCGGGTACATGGGCATCACCACCTGTGCGCCGGCCATCGTCGGGGTATACGGTAAGGGCATGGCCGGAGCTTTCGCTATTCTGCTGCACGTGACCCAGGTGCTCCCGTACATCGTCGTGGGGCTCATCTTCCTCGTCCGTGAGGGCCTGAGCCTGGGGCAGCTGCAACGGGACCGGATGAAGGAGGGCACCGGGGTGGACGCCGCGGCGGCGCTGCGGGACATGGACGACGAGGCGGAGAAGGCGCCGTGAGGGGGCCGTCGTAGAGACGTACCCGCCCATCCCCGAAAAGAGCAAAGACCCTGTAGCCTCCGCGTACATGGGCCTTTTGGCGATTTATCCGAAGCCGGGATTCGAAGAGGTGGCCCGGCGCTCACCCCTCCGGCCCGTCGTGCGGTATCATACCGGTGAAAAACGTCCGAGCTGAACGGTGATGCCCATGACCCCCCTGCACCGAGAGACGACGCGGCGAATTAATCTGGGCGGCGTGCCCATCGGCGGCGGCGCGCCGGTGGCCGTCCAATCCATGACCAACACCCCGACCCACGACGCGGATAAGACGCTGGCGCAGATTTCCGCGCTGGTCGCCGCGGGGTGCGAAATCGTGCGGGTGGCGGTCCCGGACCGGCGGGCGGCGAAGACGCTGCCGGAACTGGTGAATGGTGCGCTCGTCCCCCTCGTGGCGGACATCCACTTCTCCGAGCAGCTCGCCCTGGCCTCGGTGGATGCGGGCGTCGCCGGCCTGCGGCTGAACCCGGGAAACCTGCGCGACCCAGCGGCCGTCCGGCGGGTGGCGCGGGCGGCTATCTCGGCGGGGATACCCATCCGGGTCGGGGTCAACGCCGGCTCCCTCGACCCCGATTTGCTGGAGAAATACGGCGGCCCCACACCGGAGGCCCTGGTCGAGAGCGCCCTGGAAGAGGTGCGGCTGCTGGAAGACGCCGGGCTCGCGGCCATTAAAATCAGCGCCAAGGCGTCGTCTGTCATCGACACCCTTGCCGCCTACCGCCTCCTGGCGGGAAAAACGAGCTGGCCGCTCCACCTGGGCGTGACCGAGGCCGGCTGGCACGACGCCGGGGTGGTCAAGAGCGCCATCGGCATCGGCGCGCTTCTTCTGGAGGGCATCGGCGACACGCTGCGGGTGAGCCTGACGGGGGACCCGACGGCCGAGGTGCGGACCGCGTGGGAGATTCTGCGGGCCTGCGGCCTGCGCGAGCGGGGGGTGGAAATCATCGCCTGCCCCACCTGCGGCCGCTGCAACTACGACCTCGAGGGGCTGCTGCGGGAAGTGGAACAGAGGCTCTCCGACATCGTCACCCCCCTGAAGGTGGCGGTGATGGGCTGCGTGGTCAACGGCCCCGGGGAGGCGTCCCACGCCGACGTGGGCGTCGCCGGGGGCGTGGACGCTGGGGACATCTTCGTCCGGGGCGAAATCGTAGAGCGGGCCGTCCCCGCGAAAAAGCTGGCGGACCGGCTGGAACGGCTGGTGCGGAAGGTCGCCGCCGAAAGGGGCTGACCGGACGCGCGCGAATAAATAAGGGGGAGACGAGGCTCTCCCTTTTTTATGGATTGGGGCCTACGAATTTTCCGGGAGATTGTCGGCGGAATGGTCCACCAGGTTGGTCGCGTACAGAAGCGGCATGGGGCAGGTGTCGCAGATGGGGTATTCGGCGAACTTCAGGCGTCGGTGCGCCCGGCGGAGGGCCCGCCAGCGGGGCGAGCGCCAGATGTCCCGAAGCGGCGTAGCGGCGGCGTCTCCCATCCCCAAATCCCCGTTCAGGTCCAGACAGCAGGTGGTCACCGTCCCGTCGGCCAGAATCACCATCTTACTCCAGGTGTCCGGGCAGGGGCGTCGCTCACGCGTTTTGTACTCGTAAGTCTTGAGGCCCTCGATTCCCGCGTACTCGGTGACGCGGGTGAAGTGGAGGCGGTCCACCTTCCCCTCCCAGAAGGCCCGGAACGCGTCCACCTCGTGCTCGTTGATATTGGAGACGGCATACTGCAGGACCGTCGTGGGACGGGGCCGGTAACCGGAAGCCAGTTCGAGGAAGCGGAGGATGTTGGCCCGCACCCGCTCCAAATCGCCACCCCGCCGTATTTCGGCGTAAACCTCCGGGGTGACGCCGTCCACGGAGAAGATGACGGTTTTCAGCCCCGCGTCGAGGAGCTTCCGGCTGCGCTCCCCGGTGAGGGCCAGCGCGTTCGTGTTGAGGACGGGGTCCACTCCGTGCTCGCGGGCATAAGCCACCAGCTCGTCCAGGCGCGGGTGGCAGAGCGGGTCACCGAAGAGGAACATGCTGAACGATGAAACACCCATTCCCGCAAGCTGGCGCACGACGCTCCGAAAAAGGTCGTCGTCCATCAGGGTGAGCCGGCGCGTGAGCCGGTCCCGGGGGCACATCACGCAGTCGAGGTTGCAGGTGTTGTTTATTTCGACGTGGACGTTCAGGGGGCGGGGATAGGCGCCGGTCAGCCGGAGCGACAGGAGGTCGCGCAGGCCGGCGAAGCGGGTGCGGAAGAAGTCGGTTATACGTTTAAGCATCGGAGGAGGGCCAAACGGTCATCGCCGGTCTGCGAACGGCGGGGGCGGCGTATTTAAATCGGATGAAGCTCCGCTCGCAGCGGTGGGTCGGGAATTACTTAAACCTGTCCCCGCGGAACAGGGTCCAGCATCATGCGCCTAAATAAACTTGGCAATTAGAAGAAGGCTCCGCTTGCGGCGCTGGCCCTCGAATGAACTGAAACTCCCCCGCGTTACTGCGGTCCAGCGTGCTACGCTGGGAAAAACCGAAGAACTGGTAACGTATCGCTCGCGGCGGTTGTCCGGGAATTACCTAAACCTCTCCCCGCGGAACCGGGGTCCAGCGCCCCGCGCTGGAAAAACCGAAGAACTGGTAACGTATCGCTCGCGGCGGTTGTCCGGGAATTACCTAAACCTCTCCCCGCGGAACCGGGGTCCAGCGCCCCGCGCTGGAAAAACCGAAGAACTGGTAACGTATCGCTCGCGGCGGTTGTCCGGGAATTACC
>CAZNZF010000168.1:0-4070 GCA_964577465.1 uncultured bacterium | reverse complement strand
TCCGCCACGTATTGCGATGCCGTAGGGCGGCCCCTCCGCGGGCCGCCGCGTTTTGCGATGACGTAGGGGCCGACCTTTAGGTCGGCCCGCGGGCGACCACAGAGGGTCGCCCCTACGGGGGTATTGCGTAACGCAAAATGTAGGGCGGGGTTTCCCAACCCCGCCGCTTAGACGCATATACCTCTACCCTCACCCTAACCCTCTCCCTAGAAGGGAGAGGGGACCGCTACACTCACTTCCCCAACCCGTAAGCGCGCTTCCCCTCGGAGGGGGAGGGGGACCTGCATTATAAAAAAAGACCGGCCGGGGCCGGTCTTTTATGTGTCGGTGAACTACTGAAACATCGCCTTGATGGACCCGAACGAGGTCGTGTACATGTCGGAGGGCTGCGTGCCTCCCAGATAGAAAGCAGCGTCGGCGTCGGTGCCTATTTCGCGCCACGAATCATCCTCGTACCGCCAGGCCCACGAGTCGTTGGAATAACCGGCGTTGACCGTCAGGCTGCGGCAGTCCCGCGCGTCCTGCATCCGCCAGGCGAACCAGTAGGTGGTCCCGAAATGGGCGTTGAACAGGTCGGCGGAACCGAACTTCACGTCGACCTGGTACACCCGCCGGGCGCTCAACAGGTCCCCCGTGGCGGATATATTCAGGTCCTCCGCGGGGACGGAAATCTCCCACACCGGTTCGTCCGAGAGGCGGTCGGTGAAGATGCGGAGCTCGAAGTCGGCGGACGGCAAAGAACCGCCCCAGTCGCTGGTGAATTGGCAACTAAAACTTTCCACGGTGCAGTCGAACTCGGGGGTGAAGTCGTCGGCAATCCAGCAGTCGTCGTCCGAACCGAAATCGATGCAGGTCGTGGTCCACGATCCCGGCTTTCCGAGCTGGTTCAGGAGCCCGGTGCCGCCCGTAGCGGCGACCGAGGTCGCCAGGCAGACGATTACCACCGATACGTTGAAGATGGTTGACTTTCTCATTTTATCCCCCGCAGTAGAAGTACCGGAACATTACCTTTATCGGTCGCCCGGAACGAAGCCGTTTCGGGACCGACTTGCATTCGCGGCTACCACACGGCTCGCATCACGCACCAGGTTTCGGGCTCCTCCACCTCCGTCAGGGTCCGCAGACCCTGCGGCTCCTCCGAGGTGAAGTAGCACACCTCCTCACCGGGGACGCTCCCGTAGACCCACAGCTCGACCTTCCGCGGGTCTTTTTCCTCCTGCCAGCTCCGGAGGAAGCCGGTCACGTCAGCGGTGACCCACACCGGCTCCTCGGGCCACAGGCCCTCTCCGCCCACCGCGAACGTCGGCCACGGCGGTGTCCGCCACATCCGGCCGCTCGTTTCCCAATCGTCGTGAACCAGGAGGAGAACCACGTTGACCTTTCTTCCGGTGCGATGCGCGTTTGCGGTATCCGGTACAGCGTAGTGGAGCAAATACCGTACCCGCCGGTTCCGATAAACGAAAAACCGCCCGGAGAGCGGTTTTACGTGTACGGGGCTAGTAAATCAGACCTAGAGAATCCGCTCGCCGTAGTCGATGACCAGCCGGTGGTACTCCCGGTCCATCAACGGGGAGGAAATCATGAAGTCGGCGCTGGCGCGGTTGCAGGCGATGGGCACGTTGTAGACCACGGCGATGCGCAGCAGTGCCTTGACGTCCACGTCGTGGGGGTGCGGCTCGAGGGGGTCCCAGAAGAAGATGACGAAGTCCAGGCCGCCCTCGGCGATGAGGGCCCCGACCTGCTGGTCGCCGCCCAGGGGACCGCTCTTGAACCGGGTCACCGTGAGGTCGAGCTCCTCCGCGATGACGCGCCCCGTGGTTCCGGTCCCGAAGAGCGCGTGATGGGCCAGAACGCTCCGGTTGTACCGGGCCCAGGCGACCAGGTCGGCCTTGCGGTTATCGTGGGCGATGAGGGCGATGCGCTTGCGCTCGGGGACGGGCACCTCGGTCTGGGTCATCCGAACCTCCAAAATCGGCTCCGGGCCGCAATCTTCCCCCGGCGAAGGCGACCGCCGGCGGATTTTTCCCTCAGATTGAAGTACCAGTCTGGGGGGGAAACGGTCAATCTGACCCGATGCAGCGTTCGCTCGACGTCCGCGGCGGGGTCAGAAGGCCGTGCCGGAGGGTTCCCAGGTGGAATCGGGGATGATGCGCTTCACGAGGCCGGCCAGCTCGTCGGTCCTCAAGGCGACGGCGGCCTCGTGCAGCCGGCGGATGACGTCCCACAGCTCGGGATAGATGCCGTTGTGGCGCGCGAGGAGCACCTGGGGGTGGGGGCTGGGCAGGCGCTCCTCGGCGGCGGAGAACAGGCGCTCGGTGAGCCGCTCGCCGGGGCGCAGCCCCGTGTACATGATGGGAATCTCGTCCAGGGTGTAGCCGGAGAGCTCGATGAGCATCTTCGCCAGGTCCTTGATGCGCAGGGGCTGGCCCATGTCGAGGACGAAAATCTCACCGCCGCGGCCCACGGCGGCCGCCTGCAACACCAGCTCCACCGCCTCGGGGATGGTCATGAAGAACCGCTCCATCCGCTCGTCGGTGACGGTGACCGGGCCGCCCCGCTCGATCTGCCGCCGGAAGAGCTCCAGCACGCTCCCCCGGCTCCCCAGCACGTTGCCGAACCGGACCGAGATGAAGCTCGTGCCCGGGTTGTCCCGGTTGGCCAGGTAGGCGACCACCTCGCAGACCGCCTTGGACGCCCCCATAGCGTTGCACGGCTCCACCGCCTTGTCCGTGGAGATGAGGACGACCTGCCTGACGCCGTGCGCCGGGGCCAGCTCCGCCAGCGCCAGCATGGAGCCCACGTTGTTGGCGAAGGCCTCGCAGGGGTTCTCCTCCATCAAGGGGACGTGCTTGTGGGCGGCGGCGTGGAAGATGATTTCCGGGGAGTGCGTTTCGAGAATCCTGGCCAGCCGCGCCTTGTCCCGCAGGTCCACGATGGCGCTCACCTTCTCGCAGGTGAGGTTGCAGCGGTAGAGGTTGTGGAAGGTGTCGAAGATGGAGTTTTCGCCGTGGCCCAACAGGACGAGCTTGGCGGGGTTGAAGGTGGCGACCTGGCAGCAGATTTCCTCGCCGATCGAGCCCCCGGCCCCGGTGACCAGGACCGTCTTGCCGGTGATGAACCGGCTCACCAGGTCCAGGTCGAGCTCGATGGGCGCCCGGCGCAGCAGGTCCTCCAGGCGCACCTCGCGCACCTGGGTCAGGGCGGCCTCGCCGTGGATGACCTGGAACAGGCTCGGCAGGATGCGGAACGGGACGTCGGCCTCGTCGCACAGCCGGGAGACCCGGCGCACCAACGTGCCCGAGGCGCTCGGCACGGTGATGAAGACCTCCTCGGCCCCGGTCTCGGCGACGAAGCGCGGCAGCTCGTCGATGAGGCCGAGAATCGGCACGCCCTCGATTTCCCAGCCGACCTTCTCCTCGTCGTCGTCCAGAAAGCCGACGCAGACGAAGCGGTACGACGCGTTGTGCAGGATTTCCCGGGCTATCATCCGCCCGGCCTCGCCCGCCCCGCACAGCAGCACCTTCTTGAACTTGCGTCTCGGCGACAACCCGACTCCTTGCTTACGGCGGTGAAAAAGCGCCGGGGGTCTAGCCGGTCCACTCCTCCGAGGCCGGCTTGTCCTTCGGGATGGTGTAGACCTCGACGGTGAAGCCGTTGGGGTCCAGCACGGTGAAGCCCCAGTAGCTGTCCACGCGCCATTCGGGTTTCTCGCTGAAGGTCGGGACGCCCCCGGCCTTGAGGCGCTTCACCGTTTCGGTGAAGTCCTCCTCGGGGATACATACCGACCAGCTCGTCGTCTCCAGGGTGCCGCCCGGCCAGCCCGGCTGGTCGGCGTACTCCGTCGGGTGCGCGAGCTCCCCCTGCGCCCCGAAGAACATGAACTCCAGGTCGCCGAACTTGTAGCACAGGTAGTTCCACTCCGGCTTGAACGCCATCTCCTCCATCCCCAACAGGTCGGTGTAGAAGTGCCGGGTGTCCTCCAGGGAGTTGGTGAAGTTGTAGATGAAGTTGACGCTGACCCGCGGTTTGTCGGCCATGAATTCCTCCCCCGGCGTCCCGGCCTCGTCGGC
>CAZNZF010000167.1:0-4073 GCA_964577465.1 uncultured bacterium | reverse complement strand
AGGCCAGCAGCAACGAGGGTGACGTGGTGCTGGACCCCTTCTGCGGCTGCGGCACCACCATCGCCGCCGCCCAGGCCCTCAACCGCCGCTGGATCGGCATCGATATAACCTACCTGGCGATTAATTTAATTAAGAGCCGCCTGGCCGACCACTTCGGCGACGAGGCCGCCTACGAGGTCCACGGCGAGCCGCGCGACTGGGACTCCGCCCGCGAGCTGGCCCAGCGCACGGACATGCCGCGCAAGGAGTTCGAGCTGTGGGCGCTGTCGCTGGTCCACGCCCGGCCGCTGGGCGACCCGGACAAAAAGGGCGGCGGCGACCGGGGCATAGACGGCGTCCTCTTCTTCCGCGACGGCAAGACGGAGAAGAGCCTGGCGACGCGGAAAATCATCGTCCAGGTCAAGAGCGACCTGAAGCCGAAGGTGAGCCAGGTGCGCGACCTGCGCGGGGTTATGGAGCGGGAGAAGGCGGAAATCGGGGCGCTGATTCTGTTGTACCGGGCGGGGGAGCGGTCGGAGATTCACCGCGAGTCGGCCGGGGCGGGCTTCTACCACAGCGATTTGATGCAGCGCGACTACCCGCGGATTCAGGTGTTGCAGGTGGACGCGCTTTTAGAGGGCCGGGAGCGGCTGGAGTACCCGGCGGTCGGGCGGCTGGACCTGTTGCGCCACGCGGGGAAAATCGAGAAATCGGGCGGGCAGCTCAAGCTGGAGTGAGGGGGCGTTTTGGGACAAGCACGTAATTTGCGGCGGGGTGCGGCGTCTTGATGACCGAGGACACGTTCACCAGCCTCATCGCGCGGGTGAAGGACGAGCCGTCGCGGCGGATAGCGCTGGCGGGCGCCGACGACCCCATGGCCCTCGAGGCGGTGGAGCTGGCCTACCGGGAGGGGCTGGCCGAGGCGACCCTCGTGGGTGACCCGGTCGCCATCCGGGCCAACGCCGCCAACCTCGGCGTGGACATCGCGCCCTTCGAGATGGTCCCGAGCGCCGACGCCGCGGGGACCGCCGCCGCCCTGGTCGGCGGGGGGCAGGCCGACGTGCTGATGAAGGGCTCGGTTTCCAGCAAGGCCTACCTGCGGGCCGTGCTGAACGAGGGCCACGGCCTGCGCTCCGGGCGCCTGTTGTCCCACGTGATGGTCGCCTCCGTCCCGGCTTACCATAAACTTTTGCTCCTGACCGACGCCGCGCTCAACATCGCCCCGAGCCTTTCCGAGAAGGCGGACATCATCCGCAACGCCGTGGCCGCGGCCCGGAGCCTGGGGGTCGAGCGGCCCAAGGTGGCGGTCCTGGCGGCGGTGGAGAAGGTGAACCTGCCCGACATGCCCGCCACCGGCGACGCTGCGGCGCTGGCGGTGATGGCCCGGCGCGGGCAGCTCGGCGACTGCGTCGTGGACGGGCCGCTGGCCTTCGACAACGCGGTCTCGAAGGAGTCGGCCAGAATCAAGGGCATCGAGAGCGAGGTGGCCGGGGACGCCGACGTCCTGGTGTGCCCCGACATCGAATCGGCCAACATCCTCTACAAGTGCTTCATCCATTTCTCCGGGGCCCGGGCCGGGGCGGTCATCGTGGGGGCCGCCGCGCCGGTGGTCCTCCCCAGCCGGGCCGACGACGCCATGACCAAGTACCTGTCCATCGTCACGGCCATGGCCCTCGCCGGCGGCTCGAATGGCTGAAAAAACGGGTCTGGTCCGCCAGTGGCCGGGGTATCTCTGGCGGGGGGCGGCGGCGGCGCTGGCCTCCGTCCTCCTCCAGTGCGGCGTGGACCTCGCCTTCGGCGTCGAGCTCCGCGGCTTCGTCTACCTCGCGGGCGACTGGCTGGGTAACTTCGTCTTCTTCGCCCTCACCCAGGCCCTCTTCCCCGCCTTCATCGTCCGCTTCAAACGCATCCCCACCGCCCTCGGGGTGAGCCTGGCCCTGGGCGGGTTCGCCGGGTACGTGGTGAGCTGGGGTTTTTCCAAGTTTGCAGAGGCCATGCCTTTCAGCGGCCAGAAGGTCGTTACCCTGCTCTTCCTGGGGGCCTTCCTGGGCCTGGTGACGGGGCTCGGCTGGGACTTGGCCAAGGGGAGGGCGGTCGGATTCTGGGCCGGGTTCATCGCGTCCTGCGCCGCGATAACCGCCTTCTACCACTTCACCGCCCCGGCCGAGGTCCGCCAGACCATCGACATCTTCTACCAGGGGCTCACCCTGACGGTGAGCTACCTGCCCGTCGTGGCCGTCATCTGGTGGCGCCACCGGCCGCGGGGCGGCGACACCGGGGAGCCGTCGGATTCCACCACCGCATCCGGTTGACCGACCGTCCGCCCATGGAAATTTCTACCGAAAAGCGGCCCGGGGAGGCATCGCCCCACGTCCCGCTTCCGGGGCTCGTCTGGAAGTCGCTCGCGTGGGGGGCGCCGGCGGCGCTGGTGCCCGCGCTCTTCACCCTCGTCGCCGGCGGGGCCACGGTGGGCGCCGTCGCGGGGGTGTGGCTGGCCCACCTGCTGCGGTACGCGGCGGCCTTTACGGTTTTCGGCCTGGTGTATCCGGGCTCCCGACGCCGGCCGCGGGGATACCTGAGCGGCACGCTGGTCGGGACGCTGGGGGCCGGTTTCGTCATGGTCCTTTTGGCTTTGGTCTTCCCGGGGTGGCTGGGCGCCTGGGCGCCGGTGAGCCGGGTGCTCTTCGAGGGGGCCGAGGCGGGAATCGTGGGCTGGTGCCTGGCGGCCGCCGCCACCGCCTGGGGCCGGACCGTCTGGTCGCCCGTCCTGGGGCTGCTCCTGGGAACCCTGGTCGCGGGCATCTCCTCGGCCTGGCTCCCGATGCCCGACGGCATCTGGATGGCCGCCTGCTGGGGCCTGCGGACCCTGGTGGAGTTCGCGCCGCTGGCCGTCGTCTACCACCTCTGGGCGCGCGACGCCGGAACCGAGGAGGAATAAAAATGAAGTACGGCCTGCTGGCGGTCGTTTCGGCGGCCCTGCTTTTCTCCGGCTGCACCCGCTCCATCGAGGACCTCGCCGAGGACCTCCGCACGGGCGACTGGCGCGAGCGCATGTCCGCGGTGGAGGAGTTCGCCGACCGGGGGCTCGTGGATTACGCGGCGCTGGGGCTGGCCGACGACGACTCGCGGGTCCGCAACACCGCCATCGAGCGCCTGACCGCGATGGGGGACGAGGCGGTGCCGGCCATCCTGACCGTCCTGCAGGGGCACCCCGAGGACGAGACCACCCTGGCCGCCTCGGTGGAGGTGCTGGAGAACCTCGGCACACGGGCGCTGGACGGCGTTCTCGACGCGGTCTGGCGGGGCGATACGGGCGAGGCCGAGATGGGCTACCTCATCCTGCGCCGGGTCCGGGGCGCCGGGGACGAGCTGGAGCGGATGCTCTCCGAGCCCGCGGCCGTCGTCCGGCTGCTGAAAAGCGAGTTGCCCCGGGTCCGCATCTCGGTCATCGGGGACCTGGTCACCCGCGAGCCGGAGTACATCGAACAGCTCCTGGACCTTTTCTCCGACGGTCTGGCCGGGCGGTACATGACCGCGGCCGCCGGACCGTGGTCCGTGGCGTTCCCCGGGACGGAGGTCTTCGGCGAGCCCGGGGCCGGGGAGAAGCTGCTGAACAACTTCACCGCCCTGTCCCTGTGCCTCTTCATCCACCGGCACCGGCTGCTGGCGGCGGGGGAGGACGAATCGCTGCGCGCCGGGCTGACCGGTTCCACCGAGCCGGTCTACATGACCTTCTACGACGAGGTCCCCTGGCGCGTCTTCTACTCCAACTGCGCCCGGGCGGGGGAGAGGGTGAGGGCGGGAGGCGAGGCCGTCGAGGGCCTGACCCTGGACCAGCTCGAAGAGGTCATGGGGGAGCTTTCGGCCTTCTACCACGCGGTGAGCGAGGCCCACTTCGACTTCGAGGGCTCGGCGAGGCTCCTGGAATACTCGAAGGAGTTCGCCATCCTGCGGGGGGAGATCGCCGCGCTGGCCGGCTAGGGAGGCTGATAGGGATCGGCGACCGGGCGGGGGGTCGTCCGGGGCGGGTTTCGCGGATTGCGATGACGTAGGGGCCGACCTTCAGGTCGGCCCCTACGAGGTGCAATCAAACG
>CAZNZF010000166.1:0-4163 GCA_964577465.1 uncultured bacterium | reverse complement strand
CCCCTCCACCAGCCCCAGCCGCTCGATTTCCCCCCGCATCCGCTCCCGCGCCCCGGCCTGCCCCACCGCCCCCAGGTGCACCAACCGCCGATAATCCCCGGCCCGCTCCACCGGAATCACCGGCGCGCCGAAGATTTTTCCCCCGATGCGGCCCGGATGAACCTCCACAATCGCCTCCGGCCTCCAACCGTAATCCGTCAGCCGTCGAGCCAGGGCCTTGCCCACCGGCCCGCAGCCCCACAGAACGTATCCGCCGCGCGGCTCGACCGCGTATTTTGCCAGGTAGCGGCACTTCAAATCCAAAAACGCCGCCGGGCGGTAGCGCGGGTCGGTGCGCGTGAGCCGGTCCGGTCGGTCGCGCCAGACGTGTAAAACCTCCGGCACCTTCGCCAGTTGCAGGCCGTGGTCGAAAAGCAGCCTTAGCCACAAGTCATAATCCTCCGGCCCGTCAAACCAGCGCCACCAGCGCCAAGCGCTGGACCTTTGCCTCGCGTCGTCAACACTTTTTTTTCGGTCGGTTAGAGCCGCGTGCGACCGCTCCCGTTGGTCGCTTCCAGAAATTTGTTCCGGGGTTGTTAAAATCGTTTTCCTTAGCATTACCGACGGGTGGACCAGCGGGCTCTCGATGAAAATCTCCCGGCGGATGTCCGCGGCCGTCACGAGGGAGTTGCTCCAGTCCAGGTAGCGCCGCGCGCCGGCGGTCATCTCCCCCTCCGGCTCCACCCGGACCCGGCAGCCGACCCCGGCGAGCTCCGGTTGCTCCTCCAAAAAATCGACCTGCTTCTTCAACCGTCCGGGGAGCATGGCGTCGTCGGCGTCCATGCGCGCGACGAACTCCCCCCGGCACTCGGCCAGCCCTTGGTCGAGCGCGGCGACCAGCCCCCGGTGCGCCGTGCGGATGACCTTTATCCGCCCATCCCGCCGGGCCGACTCCTCCAAAAATTCCCCGCTCCCGTCCGCGGAGCCGTCGTCCACGCAGACCAGCTCAAGCTCCACGTCCCGCTGTTCCAGGCACGACGCGACCGCCCCCGCGACGGTCGCCCGCGCGTCGTAAACCGGCAACAGGACGGAAACCGCTGGACACCCGGACGGTGAAATAGTATCCTCGGATGCGATGGGCAACGACGCCGATTCTACCAAAGTCTCGTCGCCCGTGGTGGGGCTGCGCGGGGCGACCAAGCGCTACGGCGGGCTGGCCGCCGTGGACGGGGTGGACCTCGCCGTCCGCCCCGGCGAGCTTTTCGGCCTGCTCGGTCCCAACGGCGCCGGGAAAACCACCACCATCAACCTCATCGCGGGCTACATCGCCCCGGACGCGGGGGAGGTGCGGCTGGACGGCCTGCCCCCGACGCGGCCCGAGGCGCGGCGCAGGCTGGGCCTGGCCCCCCAGGAAATCGCCCTCTACGACGGGCTCACCGCCCGCGAGAACCTGGCCTTCTTCGGCTCCCTCTACGGCCTCACGCGGCGGGAGCTCGCGCAACGGGTGGACTGGGCCCTCGATGTGGCGGGGCTCAAGGACCGGGCGCACGAGCCGGTGAAGCGCTTCTCCGGGGGGATGGCCCGGAGGCTGAACCTCGTGTGCGCCCTCGTCCACCGCCCGGAAATCCTTCTGGCCGACGAGCCCACCGCCGGGGTGGACCCCCAGTCGCGGGCCCACATCTTCGACACCATCCGCTCCCTCGCCGCCGAAGGCACCACCGTCGTCTACACCACGCACTACATGGAGGAGGCCTCGGCGCTCTGCGAGCGCATCGCCATCCTGGACCACGGGAAGCTCCTGGCGCTGGGCACCGAGGAGGAATTGCTGAAACTCTCCGGGGAGCGGACGCGGCTGGACTTCGAGCTCACGGGCGGGGAGATTTCGGACGACCTCGATAAACGGCTGCGGGGGCTGGCGGGGGTCATCGAGCTGGCCGCCTCCGACGGGCGGCTGACGCTCTTCACCGACCCCGCGGCGCGGGTGCTGGCACCGGCGGTGGTGCTGCTGAACGACGCGGGCCTGCGCGTGGGCGGGGTGGACATCGTCCGCGCGGACCTGGAGACGGTGTTTCTGTCCCTGACCGGCCGCGCCCTGCGCGACGGCGGTTAGCCCTTGAAAAAACTCTGGGCCATTTTCTCCAAGGACTGGCGCGCGTTCCTGCGCGACCCCAAGGCCGTCCTCCTCTCCTCCCTCCTGCCCATCGGCATGATGCTGGTGGTCGGCTTCGCCTTCTCCGGTGGCGGGGAGTGGGAAATCGAGCTGGCGGTGGTGGACTCCGACGGCGGCGAGGCGGCGAAGACGCTCATGGACACCCTGGCCGACGCGGAGGTGTGCAAGCTGGTGCCGCTGCCGGACGAGGCCGCGGCGCGCAAAGCCCTTAGCGACAACGACTACGCCGCGGCGCTTTTAATCCCCGCCGGGTTCACCGACGCCGTCGAGGAAAACGCCGACGCCGGGCTCACGCTTTTGACCAACCCCCGGCGCGATGTTGAGCTGCGCGTCCTCGAAAATCTGGTACAGGGCGCCTCCATCGCCCCGGCCGGGAAGAACGTCGCGCTGCGCATGGCCGACCGCTTCCTCAACGAGGCGGATTTCGTCTCGCCGGAGGCGCGGGAGGACGTGCGCGGCGAGGTCCACTCCTACATCACCCGGGAGGGGGACACCGCGGGCGGGTCGCTGGACTGGCAGGATTTTTCCGAGTCCGGCTCGCCGGTGCGGGTGACCACCGAGGAGGTGCGGGCCACGGCGGCGGAGTGGGACGCCATCCTGCAGTACGTGCCGGGTTACGCGGTGATGTTCGCGCTGTTCGGGGCGGCGTCGGCGGCGGCGGGCATGCTGGCCGAGAGGGAAAAGGGCCTCGCCCGGCGCATACTCACCTCGCCGCTCTCGCTCAGGGGCTACCTCCTGGGCAAGTCCGGCTTCCTGGTGACGCTGCCCGTGGCGCAGATGGGCCTGTTGTTCGGTTTCGGGGCGGTGGCCTTCGGGGCGGTCTACCCCGGCTCGACGGTGGCGCTCCTGGTGGTGAGCGTGTGCGTGGTCATCGCGTCGGTGGGGCTGGCGCTGGCCCTGTTGGCCTTCTGCCGCACCGCCAAGCAGATCGACCAGCTCGGCCTGCTGGTGATTCTGGTGATGAGCGCCCTGGGCGGGAGCTGGTGGCCGCTGTTCATAACGCCGGAGTGGATGCAGTCCCTGGCGCACATCACCATCAACGCCTGGGCCATGGACGCCTACGCGCAGCTCTTCACCTTCGGCGGCGGCCTGGGCGACGTTCTGGTCCCCTGTCTAGTGCTCCTGGGGTACGGGGTGGTCGGATTCGGCCTGGCCCTGTGGCGCTATCGGCCCCAGGAGGCCCGGTGAGCTTCGAGGGAGGTATAAAAATGCGCGTGCTGCCGCTTTTGGTGGTCTTATCGCTGGCGCTGTTGGCGCTGGCCGGGTGCGACGCGGAGAAGGAGGAGCCGGCGGCCGAGGCCGGGATGGGTCCCCAGCAGGGGCCGTCGGAGAACGTCACCGGCGGCGACGAGGGCCTGCCCGACGCCTACTCCGGGCACTTCGTCTACGTTACCGAGCACGGAGACCGTTACCACGCCCCGTACTGCCCGCACGTGCGCGGCAAGGACAACCTGCGCCGGATGACCCGGGAGGACGCCGCGGGCGAGGGCTACGTGCCGTGCAAGGACTGCAACCCCGGCCCGCCGCGCTAGGAAGTGCTATAATACGCCCGTCGGCCGACGCGGGGGTCTCTACGGTGAGCGACATCCTGGGCCTGGGCATAGACGTGGTCTCGCTGGCGCGCTTCAGCAAGCTCCTGCGCTCGGGGCGGGAGGAGCGGCTGCGGCGGCACGTCTTCAGCGAGCGGGAATGGCCGCGGGGCTGGGGCGCCGAACTCTCTCCGGGGCTTTTGGCCAAGCTCTCGGCCCGTTTCGCCGTCAAGGAGGCGGCGATGAAGGCCCTGGGGTGCGGCTGGGGGCAGGGTTCATTCTTCCACGAGTTCGAGGTGGTGCCGGAGCCCGCCGGCGGCGTCAGCCTGGAGCTCCACGGAAACGCCCGGGACATGGCCCGGGAGCGGGGAATCAACCGCTGGTTCATCTCCATCGCCCACGAGCGGTACTACTCCGTGGCCACGGCCCTGGCCCTGCGGGATTAGAGGGGTGGGGAGTGAGCCCGGTATTTTAAATGTAGGGCG
>CAZNZF010000165.1:0-4181 GCA_964577465.1 uncultured bacterium | reverse complement strand
GAAGCCCTCACCCTAGCCCTCTCCCACAGGGAGAGGGAAGCCGCCAACGGGGCGTCGGGAATTAATAAAGCCACCGCACGCGGGGCTAAATTTGAAAATTACAAAAAAATCGCGTCGCGATACTGCGATCCAACACGCTGCGTTGGTCAATCGCCGCCCTCCGACGGGTGCATCCCGTGGATGAGCCCGAATCGCTTCGCCAGCCGCCCGTACCCCTCCGCCTCCGCCCGTGACAGGTGGACCCGGGGGTTGAGCCGCTGTTCGCGGTCGCCCCAGGTGGCCTCGATGAGTGCCAGGTCCACCCCCTCGCAGAGTTTTCGCAGGTTCTCGCCGGGCCCCGTGTCGCCGGAAAAGGCCACGACCACCTCCCCGAGCCCCACGCGGTAGCCCAGGGCGGGGATGGATTCGCCGACGCCGGCGGCGGTGGAGCCACGGTGCTCGACGGCGTAGGCCGAGAGCGACCAGCGGTCCAGCTTCGTCTCGTCGCCGTCGGTCAGAGGCAGCCGCTCGACGGCGAAGGGCGCGTCGGGGTACAGCTCATAGAAGCGGTCCAGAAACGCCTCGACCTCGACACAGCCCGCCGGGTACACCACCGGCAGGGCGGCCTCGCGGCCGACCATCCGCAGGAAACCCAGGAGCGTGTGCAGGCCGCCCACGTGGTCGAAGTGGCCGTGGGAGAAGGCGACGCCCTCCAGTCGCACGGGCTTCAGCCGGGCGTCCAGGAGGTCGCGCAGCGCCCCGTCGCCGCAGTCCAGCAGCACGAATCCGCCCCGGTTCTCCACCGCCACGGTGGTCGCCACCCCGGCGATGGAGTAGAGCACGTGGACCGCGATGCCCCCGTCGAGCCCGAACGTTTTCATGGGCCACTCATCGGTTGGTGTCCGTGGTTTTAAGGGTGAAAGTGATTCCGCGACGACCGCGGAGGCGGTTGTACAGGAGCGGCGTGAGCCAGAGCGTGGGCACCGCCACGGCCACGGAGAAGAGCGCGTCGGCGACCAGGTCCCCGCCCGCCAGCGCCCCCAGGACCAGCTCCAGGATGACCGCGACGACCGTCAGCGCCAGGAAGCTCGGCAGGGCGTAGGCCAGTGAGCGCAGCTCGATGCGCCGGAGGACGACGCCCTCGGGGGTTTTCACCAGCCGCAGCCGGACGCCGTCGCCGCCGACGGCCACGCGGTTGTAGATGACGGCCGCCAGCATCCCGCAGAGCACGACGAGACCGGCCACGAAGAAGGTCCCGACGACGCCGTTCAGCAGCAGCACCTCGAACCCGGTCTCTTCGCCGTAGAAAAGCCCGCCCAGGCCCACGACGCTCATCAACCCGATGGAGCCCGCCATGTTCACCGCCCCCAGGGCCAGCATCGGGACGTACAGGCGGCTGACGCTGCGGAAGGGCACCCCGGAAATGCGCCGGGCGTCCCCCTCGCCCTCCACCGGCGCCAGCTCCAGGTCCAGCGTCAGGACGCCGCGGTTGTAGCGGTTGTACGCCGCCGCGAAGGCCGCCAGCCCCAGGACGCTCACCAGGGTGTTGACCGGGATGAGGAGGACGAAGGTGGGGAGGAACCCGCCGCCGCCGGTGACCCGGCCCACCAAAAGGGCCAGCTCCCGCGAACCGCCCAGCCCGGAGAACCACGAGGCCCCGAACACCGCCCAGCCGGTGACGAGCAGGGGGAGGTACAGGCGCAGGAGGGAGAGCGGCTTGATGTGGGTTATATGCGTCACGGGCCGGTTTGCGGAGAGGGTTCCAGCAGATTATACCAGACCCGGCGGTGGTTGCGGCCCCCTCTCCCCGTGGGAGAGGGCTGGGGTGAGGGCTACATTTGAAAAAACGCGGCGGGGCGTAGAAGTCCCGCCCTACATTTACCCCCCTCGCCCCTCTGGGGAGAGGGGATGGGGGTGAGGGGCGGGCGGATTTGGACACCCGCCCCTACGCCTTCCCCTCCCCCCGGCCGCGCAGGAGGAAGAGGCCGCCGATGCCCGCCAGCGCACCTCCGAGCGTCACCCACTCGAAGACCGACAATCCCGCCGTGGTCAAAAAGTTCACCAGCATCCCGACGGCGTAGGCCCCCAGGGTGGGCACGCCGATCCAGAAGGCCGGGCTGGTGCGCTCCCGCTGGGGGAGGTCCCCGGCGACGATGCGGCCCGAGAGGCCGTCCAGGACCAGGGGCCAGTCGGCGCCGCCGCGTCCCTCGGTGGAGAAGACGACCCGCCAGTAGGGGTGGTAGATGTAGGCGGTCAGGCTGCGCACGGTGTCCCCGCTCTCCGCCGACTCGGTCGGGGGCGGGGGGAAGAGGACGTCGGACGCCGCGAGGTCGTCGGGGTCCAGCGGCTCCACGGTGAGCCCGGCGGCGTCCTCGGCCAGGTGAGGGCTCAACGGGTCCACCCCGGCGAGCTGCAGCTCGTCCAGGTCGATGGCCGGCGTGAGCGCGGTCGTCTCCCGGCGCTCGAAGGTGCCGTCGGAGGGGACCAGCCGCTCGGTGTAGTCCAGCCGCCAGGGGACGAGGAGGCGCTCGTCGGCCTCCAGCTTCAGGCGGCCGTCGTGCCCGCCGCCCCGGAGCCGCTTGCGGGCGGCCAGCATGGCCTCGCCGGAGTTCAGCCCCCCGACCACCGCGAAGGTCGGCGCGCCCTCGGTGTAGTGGGCGTAGGCGGCGCCGCAGTGCCGGCAGACCAGGGCCCCCCCGAAGAGGTCGCCGTGGCCCGGGCGCCCGCAGGCCGGGCAGCGGTAGAGAACTGTCAGGCGGGAAATCAACCGGTCATTCCGAGAGCTGCTTCTCCAGCCAGTCGGCGATGAGCGCGCGCACCTCGGGCCGGGTGCCGAACAGGTGCGTCCCGTGACCGCCGGAGGGGTAGATTTTCGTTTCGGGGGCGTAGAGCAGCTCGGCCAGCGTGCCGACGCTTTTCGCCGAGTAGTCGTCGTCCATGGCCGCCACGAGGAGGGCCGGGCGCTCGCCGTAATCCGTCGCGTACGGACCGGGCTGCACCCCGCGGTAGTCCAGGCCGGGGCTGAGCAGGACCACGCCGGCCACCCGCGGGTCGTCGGCGGCCTCGATGAGGACCAGGTCGGCGCCGATGCTGCCCCCGATGAGGAAGTATTTTCCGGTAACCTGCTCGGCGAGGTAGTCCAGGGCCGTCCGGATGTCCTTCGCGCAGTCGAGCCACTGCTCGGTGTCGAAGCTCCCGTATTCGAGGCCGCCGGAGACCGACTGGCCGTGGCCGCGCAGGTCCAGGGCCACCACTTCCAGCCCTTTGCTGATGAGGGTCTCGACGAGCGGGTCCCAGTCGGCGCGGGTCCGGCCCAGCATGTGGACCAGCACCACCCCGCCGCGCGGCGCGGCGCCCTCCACATTCAGATACTCCAGCGTCACCGTCACCCCGTCGGAGGTATCCTTCTGGACCACCGACCCGCCCAGGACCGCCAGCGGCAGCGTAGCGGCGCCCCCGGTCCCGGCGTCGCCGACCGTCGAGCTCGACCCGCCCGATTCCCCATCGCCCGAACAGGCCGGAAACGCGACCAGCACGAACAGTAAAAGCAGGATGGGCATCCTCTTCATCGCGCACCTCCCGGTTTTTCCACCCGTTATCCTACCACAACCGGCCCCCGCCCGGTACACGCCCGGCCCCTGGCCTCCGGAGCCCGAAAGGGGTATGATGGGGTAGTTAAAAAGCCTTGGAGGAAAGATGCGGTTCTTCCTCGCGCTCGTGACGGTGACGTTCCTCTTCCCCGCCCTGGCCCAGGAGTACGCCGAGGAGGACCTGCGGGAAATGGAGGTCACCGACGTCCTGTTGGACACGGAAACCGGCTCGACGAGCCTGGTGCTCAAAGAGGTGGACGGGGAGCGGTTCATCGTGATGGGCATCGGCCCGGCGGAGGCCACCGCCATCGCCGCGGCCCTGGAGGACTTCGCCTTCGACCGGCCCCAGACCCACGACCTGTTGGTCCGGGTGATCCTCACGCTGGGCGCCGACCTCGAGCGGGTGGTCATCACCCAGCTCCTCGAGGGGGCGTACTACGCGCGGCTGGAGCTGGTCAAGGACGGGGAGGTGCTGGCGGTGGACTGCCGGCCGTCGGACGGCGCGGCCACGGCGCTGCGGTTCGCGGCGCCCATCTACGCCACCGAGCTGGTTCTCAAGCAGGCCTGGGAGTCCTACACGGTGGAGAACCCCGAGGGCATCGAGGGCATCTA
>CAZNZF010000164.1:0-4204 GCA_964577465.1 uncultured bacterium | reverse complement strand
TGCATTACGATTGAAAAAATAACGGGCCGACCTGAACGGCGCGCCGTCGGTCGGCCCCTACGTGTCGCACGCGCGATTCTATCCGTAGGGCGGGGTTTCCTAACCCCGCCGCTTTATAAGGTAGCCCTCACCCTGGCCCGTAGGCGAGCCTCTCCCTGGAAGGGAGAGGGGGAAACAAGGCAACCCTCCCCCGCAATTGCGATGCCGTAGGGGCGACCCGTAGGACGAGTCCTCTGCGGTCGCCCGCGGCGGGGATTAATACCTGCGACCGAAGGTAAATCCCCGCCCTACATTTCGGCGCATAGCGGTGGATAAACAAACGGGCGGGTGTGGGCACCCGCCCCTACGTCGCGTATCGCCGACTCGGGTCGTAGGGGCCGACCCGTTATCAACTCCACCATCCACCTCGCCGACGCCGGCGGTTTTTTGCTATAATCTTTGCGTCACGCGCAAGCGAGGTTCCCCATGCCCACACCGGACCAAATACGCGACGTCATGCTCTTCGCCGGCCTGGACGACCCCGAGCTCGAGGTGGTCGCCTCCCGCCTGAAGGAGGAGACCTTCGCCAAGGACGACTTCATCTTCCACGAGGGCGACACCGGGGACAAGTTCTACATCGTGGATTCCGGCATGGTCTCCATCACCCTCGCCATCGAGGGGGTGGGGACCGAGGAGCTTCTGTTCCTGGAGCGTCCGGCCTTCTTCGGCGAGATGGCCATCATAGACGCCGCGCCCCGCTCGGCCTCCGCCGTCTGCCGCAAGGAAACCCAGCTCCTCTCCCTGGGCAAGGCGGACTTCGAGAAGCTCATCGTCGAGGACACCGACATCGGCAACAAAATCATGATTGCTTTCATCCGCACCTTCTGCACCCGCATCCGCAAATCCAACGAGAAGCTGCGCAACTACTACAAGATTCACAAGGCCTTCGAGGGCTCGTCGTAGTCCCGGTCCAGCCCGATTCCCCATTTCCATCCGCAGGCTGGAAGACTGAGCCAGGTCCGACGCCGACGAAAAACCGCGCTCACGTCCCTCCAGAGGCGGGAATCCCCCGCCTTTAAAAAAACCATGACCGACCCCGCCCCGCTCCCCGGCCCGATTACCGGCGACGCGCTCGTCCGTCTCCTCGCGGGCAGCCCGCCCCTGGTGGAGGGGATGCTCGACCCCCGAATTCAGGCGACCCCGAACGGCGTGGACCTCACCGCGGCCGAGGTGGCCTGGTTCTCGGATGACGCGCCCGGTCGCCTGGATTTCGACAACTCCGGCCGCCGGCTGCCGGAGACGGAGGTCATCCCCTGGCGTGAGGGGCGCCTTGTATTACCACCCGGGGCCTACCTCGTCCGCTACGCGGAGAAGGTCAACCTGCCGCGAGACGTCCTGGCGCTGGGGAAGCCGCGCTCGAGCCTCTTACGCTGCGGGGCGCACCTGGGCAGCGCGGTGTGGGACGCGGGATATTCCGGCCGGGGACAGGGGCTGCTCGCCGTTTTCAACCCCGCCGGCCTGGAGCTCGACGAGCGGGCGCGCGTTTTACAACTTCTCTTCTTCCGCCTGACGGGGGAGACCGCGGGCTACCGCGGCGGCTACCAGGGCGAGGGGGCCTGACCCGTGGATGAGCCCGAACGGCCGGGTAAGGAGAGGCGGCTCCTGAGCCCGTGGACGCGTGGGCTTCTCGTCGTCGCCGGCTCCATCTGCCTCGGCCTCGGCATCGCGGGCATCTTCCTCCCGGTCCTCCCCACCACGCCCTTCCTTTTACTGGCGGCCGCCTGCTACGCCCGCGGGTCCAGGAGGCTCCACGACTGGCTCCTGAGTACCCGCCTCGGGACTTACATCCGCGCCTGGCGGGAAAAAAGGGGCGTCCCCCTCCGCCTGAAAATCTGGACCCTGGTCCTGCTGGCGGTAGTCATCACCGTCTCCGCCGTCTTCTTCGTCGAGGCACTCTGGCTGCGCATCCTGCTGGGCGCCGTCCTGGTCGGCGTGTCCGTCCACATCCTCTCCATCCCCACCCTCCGCTAGGTCCGCTCCCGTTGTCAGACCCCGCCGCGGCGTGATATGCTAGGGTCCGTAAATTACCCCCGCGCATTCAAGGAGTGACCATGGCCCTCGAAATCCTGCAATCCCTCGACAACACGGGCGACGTCCTCGTCGAGCGCGTCCCGCGCGACGGCTCCGGCGACATCGCCTACGGCGCCCAGGTCGTCGTCCGCGAGAGCCAGGAGGCCGTTTTCTTCCGCGACGGCCAGGCCCTGGACCGCTTCGCCCCCGGACGCCACACCGTCACCTCGGCCAACATCCCGCTCCTGCGGGGCCTGTTGAAGCTCCCCTTCGGCGGCGAGACCCCCTTCAAGGTCGAGGTCTACTTCGTCAACCGGAAGGTGTTCACCGACCTCAAGTGGGGCACGCCGCAGCCGGTGGCCTTCCGCGACGCCGAGTTCGGCATCGTCCGCCTGCGCGCCCACGGCATCTACTCCCTGCGCATCACCGACTCCGGCCTCTTCGTCAACAAGTACGTCGGCACCGGCAACATCAAACGGGTCGGCGAACTGGAGGACTTCCTCCGCGGCATCATCGTCAGCCGGACCTTCGACTTCCTCGGCGAGCAGGTGAAGAGCCTGCTGGACCTGCCCGCGCTCTACGACGAGTTCGCCATCGCGCTCAAGGCCAAGCTCACCGATGAGGTCGCCACCTACGGCATCGAGCTGGTGGACTTCACCGTGGGGGCCATCACCGCCCCGCCCGAGGTCGAGAAGGCCATGGACGAGCGCGCCAGGATGGGCGCCATCGGCGACATGGACCGCTACACCCGCTACAAGACCGCCGAGGCCATCGGTGACGCGGCCAAGCAGCCCGGCGGCGGGGGGATGGCCGGCATGGGCGCCGGACTCGGAGCGGGGATGGCCATCGGGGGTCAGATGGCCGACGCCATGCAGAACAAGGGCGGCGAAGGCGCCCCGGAGAAGGTCATCGTCTGTAGCAAGTGCGGCCACGAGAACCCGGCCGGCGACAAGTTCTGCGGCAAGTGCGGCGCTCCGTTGCACCCCGTCTGCCCCCACTGCGGCGCCGAGCTGGTCCCCGGCGACAAGTTCTGCGGCAAATGCGGCAAAGAGATTAAATAGTCCCGATGTCTCACGTTATCCCCGAACGCCGACCCGGAGGGGGGACCGAATGGCCGAGACGATGATAGAGATAAAACGGGGCGTGAACTTCACCGCGGCGCACCTACGCGGGTGGGAGAGACTGGAGGAGTTCAGCTTCCAGCTTCCGGGGATGAAGGACCGTTATCCGGGGAAGCTTTTTATGAAAGAACCGCTGGGGCTCACGGGGATGGAGATGTCGCTCAACCGCCTCCCGCCGGGCGGCGAGATTCCCTTCCTCCACCGGCACCGTAACAACGAGGAGCTGTACATCTTCATCAAGGGGCGGGGGCAATTCCAGGTGGACGGCGAGGTCCTGGAGGTCGGCGAGGGGTCGGTGGTCCGGGTCGCCCGGGACGGCGTCCGCGCCTGGCGGAACGATTCCACGGAAGACCTGTACTTCATCGTCATTCAGGCCAGGGCCGACAGCATGCCCGACGCCTGCATCTCCGACGGCATGAGCGTCCCGGGGAAGGCCGAGTGGGGGTAACCCTAGACTTGGTGACGATGCCCAACCCGTTCGCCCGACCGCGGAGTCTTTCTCAAACCCCGGCGACATATTCCGCGACAATTACAGCAATGCACCGAAGGTGTACTTATTAACCTATGTTCCCCCCTCATCAGGTCGAAACGGTGTGCGGCGTCTTCACGGCGTCGCATTTTCTTGATTATCTTGACAGTTTTCAATCCCCCCGCTAAGCTGTCGGGCGGGGATTAGTCAACGCCGTAACCGACCGGAGCTTCCATGTGCCTCTCCGTGCCGATGAGAATCATTGAGGTCGAGGGGGATAGGGCCGTCGTCGAGCTGGGCGGCGCCACGCAGGAAATCTCCGTCGCCCTCGTGGACCCGCCGCCCGTCCCCGGCCAGTACGCCATCGTCCACGCCGGCTTCGCCCTGAACGTCATCGACGAGGACGAGGCGCGGGAGAACCTGGCGCTCCTGGAGGAGCTGGCCGAGCACCACCAGCGCGAGCTGGACGCCCGGGGGGAGGGGTAGGTGCGCCACCTGGAGGAATACCGGCGGAAGGGGCTGGTGCGGGGTCTGGCGGCGGCGATTACGGCCGAGGCCGACCCCG
>CAZNZF010000163.1:0-4211 GCA_964577465.1 uncultured bacterium | reverse complement strand
GAGGGGCCGCCCTACATCGCTAGTTTTACCCCTCACCCCAGCCCGTCGGCGCGCCGCTCCCACGGGGAGAGGGGGCCGATGAACCCCCCTTCCCAGCCTGTCGGCGAGCCGCCCCCCAGAGGGGGGAAGGGGCAATCACACCTCCGAGATGTCGGAGATTTTTTCAGCCAGCAGCTCGTCGATTTTCGCCGACTGCTCGTCGGTCATCTTCTGGACCACCTCCATCAGCCGGTCGCGCTCGTCCTCGCTGATGTCGCCGGACTTGGCGTCCTCCTTGAGCGTCTCGTTGGCGTCGCGGCGGACGTTGCGGATGGAGACCTTGCCCTCCTCGGCCAGGCGGTGGGCCACCTTCACCAGCTCCTTGCGCCGGTCCGCGGTCAGCGCCGGGAAGGGGAGGCGGATGACCACGCCGTCGGTGGAGGGGGTGATGCCGAGGTCGGAGGCCTGGATGGCCTTGACGATGGCCTCGACGGCGGTCCGGTCCCAGGGCTGGACGACGACCATGCGCGGCTCGGGGACGCCGATGGTGGCCATCTGGTTCAGCGGGGTCTGGGTGCCGTAGTAGTCCACGCGGATGGAGTCCAGTATGGCGGGGTTGGCGCGTCCGGTGCGGATGGCGCGCAGGTCGCGCTTGGTGGCCTCCACGGCCTTCACCATGTTCTCGTGGGTCTCTCTGAGCCTCGGTTCGACCATCTCACCCCTCCCGCGTTGGCGCCGCGAGGGCGCGTCGGGGAATGTATTATTGCGGTTTTTCAGGGCCGATGACGGTGGCGAAGCCCGGCTCGGTGAGAGCCTTTACCGGTCCGCCGGCCGCCTCGCCGGAGAAGACGTAAATCTCGACCCCGCCCCGGCGGCAGAGCTCCACCGCGGCCAGGTCCATCACGCCCAGGCGCAGTTCGAGGTACTCGTCGTAGGTCAGCCGGTCGAAGCGTTTCGCCGCGGGGTCGGTCGCGGGGTCGGCGGAGTAGACGCCGTCCACCTGTGTGGCCTTTAAGATGATGCCTGCGTTCAGTTCCAGGGCGCGCAGGGCGGCGGCGGTGTCCGTGGTGACGAAGGGCGCGCCGGTCCCCCCGCCGAAGACGCCGATGCCCCCGGAATCCAGGAACTCCCGCACCGCCTCCGGGCGGTAGGGGGCGACGTGGCCCGGCATGGCGATGACCGAGTAGGCGCGGGCCTTTACTCCGGCCGCGACCAGCGCGTCGGCCAGGGCCAGGGCGTTGACGACCGTGGCCAGCATCCCGGCGGTGTCGGCGGCGACGCGGTCGGAAAAGGCGGAATCGCGCCCGCGCAGCAGGTTCCCCGCCCCGCACACGACGCCGACCTCGTACCCCGCGGCGGTGAGCCCGGCGAGGTCCGCCGCCGCCCGGGAGAGCGCGTCCGCCGCCAGGGGCGAAAAACCCTCCGGTCCGCGGCCGCCCAGCCGTTCGCCGGAGAGTTTTAGTATTACCCGACCTGGATTCAAGTCTGGGACTCCTCGAACGCCGACATGGGTGTCTGCGTCAATCCGCCTTCACCCGGCCCGGATTCAAGCCTGGGACTCCTTTGACACCGATAAAGGGGGCTTCATCCTCGTTGATTCGCCCTCACCCGTTCGGGATTCAAGCCTCGCACTCCAATAGGGTCCGGCGCAACCTCCGCCTCGCCCAGCCGCGCATCCGCCTCGCCCGCTCGGGATTGAGGCCTAGGACTCCTCGCCCAGTTGGAAACGGACGAAGCGCGCCACCTGGATGTTCTCGCCCAGCTTGGCCACGTGCTGTTTGATGTAGTCCGCCACCGTCCGGTCTTTCTCTTCCGGCTGGTTCTTCACGAAGGTCTGGTTCAACAGGGCGTTTTCCTTCAGGAACTTCTGGAGCTTGCCCGCGACAATTTTCTCCACGACCTGGGGCGGCTTGCCGGATTCGGCGGCCTGCTCGGCGTAGACGCGGCGCTCGGCCTCGAGCACCTCGGGGGGGAAGCCGTCGGCATCCACGGCGAGGGGGGCCATGGCGGCCACCTGCATGCAGAGGTCCTTGGCCAGGGTCTTGAAATCCTCGGTGCGGGCCACGAAGTCCGTCTCGCAGCGCAGCTCGAGCATGACGCCCAGCTTTCCGCCGGCGTGGACGTAGGTGTGGATGAGCCCCTCGTCGGCCGAGCGGCCGGACTTCTTGTCGGCGGTGGCCAACCCCTTGACGCGCAGGAACTCGACCGCCTTCGCCTCGTCGCCGCCGGATTCGGCGAGGGCCTTCTTGCAGTCCACGATACCGGCGCCGGTCTTCTTCCGCAGCGCCATGACCTGGAGGGCGGAAATCTCTGCCATGATTACCTCGGATGCCTCGCTGGTTTTAAAAAATGCGTCAGGCGACGGGCGCCTCGCTGAGGATTTGACCGCCGGTGGCGATGGCGCCGCCCTCGATGACGGCGTCGGCTATGGCCCGGCTGATGAGCTGTATTCCCCGAATCGCGTCGTCGTTGCCGGGGATGAGGTAGGTCAGCTCGTCGGGGTCGGCGTTGGTGTCGGCGATGGCCACGATGGGAATCCCCAGGGTGTTGGCCTCCTTGACGGCGATGTGCTCCCGCTTGGGGTCCACCACGAAGAGCGCCTGGGGCGGGCTTTTCATCTTCCGGATGCCTATCAGGAGCGAGGAGAGCTTCTGGTTCTTCTTGGTGAGCATGGTGCGCTCCTTCTTCGAGAGGCCCTCGAAGCTCTCGGAGCCCAGGAGATGCTCCAGTTTGTCCAGGCGGTCCAGGCTGCCCTTGATGGTCTGGAAGTTGGTCAGTGTGCCGCCGAGCCAGCGCTTGGTGACGTAGAACATGCCGGCCCGCTCGGCCTCGTGGGCCACGATGGCCTGGGCCTGGCGCTTGGTGCCGACGAAGATGATTTTGCCGCCCCGCGCCGCGGTCTGGGTGACGAAGTCGCAGGCCTTGCGCAGGAGCTGCACCGACTTCTGCAGGTCGATTATATAGATGCCGTTGCGTTCCCCGTAGATGTAGGGCTTCATCTTGGGGTTCCAACGGCGGGTCTGGTGGCCGAAATGGATTCCGGCCTCCAGCATGGAGCGCATGGAGAATTCGGGCATGGTTCCTCGTTTCATCCTCCGCCCTCCGGACCCGCTCGGCGCGCTTCTTGCGCCGGGGGCAACGAGTGTGTGGAAGGCGTGCGTATTGGCCCGTGGGGGCCGGTAGGCGTCCGGGCGGACGCGGGTTATCTCTTGGAGAACTGGAAGCGGGCGCGGGCGCCGCGCTGACCGTACTTCTTGCGTTCCTTGATCCGGGCGTCGCGCCGGAGGAGCCCGGCCTCCTTCAGGGTGTGCCGGAGCTCGGGGTCGTAGGACTCCAGGGCGCGGGCGATGCCCAGGCTCATGGCGTCCGCCTGGCCGGTGAGCCCGCCGCCGGTGATGGTGGCGTACACGTCGAAGCGGTCGGCGGCGCCGGTCGCCTCGAGGGGCTGCCGCACCTTCTTGCGCCACATCTCCCGGGGGAAGTGCTCATCCATCTCGCGCCGGTTGACCAGAATCCTGCCCTCGCCGGGCACGAGGCGCACCCGGGCGATGGCGGTCTTGCGGCGGCCGGTGGCCCAGATGGAGCTCTTTTCTGCCATGACGCTCCTCAACCCTCGAGGGTGTAGACCGCGGGTTTTTGTGCCTGGTGCCTGTGCTCGGGTCCCGCGTAGACCCGCAGGCGTTTGAGCATCTTCCGCCCGAGGCGGGTTTTGGGCACCATCCCCGCCACGGCCCAGTGGACGGCGAGGTCGGGGTGGCGCTCCATGATTTCGGCGTAGGGGGTGGCCTTCAGCCCGCCGGGGTAACCCGAGTGGTGGCGGTGGAGCTTCTGCTCCAGCTTGCGGCCGGTGAGCTTCACCCTTGCGGCGTTGACCACGATGACGAAATCGCCGGCGTCGAGGTGCGGCGCCCAGTACGCCTTGTGCTTGCCGCGCAACAGGCCGGCCACCCGGGTCGCCACGCGGCCCAGGGGGGTGTCGGCGGCGTCCACCAGGTGCCAGGCGCGCTCCACGTCGGCCAGCTTTTTCTGAAAGGTGCCCATGTCGTTTGTACTCTCCTGGGGCCCGGTGAGTCGCGGCCTTCCCGGCGCGCGGACGGCAAGTATAGAAAAGGGCGGCGTCGAATGTCAAGAAAAGCCCGTCGGTGGGGACGGTTTTTCGCGCCCCCGCCGGCCCGTATTTGCGATGACGTAGGGCGGCCCTTCTACGGGCCGCCGCGTATTGCGACGACGTA
>CAZNZF010000162.1:0-4324 GCA_964577465.1 uncultured bacterium | reverse complement strand
TACCCCACGCCCAAGGTCACGCCCGAGGAACTTTTAGCCGACATGGACGCCGGCGCCCGGCGGCTGGAGACGGCCTCGGGAGCCGTTACGATAACGGCGCGCACGCCCGACGGACCCCTGCCCGCCACGGAGCACGACCTGGCCTTCGCCCGCCCGGATTCGGCCTACGTCGAAAGTCTGGGGCCGATGGGGGAAATCGCCGTCGTGACGCGCGTCGCCGGCGGCCGGATGGCGGTGCGCTACGTCGCCGACGGGGTGTGGGCCGAGGGCGCCGCCACGCCGCAAAACGTGGAGCGGCTCGTCGGGGTGCCGCTGGACGTGGGGCTGTTGATTCGGGCGCTCCTGGCCGAGCCGCTGATTTCCGTCAAAGATTTTTCGGGCACCGTCCGCTACCTCCGGCCGGAGGCGGAGGGCGACCCGACGCGCCTGGCCCTGCGCCGGGAGGACGGCACGCGGGCCCTGTTAATCACCGTGGACCCCACGGGACCCGTGCCGTTGGAGCAGGTGCTCTACGATTCCGCCGACGCGCCGGTGATGCGGGTGGAGTACTCCGACTACGCCGAGGCGGACGGCCTCTCGCGCCCCTGGCGGATTTTTCTGGACAATTACGCCGGCTCCTCGGTGGAGATTTTTTTCTCCTCGCAGGAGGTGAACCCGGAACTGCCCGGTGGGCTCTTCGATTTGACGCCACCCGCCGGGGTCCGTGTGGTGGAGCTGGACAGGGTTAAATAGCCCTGAACCGGCGCGGGGGGCCCGCGTGCAATTACAGGAAACCGACAAGGCCCCGGTTGCGCCCGGGGCGTTTTAATGGCATTATTTCGGTGAAAATCCCCCCCTCCATCCCAGGAGCACCCCCGCCTTGACCGCCTTCCCCTACCCCAGCCCCGAATTCGCCCGGGACGAGGCACTCACGGAACTGGCGAAGCTCCTCCGCTGCGAAATCGTGTGCATGACCCACCAGGCCGGCTCGGGGCACCCCGGCGGCTCCCTCTCGGCGGTGGAGATTCTGAGCCTGCTGTACCTGGGCGAGCTGCGCCACGACCCGGCCAATCCGAAGCGGCCCGACCGCGACCGCTTCGTGCTGTCCAAGGGCCACGCCTGCCCCATCCTTTACGCCCTCCTGGCCTACTGCGGCTACTTCCCCGCCGAGGAGCTGTGCCACCTGCGCGAGGTGGGCCACATCCTCCAGGGCCACCCCTCCATCCACACCCCCGGAATCGACGCCAGCACCGGCTCGCTGGGCCAGGGGCTCAGTATCGCCAACGGGATGGCGCTGGCGGCGCGGCTCGACGGCCTGGACTCCCGCGTGTGGTGCCTTCTGGGCGATGGGGAGCTCGACGAGGGGCAGTGCTGGGAGGCGGCCATGACCGCCGCCCACTACGGCCTGGACAACCTGACGGCCGTCGTGGACCGCAACCGCCTGCAGATCGACGGCGACACCGAGAAGGTGATGGCGCTGGAGCCCCTGACGGACAAGTGGAAAGCCTTCGGCTTCCACGTGGTGGACTGCGACGGGCACTCGTACCCCGAGCTGCGCCGGGCCTACGCCGAAGCGCGGGAAACCAGGGGCAAGCCGACCTGCATCATCGCCCACACGCACAAGGGGCGGGGGGTGTCCTTCATGACCGACAAGGCGGGCTGGCACGGCCGGGCGCCGAACGACGAGGAGCTCGCCCGGGCCGTGGAAGAGGTCTGCGGCTGCGCGCCGAAGACGGAGGGCTGCTGCATGAAGCTCGCCCGGGGGGGTGGTCGCTGATGGCCCTGGTCAAGGCGATGCACCTTAATTCCCTGCAGGAGGCCTCGAAGGCGGAAAACTGGGGGGCGTGCAAGAAGGTCTACGGGGAGGCGCTGCTGGAGCTGGCGCGGACGCGGCCGGAGGTGGTCTGCCTCGACGCCGACCTGGCCAACTCCACCGAGGGCAAGCGCATCCGCGACGCCGAGGATAAACAAATCTCGCGGCGCTTCTTCGACGTGGGCATCAGCGAGCAGGACCTGGTGGGCACCGGGGCGGGGCTGGCGCTCTCGGGAAAAATTCCGTACGTGAACAGCTTCGGGGTGTTCCTCTCGGGGCGGGCCTGGGACCAGATCCGGGTGAGCGTGTGCTACCCGAACCTGCCGGTGCGCTTCGGCGGCCCCTACGGCGGCATCTCCGTGGGACCCGACGGGCCGACCCACTTCGCCATCTCCGACATCGCCCTGCTGCGGAGCGTGCCGAACATGACGCTGGTGTCGGCGGCGGACGCGGCGCAGGTGGGGCCGATTCTGCGCGCCACCGTGGACCACCCCGGCCCGGTTTACATCCGCATGGGCCGGGTGCCGCTCCCCGTGGTGACCACGGAAAATACGCCCTTCGAGGTCGGGAAAAGTTACGTGTACCGCGAGGGCTCGGACCTGGCCCTCTTCGCCACCGGGCATATGGTGTACGAGTCCCTGGTGGCCGCCGAGCGGCTGGCCGAGCTCGGGGCCGAGGTCGCCGTCGTCAACGTCTCCACCCTCAAACCGCTGGACGAGGGGGTCGTGGTGGAGCTGGCGGAACTCTGCGGGCGGGTGGCGACGGTGGAGGAGCACAACATCTACGCGGGGCTGGGCGGCGCGGTGGCCGAGGTCCTGGCGCGGCACCGCCCCACGCCCATGCTCTTCATCGGCGTCCAGGACGAGTTCGCCGAGTCGGGGGACCCGCTGGACCTTCTGGCCAAGTACGGCCTGAACGCGGACGGGATTTTCGACCGTCTGGCCGCATTTTTAGAGCTGACGTAGGGGCCGCGGGCGGTGACGGAGGACTCGTCCTACACCCCGCCCTACGTCATCGCAATTCGCGGCGGCCCGCAGAGGGGCCGCCCTACGTCATCGAAAATATGAGGCTTGGGCCGGGGCGGTTTTTTTCTTGACCATCCGCCGGCGCGGGTGTATATAAAGTATGTGTATGGGACTTTTCTTCAAAAAAAGGAGAAAAAGATGAAACGAGCGACGTTCGTATTTTTAGCCGTCCTCCTCTCCGCCGTGTACGGCCAGGACCTTCTCATCGGGCACACGGACTCGGGCCAGACCTCGGACGTCGAGGCCTACATCGCCGGCGACCCGTTCTACGACACGGTGGACCTGGAGGACTGGCGCGACCAGACGCCCACGGTGGGCCACCTGCTGCAGTACGACTGCGTGCTCACCTGGAGCTATAACCCTTACCAGGACCGGACGACCCTGGGGGACAACCTGGCGGACTACGTGGATGACGGCGGGGCCGTGGTCATCCTCTACGACTGCTGGGACACCTCTATCGGGCTCTCCGGGCGCATCATGACCGACAACGACTACTGCCCCATGTGCCTCGTCTGGCGCGGCGGCGGGGCCAACGGCGAGGGCCTGGGGGACTACGACGAAGACCACCCCATCATGGACGGCGTGGAGTCCATCACCGGCATCGAGTTCTGGGAGTATCTGGGTGTCTACCCCGCCGCCACCTGGCTGGCGAGCCTGACCAACGGTAAGGACCTGGCCGGCATCAACACCGCCGAGAACGTGGTCGGCCTCAACCTGTACCCCGGCGACGGCCGCTTCTGGCAGGGCGACGGCTGGATTCTCATCAACAACGCCGTCCGGTACATGATGGACACGGACACCGCCCCGCCCTACGTGGACGGCATCTACCCCGAGGACGGTGAGCACGAGGTTCCCGACCACGTCGTCTTCCACTGCATAGACGCCCAGTCCGCGGTCGATTTCACCACCATCTCCTTCTCCCTGACGGACGACACGCTGGGGCGCGGATGCTCCGTCGGGGCCGGCACCGCCGGAGTCATCCCCGGCGACCTGGACATCGACGACACCGATCCCCGGGACGTCGTCTGCACCTGGACCCCCCGCGACCCGCTCGACGACTTCTATTACTACACCGCCACGGTGGACGGCTCCCTGGCCGACGAGCTCGGAAACGAGATGGGGGAGGACTTCGTGTGGCAGTTCGGGTGGACTGGTGTCGTCAAGGAGACGAGCTGGGGGGCGGTGAAGGCGTCTTTCTAGGGCCCGTTCCCGCGAGCTCGCAAACCGGAGGTCTACCCGGAAAATTTTTTTTGCCATTCCATTTGACTCTGGTTCCTTGAGTTTGTATAATACGTCTGCCCTATCTTAAAGATTGGGTAACCTACCCAATTACCCCAAGGAGGATGGGAATGATGAGGTCTCTTACACTTGTCTTAGTCCTAAGCGCGTGTGCGGTCTTCGCCGCCAGCACCGACCTCGGGGAGGTCTCCCACGGTGGCGCCGCGTATGTGACGCCGGAACCCAACGGCTTCCTGGATCTGCTCTACGAAACCATCGAGTTCGACTA
>CAZNZF010000161.1:0-4337 GCA_964577465.1 uncultured bacterium | reverse complement strand
CACGGGTGAGGGCTGCCCTCTTCCCCCTCCCCCCTTTGGGGGGAGGGCCGGGGAGGGGGGTGTAGCTAAAACGGGCGGGTCAGGAGACCCGCCCCTACGCCATCACAGCATGGTGCGGACCGGGGCAAGGGTCGGGGTGGGGAACGTGAAAGCGGCGGGGTTAGGAAACCCCGCCCTACGTCATTGCAGCGCGCATCCACCCCGCCCCTTCTCGCCATCTTCCCCCACACGGCGCAACCCGCCCTACCTCGACGGGGTGACGAGCTGGCCCACCTCCATCCGCTCCAGCCTCCCGCCGGGCGGCTGCCAGAGGAGCTCCACCTTCAGCCGGAGGAAGCCGCTCGGGAGGTCGAAGTCCCCCGGGACGAGCCCCGACTCGGCCAGGGCCTCCGCCAGCCGCTCCCCCGCGAGGTCGGGCTTCTGCTCTGCCGAGAGCACCCACCAGCGCCGGGTGTAGAGCCCTTCGGGCGAGTCGGAGTACGGCTTCAGCCGCGCCCCGCGGGCGAGCTCCGCCGGGTCCAGCGCCGCCAGCGAATCCAGCCGCTCCTTGGCGTAGAGCGCCGCGCGACCGGCCATCCCACCCGCGGCCACCCCCTCCTCGGCCCCGGGGATGGCCAGAAGAATCCCCGTCACGCCGATTAGCAGGATGGCGCTGGCGATGAGCATCTCGATGAGGGAAAAACCGTCCCGTTCGGCGGTCGGCCTACGCATCGCTTCTCGTGCAGAGATGGAAACCAACGGTCTCATCGACCCCGTAAAGCGCCGCCTCGGCGGGTGAAAGCCCGGCGGCGTAATCTATGAAGCGCACCTTGAAGCCGGATTCCTCCAGCCGTTCTTCAAAATCATTCCCATACACCCGGACGTGGTCCCACTGGCCGAAGTGCTTCTTCCGCTCCGCGGGCGAGACGATGGAGAAGTCCTCGTAGGTCGGCCCCCGCTGCGGGTAGTGGGGCACCTGGATCAGTGCCCAACCGTCCGGTTTCAGCACCCGCCGAAGCTCCCGCATGGCCTGGCGGTCGTCGGGGACGTGCTCGAGGACGTGGAAGCAGAGCACCACGTCGTAGCTTTCCGCGGGATCGTGCAGGTCGGTGATATCGCCGTTGCGGTCCACGTACTTCCGGTGAAGGTCGAGACTGGTGTAATCCAGGTTGGGCTGCCGGTGGAAGAGGCGGTGGAGCGTCAGGTCGGGGGCGATGTGGAGCACCTTGAGGGGCTCACGGAACAGGCCCGTCTCCCGGCGCAGGTAGAGAATCTCCAGGCGCTGCCTCCGCGACGTGATGCAACCGGGACAGAGGCGTTCCAGTCCGTGGGTGATGAAACGGCGGAAATGCCTCCCGCAGACCGGACACTCCACCCCGACGCCGCGGTAAAAAAGCCCGCGGAATTTGAAGTAGAGTTGGCGCAGGTAGGGTCTGAGGGGGCCTGGAATAAGCCGCCCGAGAAGTTGTTTCACCGTCTACCTCCAGCACACCAGGCCGGTGGATTCGTCGGGAAGGCGCTCCAGCTCCCGGCCGGTGAACTCGACGATGACCAGCTCGGTCAAAAAAACCACGGCCCGGCCCAGGTGACCGCCGTACATCGCCCCGGAGTGGTCGGCCAGCCCGACGTGCAGGTGGGCGTGGCAGCGGCCCTCCCGCCGGGAGATGTTGCCCAGGAGGGAGACGATTTCCAGGCCGCCGGTGAGCTCGACCTCGCGGTAGTCGTGGGTCTGCTGGTCGTAAAAGCCGATGACCGCCTCCGCCACGGCCCCTATTCCAGAGATGAATCCCTGCGCGATGCCCTGCTCGTTGATGAGCCGGTCGATGAAGGCCACCAGCTCCTCGTCCCGGGGGACGCGGACGAGAAACCGGCGCCCCTCTTTGAATTCGTAGAGGCCCACGCCGCTCCTTCTCCACGGTTACACTCCAATCATACCACGACGGCGGGGGGTGTTGGCTCCTCTCGAATCTAAAGGACGACGGGGCCCGCCGTTTCGACGGGATGAAACGCGGTGCGGAGTCGGCGGCATGTTGCGAGTCGGTAATGGGCGGATTCAGCGGAAAAACCCTCGTCACCATTTTACCCGACCGGGGCGAGCGCTACCTCTCCACCGGCCTCTATGCCCCGCGACCTTGAACGGCCGGCGGTTTTCGGGTAGGATTGAGTATCCGTTCGACAACCAAGGAGCGACCATGCGCAAGACGTTTATCCTCGTGCCGCTTTTACTGGCCCTGCCGAGCCTGGCCTTCTTCTCCGTGGGCGCCCGGGTCGGGTACTTCATGCCCCTGGGCGAGTACGCCGACACCTTCACCGGCGGCTTCACCGGCGGCCTCAAGTTCGACCTCGGCATCCTCCCCTTCCTGGACACATCCCTCAACGTCACCTACGTCGAGGGCACGGTGAAGGAGAACGACCTAGGCATCCCCACCACGGAGATGAACTCCATCGTGCCGGTCTTCCTGCAGGCCAAGCTGAAGCTGCCCGGCTTCATCGCTCCGTACGTCCTGGCCGGTGTGGGGCTCTACTTCTACAGCCTGGAGTACACCAACGAGGATACCGACGTGTACGTTAACGAGACGGGGGCCAAGTTCGGTTACAACGCGGGGCTGGGGCTGGAGGTCGGCTTCCTCGGCTTCATGGGGGCCTACGCGGACGGGACGTACCACTGGGCCGACACCGAGCCGGCGACCATCAACTCCCTCACCTTCCAGGCCGGGGTCTACGTGGGATTCTAGCCTCCGTCGGACGTGCGCACGGGGGGTCCGCGGGCTCCCCGTTCTGGTAGAATGTCGGCGTAAACGACCATCGCTTTCGGAGCCGCGGTGAAAAAAGCCATCCTCCTGTCGATGCTCCCCGCCCTCGTCGGCGCCTGGTACGAGGGCCCCTGCGACACCTCGGCGGTCCACGACGACGCGTGGTGGAGCCGGGCCGCGGAGCACCGCGAGCGCACCTTCACCCCGACGGCCTGGGACGAGGGGCTCGTAGGGATGACGTACGCCGACATACCGCCGGGGCTGGTCGGCGTCTACCTGGTCGGCCTCCGGGCGGGGTGGGAGTCCAAGCTGGGTGAGCTTACGCGGATGCTGGCCGAGGGGCGCATCAACTGCGTCGTCTTCGACGCCAAGCCGGCGCCCGGCGAAATCTGCTTCCCCCTGGAAATCCCCGCGGAGCCGCGCCCGGAGCTGGCGACCTACCCACCGCTCCGCGGCTCGCCCGCCGACGCGCCCGACCTTTCGCCCGAGGCGCTGGCCTGGGAGCTCGGGGCGGTCCACGACTACTACGACCTGCCGGGGCTGGTGGGGCGCCTCCACGAAGCCGGGGCCTACGTCATCGCCCGGGTCGTCGTCCACTACGACCGCTTCCTGGCCCGGTACGACCCTCGGGGTGAGACCAAGGATTGGCTGGCGGTCAAGGACGAGCGCACGGGGCTGGCGTGGGTGGGTCACGCCGATTCGGTCTGGGTGGACCCCTACGCCGAGGAAGCCTGGGATTACCATCTCGCCGTGGCCCTGGCCTGCGCCGAGGCCGGGGCGGACGAGGTTCAGTTCGACTACCTGCGCTTCCCCACCGAGGGCGACGTGCTCCACGCCTACACGCCCCACGCCGGGGGGCGGTCCAGGGAGTGGGCCGTCGACGCCTTCCTGGACCGGGCGGAGGAGGTGCTGCGCCCCACGGGGGTACGGCTATCCGTGGACGTCTTCGGCTTCTCGGCGCTGTATGAAAAGCGCAACCCCGAGGGGCAGGACGTGGACGACATGGCGCTCCGGCTGGACGCCCTCTCGCCGATGGACTACCCGAGCCACTTCGGCGCGGGCTTCTACTCGGGGCCGGGGCGGACCTGGCGGATTCTGGAGGACTGCGCGGCGGTGCTCAAGGGGCGCCTGGAGGCAGCGTGCTACGCGGAGCCCCCGCCGCCCGACGTCCGAGAGGATTCCACCCGGGCCCTCCTCGAGCTGGCCCACCCGGGGATGGTCTACCGGCACTCGCCGCCGCCCGAGTTCCCCGGCACCCAGGCCGCCTGCTCCAACCGGCCCTTCCTCCAGGCCTTCGACCTCATGGCGCCCTCGGACTTCACCGGGTACGTGCGGGACCAGATTCGCGGGGCGCTGGCCGGCGGCGCGGACGGCTACCTCTTCTGGCACGCCAACTCGAGTTACGGGCCGCTGTGGCCGGCGCTGGACCCGTACTGGAGGCCGCTCCCCCCGCCGCTGAACCCCCTGCCCAAAGTGAAGCCCGTCGGGGAAATCCCGACGGGCGCACGGTAGGCGGCAGGCCGGGGTGAGGTGTAAAAAAACTGGCGGGTCAGGAGACCCGCCCCTACATCCATCAGTCACAAACTCGAACCGTAGGGGCGACCG
>CAZNZF010000160.1:0-4341 GCA_964577465.1 uncultured bacterium | reverse complement strand
GAATCCCCGCCCTACGTCGTGAATCGCCAAATAACCCGTAGGGGCGACCCTCTGCGGTCGCCCGCGGGCGGGTGTGGACACCCTCCCCTACGTCATCGCAAAGGGGGTCACTCCGCCAGGCAGGCGGCGGCGGCCTCGAAGCCCTGGACGATGGACTGGTCCATGTGGAGGTACTCCCAGCGGGCGTAGCGCCCGGCCAGGTGCACCCCCCGGCGGGCCAGCTCATCCCTGAGCGCCAGGCGGGCCCGCTCGGCGGCCGTGGTCTGGAAGGAGTAGGTGTAGCGGAAGGCGCGGGCGTCCCGGGAGACGATCTCGTCCTCCCCGGCGATACGCCCGATTTTTACGAGGTCGGCGACGACCCGGCCGGTAAGTACGTCGAGGTCCGGCCGCTCGGTGTGGATGTACGAGACCTCGGCCACGACGGAACCGCGCCCCGCCGGCACCATGTCCGACGAGTAGTTCTCCGGGACGTGCAGCCGGTGGAAGGCGAGGGACGGATCGGGGAAGTACTCCCAGTGCGAGTCGTCGTCGGGCCGGGGCTTCGCGAGGCCCAGGTGGACGAAGGCGGTGCCGACGCAGGGGAGGTCCGTCGTATCCTCGACCAACTCCGCGGGCAGGTCCAGGGCGATTTTCGCCAGCCGCGGCAGGGGGATGGTCGAAATCAGGGCGTCGTAGGCGAACCGCTCGCCGTCGCCGGTCTCGACCCAGCGCTCGCCGGTGTGGACGCGCTTTACGACGGTGCGCAGCCGGAGCTCGCCGGGGACGGTCTCGGCCATGCGACGGGCCAGGGCGCCGATGCCGCCCGCGCGGGGGTAGTGGAATCCGGCGTTGGGGCCGCGTTTCGGTGTAAGGCCCAGCGAGACGAGCCAGAGGCCGCGGCGGGGGAATTTCGGCAGGAATCTGCTGGCCCAGTCCGGGTCCATCCCGTCCAGCGGGTAGCGCCAGAGCTTGGCGTTGTAATCGGTGAAGAATTCCTGCGCCAGGGCCTCGCCGTACTGGGCGCGGGCGATTGCGGTGAAGGTCGGCGCGGCGGGCTCGGTCCTCCCCGCGCGGCGCAGGCCCGGCAGGTAGCGCTTCTTCAAGACTCTCGACCGGACGAAGCCCTCCTGGATGGGGTACTCGATGGGCTCATCGCCGATGCGGATACGGGCGCGGCGCGGCTGATGGGTCCACTCCCCCCCGAGGAGCCGCTCGCAGAACTTCCGGCTGGCGGCCGAGCGGAAGAAGAGGACGTGGGGCCCCAGGTCATAGCTGAAGCCGTCGTGGGTAACGGTCTGGGATATTCCGCCCGGTCGGTCCGTGGCCTCGAATACGACGGCGCGACCGCCCAGGTGGTGAGCGGCGCCCAGTCCGGCCAGACCGGCCCCGATGACGATGACGGGTTTCATATCTTGTTGCAAAAAAGGCCGCCCCCGTCGGTCGCTTTACCGGTTCCGGGCGGGCCTACTTGGTTATCGCGGGGACCTTTATCAGGGAGAGCCGCCAGAACGCCACGCCGTAGAAGACGACGAGCGCCGCGGCGAAAATCCAGGAGTAGAGCGCGGGCAGCCACAGCAGGCCCACCGACGCGGCCAGGACGGCGCACACGGCGAGGGTCGTCACCAGCACCCGGGGGACCTTCCACCCGGCGCGCACCAGGCGCAGGGCGAAGTGGTCCGGCGAGCCCTGGAATATGGACCAGCCGCGCTTGGAGCGGTGGAAGGAGACCAGGAGCACCTCGAAAATCACCGGGCTGATTACCGCCCCGGCGACGACGATTTCCCGGACGTCCCAGGGGTAGGCGTCGAAAATCCAGACGGCGAGGAAGACGCTGACCACGAACCCCAGCGGCAGGCTGCCGCCGTCGCCCAAGTATATTGTAGCCGGCGGCCGGTTGAAGGCCAGGAATCCGCCGAGGAGCCCGGCCAGGATCAACGGCGCCACCGCGATGGCCTCCAGGGTCGGCGAGGCGGAGGGCGACTGGTACATCACGAACAGCGCCAGGCAGATGAAGAAGCTCACCCCGGCGGCCAGGCCGTCCAGCACGTCTACCTGGTTGAAGCCGTTGCCCAGGACGACGATGCCCACCACGCCCAGGATGACGAGCACGATGTCGGAGCGCAGGCCGAGCACGTGGACGAAGAGGGGGTAGAACAGGGCGATGAGCGCCACTTCGAGCAGGAACTTCACCATCACCTTCACCGGGTGCAGGTCGTCGAAGGTGCCCAGGAAGGTCAGCGTCCCGGCCACCGCGGCCAGGAGAATCACCCACCAGGGCGCGGCGAAGAAGACGAACAACAGGACGAGGAAGGGGATGAAAACGCCGACGCCCCCGAGGTAGGGCACCGGCTGGGTGTGGGTCTCGACGATGGGGTTGGGCTCGTTGTGGATTTTCCAGCGGCGGGCGACCGTCCGTGCGGCGAGGACGCCCAGAAGCCCGGCGGCGAAACAGACGGCGAATGTGACTGCCGGATGCAGGGTCGGGCTCTCCTTGACGGGCTCCCCGGTCCGGAAGAGCCCGACAACTATACCTCAACGGCCGGGCCGTTTCAAGGTGTACGGTGCCCGGCGACGGTCCGCTAGTGGAGCTCCGCCAGGGTGAAGTCGTCGGTGTGGGGGACGGCGTCCACCTCGTACGCCACCGTGTAGATTCCCTCCTCGACCCCCTGGATCACGCCCGGATAGGCGACGAAGCAGGTGTCCGGCGGCTCGACGACCACGGTCGTGCCGGGGACGGCCTTCTCGGGTTTCCAGGCCTCCACGTAGGGGTAGAGCCAGTCCACGCCCCGGGTTTCCTGCTCGCCTTCGTTCAGGAAGCCGTGGAACTCCACGGTGACGGTGTCGCCCTCGACGGCGACCACCGTGGCCTGTTCCCAGGTCAGCGCCGTCACGTACTCGGGGTCATAGTAGGTGGCCCAGACGGTGTCCCCGACGGCGTAGGCCGGGGCGGGCGTTTCCTCGACGGCGGTTTCCTCCCCGGCGGTCTCCCCCGCGGGTTTCTCCTGCTCCCCGCAGGAGGCGAAAGCCAGGCACAGACCGAGGACGACTGACAGCGCTATGTGGATTTTCGCCAAGGTTCCTCCAAGAAATGGAGACAAGGGGTTTTGCCAAGGGCATAGCTCGGTTTGCCGGTGGCATAACTCGCTGCGCTCGGTTCGTTCGGTTAAACCCCTTGCCCTCGAACTCAATGGAAAAAGGGCGGATGCACCGCCCGTCCGAAAGACTTCCCGCCCCGGTTCAGACTTCCCAGCTCGGCTCGGCGCTCACCACGCGGAAGAGAAGGCGGTGGGATACGGGGTAGTCGCCGAAGTACTGGTTGACGAACTCCTGCATCTCGTGGTACTCCTCACCCTCGGTGAAGTCGGCGAGGAGCTCGAGGTGCACGCGGGCGCCGTAGATGTGGCGCGGGTCCTTGGCCGGCCCCAGGACGACCAGCAGGCCCTTCTTGGTCTTCAACAGGTTCTCGTAGGTGTGCGGGGCCGCGACGAGGGCGCAGGCGATTGTGTCGTCGGCGTGCATCCGCGCCGAGTTCATGATGCAGACCTCGAGGCGGGCGTCCTGCGGGTCCCCGGTGGCCAGGAAGGCCGTGGCGTCGTCCCGGTTGACCAGGTAGCGGATTTTGTCGATTAATTCCATGCCCGGCGCCCTCCCAGTTTCCATCTATTACTATCAAACCTGGACCCGGAGTGCAAGGAAAAAATTACGTGAGACCCTTGAGGAAAATCGCTTTTATCGCGGAGATGCCGGTGGTGGGGAGTCGGAGGAATAATTCGGTCCTTTTGGGATCTTCCCCCTTGACAAAGGAGGTAACATGGTGTAACTTACTCGGCGCCTGCGGGGGGGACCCCACAGGCCAGGGCGCGAATAGCACGCGGGAGCGCATCGGCGCTCACCGAAAGCCCGAAGAAGGTGCTATGTTCTTTGAAAGTTGGTAGGTGGGCGAGGGGTCTTTGACCCCGAGCCCGAGTACCACTCGATCGTTCCGATGGTTTCGGTTTGGTGATGCGCCAGGTGGGCCTTCGGGCCCAACATGATGACCCGAAAAAAGATAAGACGCATCGCGTCTTTTCTTTTCACTTCGGAGAGTTTGATCCTGGCTCAGGACAAACGCTGGCGGCGTGCTTAAGCTTATGCAAGTCGAACGCGAACGGTTCCTTCGGGAACCTAGTAGAGTGGCGAACGGGTGAGTAACGCGTGGGTAACCTGCCCCGATCCTGGGGATAACTCCCGGAAACGGGAGCTAATACCGAATGTGGCCGCTCTTCGGATGGAGAGCGTCTAAAGGTGGCCTCTGCTTGCATGCTGCCGGGTCGGGAGGGGCCCGCGTCCCATTAGCTTGTTGGTGGGGTAACGGCTCACCAA
>CAZNZF010000159.1:0-4350 GCA_964577465.1 uncultured bacterium | reverse complement strand
GACATACGGATCGGGCCCTAATCGCGCACCAACCTCGTTGGGGCCGAAATGAGGTCGGCCCGCGGGCGGGTGTGGACACCCGCCCCTACGTCATCGCAATCGGCCCGACGTTCCGGCCGGGCAACGCCGGACTCACGCCCCCGACTTCGCCAGGCGCTCCTCGCGGTCATGAATGATTAGCGCCTCGATGACCTCCTCCAACTCCCCCTCCATCACCCGCTCCAGCGCGTAGAGCGTCAGGCCCACGCGGTGGTCGGTGAGCCGGTTCTGGGGGAAGTTGTAGGTGCGTATTCTCTCGCTTCGGTCGCCGGTGCCGACCATGAGCCGCCGCTCGGCGTCGCGCTCGGCGTCGGCCTCCCGGCGCTGGAGGTCGTAGAGCCGCGCCGCCAGCACCCGCATCGCCTTGGCCTTGTTCTTATGCTGGCTTTTCTCGTCCTGGCAGCTCACCACCAGCCCCGTGGGAACGTGGGTCAGGCGCACGGCGGAGTCGGTGGTGTTGACCGACTGCCCGCCCGGTCCCGACGAGCGGAAGACGTCCACCCGCAGGTCCTCGGGCTTGATGTTGACCTCGACCTCCTCGGCCTCGGGCAGGACGGCCACGGAGACGGCCGAGGTGTGGATGCGCCCCTGGCTCTCGGTGACCGGCACGCGCTGGACGCGGTGGACGCCGCCCTCGAACTTCAGCCGCCCGTAGGCCCCCTTGCCCTCCACGGCGAAGGTGATTTCGCGGTAGCCGCCTACCTCGGTGGGGGTGGAGTCCATGACCTCGATTTTCCAGCCGTGGCGCTCGGCGTAGCGGGAGTACATGCGGAAGAGGTCGCCGGCGAAGAGGGAGGCCTCGTCGCCGCCGGTCCCGGCGCGGACCTCCACGATGGCCTTGCGCTCCTCCGCCTCGTCCTTGGGCAGCAGGAGGATTTTTATCCGCTCCTCCAGCTCCGCCAGCTCGGCCCGCAGTCCGTCCAGCTCCATCCCGGCCAGCTCGACCAGCTCGGCGTCGTCCCCGGCCTCGAGGACCCCCTCGTCGTCGGCGATGCGGCGGGCGATGTCGGCGTAGCGGGGGTAGAGGTCGGCGATGGGCTGGAGCTGGGACTGCTCGCGGCCGAGCTGGGCCGCGCGGCGGCGGTCGGAGTACACGTGCGGGTCGGAGAGCTCCCGGGAGAGCTCCTCGTAGCGCGCCATGAGCTTTTGCAGTTTTTCGAGCATTCCGTTGACGATGAAAAACAGGGGCTGAGAACCCCTGATTTATCTCATAAAGCGAGGCATGTCACAAAGTTTCGGCTGTCCTGCGTCGCAATTCCTTCTCATCCGGATCTTTACCCCGGTCAATGTACTCGTATTTAAAGAGTTGTGTCTGAATCTTCGCTGTTTGTGCCAGATCTTTAGTCGCAATCGCCGTTTTATGGGCGGAACGTGCTGCAAAAATTGCGGCAACCGCAGCAGCTATTGCAGTGGCCAATCCCAGCCAATCCGCAACATCCATGATTACTTACTCTCAGTGTTTTCTTGAATATCTTTCGCCAGTTTTGTGAAGAATTCAGCCAACCCCTTCCGACCTTCGGTGTCCAAGTCCGGGTTGTACATGACGAAGAAAGCCAGTTTGTCCTCTTCCGTTCCTTTATAGGCAAAGAACGTGCCGGCGAGTGTTAAATCCAACCCAGGAATGAACGACTGTTCACCGTGTGGATTGATGATCAGTGAGCGTATGAGTTGTTCACGTGTTTTCGTAGACATGGTTCCTTCACCTCTTTTTACCGTCAATGTAAGCCGTAAAAGAAGTATAGCACAAATTTGACAGCATTGAATAAAAACTAGACATTTATAAAAGTTGATAATGACCTGGGGACTATCTTTTGTACAGATAGCGGAGCGATTATACCACCCCGCGCCCCGTGGAAATTATTTCGCTAGTAGAACCGGAACGCGACGCCCAGGGTGTAGGTGCCCTTGAGCGCGGGCCGGTTCTCGTCCAGGAGCGCCGCCGCGACGCGCGCCTCGGCCCCGGGGTCGGCGGCGTAATCCTCGTAAGCACCGATGACGCCCCAGCCGTCGAGCGCTGCCCTGGCGTGTGAATCCGCAGACTGGTACTCAATGGTGCTGAAGCACCCGTCCTCCACGGTGACCCGGAGCGCCCCCCAGCCGCCGACGGCGGTGATGCCCGTCCGGGGGACGGCGGCCGCGTTCCACGCCTCGCGCGCCGCCGTGGCCCGGGAGCGCAGGTACTGCGCCGCGGCGAAGAGCTCCCGTTCGTCCACGTACCACTCGCAGTCCTGAATCCAGGCCACCGCCCCGGGGTCGTAAATCGTCTGCGGCTCGAAGTACGGCGCCCGTTCCTCGAAGTGCGGACGCGCTTCCAGGGACGCACGGACGAAGCCCACGTGCCGGGGGTCGGCCCCGGCGAAGGGCGACAGAATCACCTGGTAGGGGTCGTTCTCGTCCACCAGCCGCCCGGCGTCGAACAGGTAACCGCCCGGCGCGCTGTCCACGTACCCCGTGTGGCTGACCACGAGGTCCAGGCCGTAGTCCAGGCCGCCTACGAAGAACGTGAGGTGGGTGAGGGTGCAGGCGGCCAGCGTCAGCGCCAGTACGGCGAGGGCGAAAACGGCGGCGATGACGGGCAAGCGGCGCATCGGCCCCCTAGTCGAACTTGACCGCGAAGCCCAGGGTGAAGGTGCCCTCCACCAGCGGCGCTATGCCGTCGACCGTCAGCCACTCGGCGACGCCGTTGGCCTCGGGGTGGTCGGCGTACTCCTCATCGGGGCCGATGACGCCCCACTCCCGGAGCTGAGATTGCGCGGAGTAGTCGTAGGGCTGGTACTGCGCGCCGGTCAGGGTCCCCGCGTCGATTTGCACGAAGAGCGCCCCCCAGCCGGTGAGCGCCAGGCCGCGCTCGCCGACGAAGTCCAGCCAGCCGTCCCGGACGAGCCCCGCCTTGGCCCGCAGGTACTGCGCCATGGCGAGGACGTCCCCGGCCTCCACGGCGGGCTCGGCCCGCACCACCCACACCACGGCGCCGGGGTCGTGGACCGCCTCCAGCGACCTCTCCTCGGTCGTGACGTAGATGTCGCCGAACTCCGACAGGCGGGACTCGGCGGCCTTGATGACCTCCGCGTCGGCGTGGGGCAGCGGGATGAAGGCGATTTCGTTGCAGCAGCCCTCGAAGGGGATGAACTCCCGCGTCCACAGGACGCCGCCGGGCCAGCCGCAGACGAACTCGCCGTCGCGGTATACGAGGTCCACGCCCAAATCCGGGCCGCCGACGTACACCTCGTACTCGACGGCCAGGACCGCGACGGGCAGGGCGAGAAGGACGAGCGAAAGGACCAGACGGAAGCGCATGTCACTCCTTGGGCGTCAGGGAATCGCCGCGGGCGACTCCTCGGATTGCGTCATGCGGTCGTCGGGGGCGGTCTGGCCCTCGGCGGGTTTCTCCTCCTCGACGGGCGGCGGTGGAATCTCCGGCAGCGGGCGCAGCTCCCGGGAGCCGGCGGTGAGGAACCCTTCCCCCTCCCGGCGGCGCAGGTGCAGGTGGACGCGGAATATGTCGCGGCCGGAGGAGGGCCAGTCCCACTCCTGCATCCGGGAGAGCATCTGCGTCGCCAGCGCCTCGTCGCCGGTGGTGTTGTCCTCCAGCGAGAGGAACAGCAGCACCCCGGACTCGGTGGTCAGGTTGGCGGTGATGACGCCGGAGGTGAGGGGGTCGGCGTGGAGCCTGGAGGCGTGGATGCCGGTCAGCTCGGCGGCGTGCTCCTGCATCAGGCGGTCCACGCCGGTGAGCATCTGGGGGCTCATGCCGCCGTGGGTGCGCAGGGGCTCGATTTCCCAGACGATGGGCCGGGCGCGGACCTCGTCGGCCGGCGTCGCCTGCTCCGGCCCCGGCGCCTCGAAGCGCAGCTCGGGGTAGAAGCTCACCGGCTCCGAGGGGTCGCCCTCGCAGGAGAGGAAGAGCGCGGCGGTGAACAGGATAAGCGGTAGAAGTCTCATGGTCGAGCCGCTCCCCCATGGGGCAGCCTATTGTATAATCACGCAGTGATGGCTGACAACCCTAAAAATTCCAGCGTGTTACCATCGCCCGAAACGGAGGTCCCCCCCCTGCGCAGGGTGCTCATCGCGCCCTTCGTCGGGCTGATATGGCTCTACCGGCGTTTCATCTCGCCTTTATTCCCGCCCACGTGCCGCTTCGAGCCGAGCTGCAGCGAGTACGCCGTGCTGGCGCTGCGGAAGTACGGCCTGGTGAAGGGGCTGGCCAAGGCCGTCTGGCGGGTGCTGCGGTGCAACCCGTGGGGCGGGTCGGGGTACGATCCGCCGTGAGCCGGTATGTTTGATACGCGGGAGGGTGGCCGCGCGTCGCGG
>CAZNZF010000158.1:0-4415 GCA_964577465.1 uncultured bacterium | reverse complement strand
CCTACGAATTATCTTATCGTATGTAGGGCGGGGTTTACCTTCGGTCGCATGTATGCCTTCGGCCGCAGATACCTATCCCCGCCGCTCGGCTAAACGCGGCGGCCCGCAGGGGATGCATCCCACGGGGCCGCCCTACACATAGCATTCGATGGCCGTTGACGTGCGATGACGTAGGGCGGCCCGGCTACCCCTTCAGCCCCTCGAAGAGGTGCAGCGCCTCGGGGTCGGTGAGCTCGACGACGCGGTCCAGGAGCAGCCGGTGGCGCGCCGGTCCGTCGGCCCCGGCGAAGGCCCGCTTCAGCTCATCGGTGGGCGGGTCCTCCAGCCAGCGGGCGAAGAGGCCCTCCAAAATTTCCCGGGCTTCCCCGCACACCCCGGCGACGGCGGGGTGCGAGTAGAACCGCTCCCGGGAAAATTCCTTGAACTCCGCGATGAGCCCGCCCAGCTCCTCGGGGTAGCCGATTACGGGATGCTCTTCCCCCGCGCGCTCGGCCCCGTCGAGCTGCCCCGCGGCGTGCCGGGTGAGGGTTCGGATTATCACGCCCAGGGTCTCCCGCTTGGGCGAGCGCAGGAACAGGTCCAACCGGTCGGGAATCGCGCCGTGCCGGGCGTCGAAGAGCCCCGCCTGGCGCATGTCCTCCGTGTCGTGGGCCAGGTACGCGATTTCGTCGGCCAGGTCCACCACCTGCGCCTCCAGCGTCCGCGGCCGGGACCAGGGCTCCCCCTTGGCCGCGTAGCCCAGCTCGATGAACTCGGCGGGCAACACGCGTCCGCCGGGGTAATCCGCCGGGTCGTAGCGCGTGTGGCAGAGTATGCCCTGGCGGGTGGGCCGCGTCAGGTCGAGGGCCTCCAGCACGTCCGCCACGCGCAGGGAGTGCTCGTTGTGCTCGAACCCGCCGGCCCCGGCGCGGCGCATTATTCCACGCAGGGCGTCCTCCCCGGCGTGCCCGAAGGGGGAGTGGCCCAGGTCGTGCCCCAGGGAAATCGCCTCGGTGAGGTCCTCGTTGAGCCCCAGGGAGCGCGCCAGGCTCCGGGCGACCTGCATCACCTCCAGGGTGTGGGTCAGGCGGGTGGTGAAGCGGGCGTGGGGCGGGCCGGGGATGACCTGCGTCTTGTGCATCAACAGGCGGAAGTGGCGCGAGTGGAGGATGCGGTCGCGGTCCCGGGCGAACTCGGTGCGCAGGGGGTCGGGGCGGTAGGCGGGGTCCCGGCGCCGGGCGTCGCGCGATTTGGCCGCGAAGCGGGAGAGTTCCCGCTCCTCCAGCTCCTCCCAGTCAACTTTGCCGCGCGGCAGTGTCATGGGTCGAGTGGGTTTAACGGCCGACCTCACGGACGGCCCGTCACAGGAAAAGATACCAGGCCAGGATGGCGTCGCCGGCCAGGTAGGCCGCCATCACCCCCGCGGCCAGGAACGGCCCGAAGGGCAGCGTCTCCTTTTTGGTGACTATTTTATACACGGCCCCGTAGAGCGCCCCGGCGACCACGGCGATGAACGCCGCCACCAGCACCAGCTTCCAGCCCAGGAAGGCACCCGAAGCGGCCAGCAATTTCAAATCCCCGCCGCCCATCGCCTCCCGCTTGAACACCAGCCGCCCCAGGACGGCGAAGATGAGCAACAGCCCCCCGCCCACCACCGCCCCCAGCAGGCTTTCCAGCGGCTCGAGGCCGAAGGGGTAGAAGCTCGCCGCCAGGCCGAAAATCCCCAGCCCCAGGCACAGCTTGTTCGGGATGACCCCCTCGGTGAGGTCGGTCGCCGCCGCCACCAGCAGGCCCGTGAAGAGGATGCAGCCCACCACGCCGGCGAAGGTGAACCCCTCCACGGCGAAGACCCCCAGCCAGCCCAGGGCGTTGGCCAGCTCGACGACGGGGTAGCGCGGCGAGATTTTCTTCCCGCAGTGGGCGCACCTGCCGCCCAGGGTCAGGTAACTCAGGACGGGGATTTTCTCGTTGACGGTCAGGGGCGCCTTGCACTCGGGGCAGAAGCTCCCCGGCCGCAGGATGGAGATGCGGCGCGGGATGCGGTAGATGAGCACGTTGGCGAAGCTGCCCACCACCAGGCCGAGGACCAGGGCCACGAAGGCGTAGACGAAGCTGGCCACGGGGAGAATCCCTCCGGCTCGTGAATCCGGCGTAAGTTTACCACACACCGCGCCCCGGTTGACGCGCCGGGCCGTCGGTGCTAGGCTTGGGGCGGAGGAACCCCCATGCCGACCCTCAGGCGACTCCTTCCGGTTTTATCCCTGGCGCTCGTCGGCCTGGCGGTTTTCGCCGGGGTGGCCCTGTTCGCCCAGCGGGCGCTGGCCGGGGTGGAGGACCTGCGCTCCGAGCTGTCGGCCATCGAGGACGACCTGCGGGCCCAGCGCCAGGCGCGGGAGAAGGTCCGCCGGCAGGAGCTGGGCATCCTGGGCGAGCTCCAGCTTCTGCAGCAGCGCGCCGAGCGGGGACGGGCCAACCAGCGCCGCCTGCAGAAGGCCCAGGGCACGACCGCCGAGGCCGTCGCCTCCACCCAGATGGAAATCGACCGCCTCGAGCGCCAGGCCGACGAGCGGCGGGACCTCCTGGGCCGGCGGCTCTCCCTGCTGTACATGATAGGCCGCGACGGCGGCTCCCGTTTCGTCTTCTCCGCCCGGGACTTCTCCGCCATGGCCCGGCGCTTCCTCTTCCTCAAGGCCTTCGCCCAGCAGGACCGCACCATCTACGACGAAATCCTGGTCAACGTGCACGAGCAGGAGCTGAAAAAGGCCGACCTCGAGGTGGCCATGGGGACCCTGAAGCGCCTCGAGGAGCTGGCCGCGGAGGAGCTGGCCCTCTACGAGAGCGACCTCGCCGAGAAGCAGACCCTCCTGGAGCAGGTGCAGCGGGAGCGTTCGGCCTACGAGGCGGTGATTGCGGAGAAGGAGAAGGCGGCGTCCCGGTTGCAGTCGAAGCTGGACCAGCTCGTGGCCGCCGACGCCAGCGAGCGCGCCGGGCACGAGATGAGCATGGCCGAGATTCCCGACTCCGACGTCTACACCGCCGAGATTCCGAAGCTGCGTATCTGGCCCACCGAGGGGACCATCATCCGCTACTTCGGCCGCGTCGAGGACCCGCGCTACGGCACCACCACCAAGTCCGACGGCATAGACATCGCCGCCCCCGAGGGCCGCTACTTCGTCAGCGTCCTCCCCGGCGAGGTCATCTACGCCGACTGGTTCCAGGGCTACGGCAAGCTCCTGGTCATCGCGCACGCCGACGGCGTCCACACCCTGTACGCCCACGCCGAGGACCTGCTGGTCGGGGTGGGGGACCGGGTGACGGAGAACCAGCGCCTGGGCACCGTGGGCTCGACGGGCTCCATCACCGAGCCGGCGCTGCACTTCGAAATCCGCAAGGCGGGCCGGGCGGTGGACCCCCTGGTGTACCTGGCCGAGTAGGGAGGCAGACCTCACCTTAACCCTCTCCCACGGGAAGAGGGGTCCGTATTGCGCCGTTAATGTAGGGCGGTCCCGCCGCGGGCCGACCTGAATGTCGGCCCCTACGAGGTTGTTGTCGAATCGAAACCGACACGTAGGGGCGTACCTTTAGGTGCGCCCGTTCCGGTGTTATAATCCGCTCATGGCTGAACGTACGCGCCAGCTCTATTACGGTGATTGCCTCGACGTCATGCGGGGGGTGATTCCCGACGCCTCCGTGGACCTCGTGTACCTCGACCCGCCCTTCAACTCCAACGCCACCTACAACGTCCTCTTCAAGCCGCCGGAGGAGCTGGGCGACGCCGCCCAGATCAAGGCCTTCGAGGACACCTGGCACTGGACCGTCCAGACCGAGCGCGAGTACGAGGAAATCCGGAATAACCCCTACGGCAACAGCGACCTGGCGAAGCTGACCGGCGCCCTGCTCCAGTTTCTCGGCCAGAACGACATGATGGCGTACCTGGTGCACATGGCGAACCGGCTGCTGGAGATTCGGCGGGTGATGAAGGATACGGCCAGCATCTACCTCCACTGCGACCCCACGGCGAGCCATTACCTGAGGCTGGTCCTGGACGCGGTGTTTGGACCTGCGAACTTCAGCAATGACATTTCGTGGAAGCGAAGTCAGACTCGATCATCGATCAGTCGGAGTTTTCGACGCGCGCACGATGTGATCCTGTTCTACACACGCGGGTCAGTATACCCGTTTAGTGTGCAGTACAAACCGCTATCCGAGGCGTCGCTAAAGTTGTACGAAAACGAAGATGAAACTGGTCAGTATCAGGCCGTACCACTACTGGTCAGCGGCAAGCGGAATGGCGAGACGGGTAAGGTTTGGCGTGGCATAGATCCGAACACGAAAGGCAAAGCGGGAATGCACTGGGTTACAACACCCGCGAATCTGGAAGAATATGACAAGAATGGGTTGATTCTATGGCCGGATAAAAAAGATGGTTCACCGCG
>CAZNZF010000157.1:0-4492 GCA_964577465.1 uncultured bacterium | reverse complement strand
TAAAATATCGCGTAGGGCGGCAACTCCGTGTGCCGCCCGTTTTCACATAATAAGGACGGGGGACGGAGCCCCGCCCCTACGGCATCGCAGCGGGACACAGGCCGCATGAATAACAGGGCGGGGTACAGAGCCCCCGCCCTACGACAAATAAAATATCGCGTAGGGCGGCAACTCCGTGTGCCGCCCGTTTTCACATAATAAGGGCGGGGTACAGAGCCCCCGCCCTACGACGTCGCAAACGGTGAATCCGCCCCTACAGCTCCAGCTCGTACTCCGAGAACGGTTCCCGGCCGAACAGGTCCCCCAGGAACCCCCCGATGTGCTTGAAAATCATCGAGCCGAAGGAGCAGTAGGTGGCCAGGTCGGGCTCGGGGTGGTCGATGTGCCCCTCGCGGCGGGCCAGCTCCACGGCCTCGCGCAGGCCGCCCAAACCGTCCACCAGGCCGTTTTCCAGGGCCTCGGCCCCGGTCCAGACCCGCCCGCCGGCCACGGCCCGCACCGCCTCCGGGTCCATCCCGCGGCTCTCGGCGACGAGGTTGATGAAGACGTCGTAGAAGTAGTCCAGCTCGCCCTGGACGGCCGCCCGCTCCTCGTCCGTCAGCCGGTGGCCGATGTCGCCCAGGTTCGCCGACTTCCCCTTCTGGTACACCTCGCGCACCACGCCCTTCTCCTCGAACAGCCGCTCCAGGGACGGCAGCAGGCCGACCACCCCGATGGAGCCGGTGTAGGTGGAGCCCGAGGCGTAGATGAAGTCCGCCGGGCAGGCGATCCAGTAGCCCCCCGAGGCGGCCACGTCGCCCATCGAGGCGATGACCGGCTTGCCGTCGGAGGTGCAGCGCTCCACGGCGCGGGCGATTTCGTCGGAGGCGATTCCCGACCCGCCGCCCGAATCGATCCGCAGCACAATCGCCTTGACCAGCGGGTCGCGGCGGGCGTCGTCGAGCTCGGCCGCGATGGTCCGCGAGCCCATAACCTTCGAGCCGTCCACGATGCTGAAGGAGCTCCGGCCCACCTGGATGGTGCCGTAGGCGCCGATGACGGCGATGCGGGGCCGGTCGCCCCACTCGTAGTCCCGGTAGGTCCGGGAGGCCACCTCGACCAGGGGGACGTCGTCCGCTTTTTCGGGATTCGTACCGGCGGCCCGCGCCAGGGCGACCAGCGCCTCCTCCACGCCGCCGACGCCGTCCACCAGCCCCAATTTAAGGGCGTCCTCGGGGTGGATGACGAAGGCGTCGGTGAGCTCGGCGAGCCGCGTCGGGCTCAGGCCCCGCCGTTCGCCGATGAGCGACAGAAGCTGGGCGTGGACCCCCTCCAGCATGTCCTGAATCGCCCTGGCCTGGACCTCGGACGCCCCCTTGGTGGTGAACCAGAAGCTGGACTTGTAATCCCCGGCGGTGAGCGTCTCCAGGTCCACCCCGTACCCCTCGGCGAGCCCGCCGTAGCGCATGATGTGCAGGGCCAGGCCGAAGCCCTCCAGGGCGCTCACCCGGGGGATGAAGATCTTGTCCGCGTGGCAGGCCAGGTAGTAGGCGGCCGGGTTCGCCCCCTCGCCGGTGAACACGGCGTAGACCGGGACCCCCGCGGCGCGGGTGCGGTCGATTTCCGCCCCCAGCTCCTGCACCGCCGCCGACAGACCGGCGAAGGAGCCGCTCACGGGCTCGATTTCCAGGAGCACGGCGTCCACGTCGGAGTCCTCCCGGGCCCGCTTCAGGTCGCGCAACAGGTCGGTCAAGTCGCTCCCGCCCCCCGTGCCCAGCAGGGAGAAGAAGGGCGGCTCGTCGGCGATGGTCCCCGAAACCTCGAGCACCAGCACCTGCACCGGCGCCAGGTCCACCAGCGGTTCCCCGCGCTCCAGGCTGAAGGCCAGCGACGCGCCCTGGCGCGAGAGGTCCCCGTCCGAGAGCGTCCCGCCCCAGCCCAGCGTGAGGTAGTCGAGGTCCAGGCTCGCCCCGAGGCTCATCTCCCCGTCGTCGGAGTAGGAGAACTCGAGCGCCAGGCCGTCCAGCGGCCGGGCCTCGGCCCCCAGCCGCCAAAAGAGCCCCTCATCCTCGCCGGGTCCGGCGGCGCCGGTGCTCATGTCCTCCCGCCAGCCCACGTCGAAGCTCACGGTCAACAGGTCCTGATTTCCGGGGATGAACGGGGCCAGGGGCCTCAAGCCCACGCCCGCGGTCCAGGTGCGGACCAGGGGGACGCCGGCCAGCGGGTCGCCCAGGGCGTTGTCCACCGTGGCGCCGATGGAGAGGAACTGGACCGGTCGGCTCAGGACGCCGAAGCGCATGTCGAAGGCCCGCGGGTCCTCGGGTGTATGCGTTCTATTGTGCCAGTCCAGCGAAAGGCCCAGGCTGAAGGCCCGGGCGCCGAATCCCAGCGCCAGGCTGTATTCATTTTCGCGGGAGTCGGGGTCCGCGGCGACCGGCGCGCCCCGGTAGCCGAACCCCAGGCCGGCCAGTTGGAGCCCGGCGGACCACTCCTCCCACACGTCCGCGCTCGAGCCCCAACAGAGGTAGCCGTCGAAGGTGAATCGTTTAGCCAGTCCGGCGGGGTTGACCCACAGCGCCCGGGCGTCGTCGGCCACGGCTACCGAGCCCTGCGCCCCGGTCGCGTAGGCGTCGAAGGCGGCCGGGGCGGCCGTCGCGGCGATGAGAAGAATCAAGGCGAATCGTTTCACGGGGTCTCCTCCCTGGGGAACGGATTCGAATCGTGTAATCGTAACACCCCGCGGGCGGGGGCGGAAGGGGGTCGGATTCGCGGACCCGGCCCCCGTTCCGGGAAACGGCGGGACGCGCCCGGCGGTTCCCGCGTTGACAGCCGGGGCCTTATGTGCTAATTTACCGGGTCCCTCACCTTTTTGCGAAAGGTCGAACCGTGATTCGGATCGGCATCCTCGGCGGCGGCTCCGCCGGATACGTGGGCGCCCTGCGCGCGGCTCAGCTCGGCGCGAGCGTGACCCTCATCGAGCGGCGCTGGCTCGGCGGCACCTGCCTCCACGTCGGCTGCATCCCGACCAAGACCCTGGTCCACGCCGCCGGGCTGTACGCCGAGCTCTCCGGCAAGGGCTTCCGGCGCTCGGGCCTTTCTTTGGAAAATCTCCGCTATGACCTCGAGGCGCTGCGCAAGCGGAAGGACGACACGGTCCACCGGCTGGTGACAGGCATCCGCGTCCTCTTGAAGGAGGCGGGGGTGGAGCTGGTGGAGGCCGAGGGCCGCCTGGAGGCGCCCGGCGTGATGACCTACCGGGGCCCCGACGGCGAGGTCGTCGTCAACTCCGATTACACCCTCATCGCCACCGGCTCCGAGCCCGCCATGCCGCCGATTCCGGGCATCGAGCTGGCCTGGACCTCCGAGGACGCCCTGCGCTTCGAGGAGATTCCCCAAAGGTTGCTGGTCATCGGGGCCGGGGTCATCGGCCTGGAGTTCGCCTCCATCTACGCCGCCTTCGGCAGCCGGGTGACGGTGGTGGAGATGCTGGAGCGGGCGCTGCCGATGGAGGACGCGGAGCTCGGCGCCGAGCTGGAGCGCCAGCTCAAACGCGCCGGCATCACCGTCCACACCGGCACCCGCGTCCTGGGATTGGACGAGTGCGACGGGGGCTTCGAGGCCGTCTTCCACAAAGAGGGGAACGGCAAGGACCTCCACCTGGAGTGCGACCGGGTGCTGGTGGCCGCGGGCCGCCGACCCATTTTCCCCGGCGTGGACGCCGAGGAGCTGGGCCTGAGCGTGCGGAACGGGGCCGTCGTGGTGGACAGCCGCCTGCGCACCACCCTCCCCCGCACCTACGCCGCCGGGGACTGCATCGGCGGGCACATGCTGGCCCACGTGGCCGGCTACGAGGCCGAGACGGCGGTGGAGCACATGGTCACGGAGCGGGGCGAGGTGGAGTACGCCGCCGTGCCGCGCTGCGTCTTCACCATCCCCGAGGTCGCCGCCGTGGGCGCCACCGAGGACGACGCCCATGAGACCGGCCAGCCCGTCACCGTGGGCCGCTTCCCCTACCGCGCCTCGGGCAAGGCCCTTTGCGCCATGCACTCCGAGGGCCTGGTCAAGGTCATCGCCGACGAGCGGGGCAGGCTCATCGGCGGGGGAATCATCGGGCCCCACGCCAGCGATTTGATCGGCGAGCTGTCGGTGGCGGTGCACAACGGCCTGACGCTCGCCGACGTGGCGGGCACCGTCCACGCGCATCCCACGCTGCCGGAGATGGTGCGCGAGGCGTGCCTGGACGCCCTGGGCCGCCCCCTGCACATGCCCAAGGGGTAGGCGAGGGTTGCCGTATAAAAAAAACGGGCGGGTGTGGACACCCGCCCCTACGTACAATCGCGCATCCGTCCCGTAGGGGCGACCGGTAGGACGAGTCCTCCACGGTCGCCCGCATGTCCCCTCCCCCCTCTGGGGGGAAGCGCGCTTCCGGGCCAGGGAGGGGGGTGTAGCTACCCCCTCTCCCTTTGAGGGAGAGGGTAGGGGTGAGGGTAAAAAGCCGGGAACGTTTAGGGGC
>CAZNZF010000156.1:0-4499 GCA_964577465.1 uncultured bacterium | reverse complement strand
TCTACTTCGCCGAGGGCTGCCTGATATGCCCGGCCTGCGGCTATTCGAAGTGCAGCTAGAGGATGATAGGGAGGTTTGATGTTTCAGAGAGGCGGATACTGCGGGGTTGACTGCGATTCCTGCGATGCCTACCTGGGCACGGTGAACGACGAGCCCGAGCGGCTGGAGGCGATGGCCGAGTGGGTCTCCGAGAGGATTCACATGCTCGTAGGACCCGAGCAGGTGCGCTGCCTGGGCTGCTTCTCCGACGAGAAGCCCCAGGTCGAGTACGTGAAGATGTGCCTGATTCGAGCCTGCGCCCGGGAGCGGGGCGGCAGGCTCTGCGGTGAGTGCCCCGAATACGGCTGCGCGCTTCTCGAACGTTTCTGGAAACTGTCGCCCCAGACCAGGGAGCGGATGGACCGCTGGCTCGCCGAGCGGGGTTAGACACGAGACGGAGAGTAAACCCCGTCCTTAACGACCAAACACCGGAAAGTGGGGTAAATCTGATGCTTGAATACGGGGCGTATTGCGGGCTGGACTGCGACGCGTGCGAGGCGCGGCTGGCCCACGTGGAGAACGACCTGGCCAAGCTGGAGGAGATGGCCCGCAAGGCCCGCGAGGAGTGGGGCGTGGCCGGCGCCACCGCCGAGAGCGTCCGCTGCGTCGGCTGCTTCGGGGACCCGCCCGACCCGCTCATCGGTTACTGCTTCGAGTGCACAATACGGACCTGCGCCCGGGAGCGGGGCGTCCCCACCTGCGCCGAGTGCCCGGACTACGGCTGCGAGAAGCTCCTGGGCTTTATCGAAAAGTCCCCCGAGGCGAAGAAGAACCTGGAGGCCCGCCGGGCGAAGATGTGACCCACGCCCAGTGTCTCACGCCGATGCGCCGATGGTTTGTAAGTTGATATCCGAAAGAAAAAAGGCGGCCCGCGCCGCCTTTTTTATTGCCCTTTAAATGAGTGAACGTCGTTTCATTCTCCGGCGGCTTGCGACTCCAAGCGCCGATTTGAGCCCCGGTTTGTATAAAAAAGGGCCTGAACGGCCCGCCGATTTACGCCCACCCGGGATTCGCCCTACTCCGGCCGGACCAGGTGCGGGGTGACGAATATCAAGAGTTCCCGCACTTCGCCGGAGTCCGACGTGCTCTTGAACAACAGCCCCAGTACCGGGATGCTGGATAACAGCGGCACCCCCTGCTCGACGGATTCGGTCTTGCGCCGCAGGAGGCCGCCGATGACGCCGGTCTCGCCGTTCTGCAGCAGGAGCGTGGTGCTGGCCTCGGTGGTGTCCACCTGGAACTCGAGCCCCGGCGCGGGGGTGCGGGACATCTCCGAAATCTCCGGCCGGACGTCCAGGGTGATTTCGTTGACCGAGTTGACGTGGGGGGTGACCGAGAGTTTTATACCTACGTCGTAGAGCTCGGTGTAGGTGTTGCCGTTCTCGTCGAGGAGGTTGACGGGGATGCGGCTGCCGACGAGTATGCGGGCTTCCTGGTTGTCCAGGGTGGTGATGCGCGGGGCGGAGAGGATGTTGGTGTCGGTGTCGGCGGCGTTGGCCTGGAGTGTGGCCTGGAGGGTGGCGGCGTCGAGGGCCGTGCGGCCGGTGGCGGTGAGGGTGCCGGCGTTGGACGGGGTGTCGATGACCACCGAGTTGCCCCGGAGGCCGAACTCCCAGTCGATGCCGAGCTCGGTGAGGGTGGTGGTGCGCACGTCGAAGATTTTCGCCTCTATCATCACCTGGGCGGTGCGGGCGTCGAGCTGCTCGACGAGGCGGCGTATGCGGTCGCGGCGCTCCAGGGTGTCGGTGACGATGAGGGAGTTGGTCCGCGGCTCGACCTGAATCTGGCCCCGGTCGGAAATCATGGACTCGAAGCTGGCCTTGAGGCTGGCCGCCGTGGCGTAGCGCAGGGTGATGATTTCGGTGCCCACGGGCGAGGCGGCCTCGGCCTCGGCCATCTTCACCAGTTCCTCGGGGGTGTTGACCCGGATGATGGAGCCTTCGACGCGGTAGGAGAGGCCGTGGGCGGCCAGAATCACGCGCAGCGCCTCATCCCAGGGCACGTCGCGCAGGGCGACGGTGACCTTGCCGGTGACGTTGGGCCCGGCCACGATGTTCATCCCCGTCTCGAAGGCCAGCATCCGCAGGACGTTGCCGATGTCGGCGTCCTTCAGGTCCATGGAGATGCGCTTGCCCGAGGGGATGAAGCCGCCCTCTCCCGAGGAGCCGTAGCCCGTATCGGCGGTGTAGGTCTCGGTGGTGTGGTAGGAGGTGGAGCCGACTCCCGACTCGGCGACCTCGGCGGTGACGTAGGTCTCCACGCGCCCCAGGTCCACGCTGGAGGTGTAGCCGTAGCTCAGGCCGGCGAAGGGGTCGGTCTCCTCGGTGATGACGTCCAGGTAGAGGGCGTTGCCCCGGCGGGTGATGAGGTAGGGGTAGTCGCCGGTGGTCTGGGCGACGACGCGGACGATGCGCTGAGGCGTGGTGGAGTACTGGGTGGCGCTGACCTTGACCAGCCCGCCCCGGTCCAGGTAGAGGGTCGGCTGGTCGAGGTCCACCCGGGCGCCGATGAGGTCCAGCACGAAGGTCCGCGGCGATACGGTCTTGGAGAAATCGAACTTCAGCGGCGCGTCGGCGGTGATTTCGATCCGGGTCTTGCCGATGAGCTCCGACACCTCGATGTTGTTCACCGCGGCGATTTCCGCCGTAATCCGCGTAGGTCGCACCTCCTCGGGCCGTCCACCGGGCGGGGCGGGGAAGCGGACCTCGATGGTGTTGCCGTCTTTCGTCAGGTAGTAGGGCTCGAACCGGGTCAGGTCGATGACCACGCGGACGATTTTGGAGGGTATCTCCGAGTACTGACTGGAGCGGATTCTCTGAATGTTGTGGCCGGGGGCGACGTCGACCAGGGGGTCGCACTGGTGGACCGAGTTCTTGATGTCCACGATGACCCGGGGCGGTTCCTCCAGAGAGAAAACGTCGTAGGCCAGGGAGGTGAGACCTACGGCGTCGCCGGTGATGGTGACGATTTCGTCACCGTCGGCGTCGGTGGAGAACACGACGGAGGATATGCGGGGCACCTGGGCGAGGGCGGCCGCCGCCGTCAATAGGACTAAAGGCACACTCCAGTGTCTGGTTCTCACGGCCACGTAGGTCGCACCTTCCCGATTCGGGGCGGGTATCCGTCGCCTGAAGTATAGCAGAAATTGCGGGTGTTGCAAGGGTGCGCGACCGTCACTCCGACCTCTCCCGCTGAAAGACGCCTGGACTGGACGGTCGTCGCGCATTTTAATCCGTCACCAGCCCTCGACGATGCGGTCCACGACCCGCTGCGCCAGGAGGTCGACCGCCTCGGTGTAGGCCTCCGTCTCGGTCCCGCTTCCCCCGGAGGTTTCGACGTCGTAGTACGTCACGCGCTCGGAGAGGGAGGTGTCCCGCCAGAGGTCGCGTTTGGCGGCCAGGTCCCGGAAGACGACCTCGAGCTCCACGGTGAGCTCGCGTTTTTTCACCGCCTCCTCCACGTCGTAGGCCACGGCGCGGGTGGCGTAGCGGGTGATGGTGACCAGGAGGAGTGAATCGGCGCGCGCCTCGGGGGCCACGGTCAGGGGCGAGTTGGCCAGAAGCTCCTCGATGATGGCGGAGGTGAGCTCCTGCTCGATGCCGTACTCGAAGGTGGAGTTGACGACGGTGGGAACCGCCACCGACTCGATTCCCGGCGGGAGGTTGGGGCTGAAGGTGTAGCGGCAGCCCGCGATAAGGACCAGCGCCACGAGCGGGACGACGAGTTTCCTCACGGCCGTTCCTCTTTTAAAAATTCCAGGAGCCGCTTCAGCGCCCGGCCGCGGTGGCTGACGGCGTGCTTGGCCTCCGCGGTATGCTGGGCGAAGGTCAGCTCGGACCCCTCGGGGATGAAGAGGGGGTCGTAGCCGAAGCCCCCGTGGCCGACCGGGCGGTCCCCGATGCGCCCCTCCACCTGCCCCACGGTGGCCAGGAGGACCTCCCCCGTAGGGGTTGCCAGGGCGACGGCGCAGGTGTAGCGGGCGGCGCGTTCGGAAACTCCCTCTAATTCGGCCAGGAGCCTCACGTTGTTCAGAAAATCCGCTTGGACGCCCGTTGCCGTCAGCGGTCGACCGCCGGTGTACCCGGGATAGATGCCGCGGATGGCCTCGGCGTCGAGGGCGTGGTACCGGGCGGAGTAGATGCCCGGCGCGCCGCCCAGGGCGTCTACGGTGAGCCCCGAGTCCTCGCCCAGGCCCAGGTCGCCGAACCGTTCGGCCACGGCGGTGGCCTTGAGGACCGCGTTCTCGGAAAAACTCCGGCCGGTCTCGACGATGTCGAGGGTGCGCGCGGGGTCGAGCTCCAGGAGGGAGGCCGGGTCATACCCCTCGGTCCCGAGGATGTCCCGGAGCTCGCGGAGCTTGTCGGGGTTGCGGCTGGCGACGAGGATGCGGTTCATTGCTTAAAATAATTCATGTGTTTATTAATAAATTCAACTTTGCGCTTGACATAATAAATGTATCC
>CAZNZF010000155.1:0-4509 GCA_964577465.1 uncultured bacterium | reverse complement strand
CGCGTTTTACCCCTCTCCTTAACCCTCTCCCCAGAGGGGGGAAGGGGCCGCTGCACCCCTCACCCCCGGGCCGCCGGATGCGCTAACCACCGCCGGGCCGGCGCAGCAGCAGCGTCTCCACGAAGCTCTCCAGCCGCAGGAGGTCCCGCGCCGAGAGCGGCCCCGGACGGTCCCCCTCCAGCGTGAGCACCGGCACATCAGTGAGCCGCCGCCGCAGGAGGATGTCCTCGATCTGCCGGAAGCAGAAGCTCTGGACGTAGTGCACGACGCCGTCCACCCGCCTTCTTTCCAGTTCGGGCAGGATGTCCCCCAGCCGGAAGGCCATGCCGTAGGGGTAGGTGTAGGCGAGGTACTGGGCGACGAGGTCGGTCGGGCGGCCCGGCATGGTGAACCGGCGGGGAATCTCGGCGAAGACGAAGGCCGCGCCGAGCTCGGCGGTCCGCGGCAGCAGGTCGGTGAAGGCCGGCGGCACGCCGAGGTAGGCCAGGCGGACCGGTGCGGGGGGCGGCTCGTCGCCGGAGGCCAGCTCATGCTCCAGCGCGGTCGCGTAACCCTGCGGGTCGCCGCCCCAGTCGCTCGCCGAGAGGGCCAGGTCGAAGTAGGCCGCGTCCCGCCTCTTTCCCGCCACGACCAGCCCGTCGAGCCGGTTTAAATCTTCACGAATCGGCGCCAGGCGCTCCCGCCACCGTTCCGCCTCCGCCAGGTCGGTCCCGAGGTTTTCGGCGAAGCGCTCCAGGGAGCGTCGGAGCTCATCGGGCGAGCGGTCCTCGGGGTAGGCGAAGGGCACGGCGGTGACCCCGTCGTCGGTCAGAATCTCCAGCAGGGCCTCGGTGTTGCTGCAGTCCCCCCGGTTGACGCCCACGACCTCGCCCAGCCCCAGGCGGCGGATGACGGCGTACACGCCCTTGATCCAGGCGCAGGAGTTGCGCGGGAATCCGGCCGACTCAGCCTCGCGGACGGCGCGCTCCGGGTCCTCCCCGCGGACGAGGACGTTGTTCAGGTCCACGAGGGTCCGCCCCGCGGCCAGGGCGACCTCGGAGGGGACGGTGGCGGTGATGCCGAGCCTGGGGTCGGGCATGGGCGTACCGTTTGACTAATCGACCGGTAGGGGATAGGATTACGTTTAACTTTACCGCCAAACCGCCCCGACGGGCAAGCGTAAACCATGCACCCCACCCTTCTCACCATCGGTCCGCTGACGCTGCGGGTCTACGGCCTGATGCTGGCGCTGTCCTTCTTCCTGGGGATGATTCTGGCCGCCCAGCGGGCCCGCAACCGGGGCATAGACCACCGCCACATCTACGACCTCTCCCTGGTGATTCTGATCTGCGCCGTGGTGGGCGCCCGGCTGTTCCACTTCATCTTTCACTTCGATCAGTACGGCAGTAATCCCTGGGTGCAGTTGCTGCGCATCTGGGACGGGGGGCTGATGCTCTTCGGGGGGTTCATCCTCGCCATTGCCGGTTCCATCGTTTACCTGTGGCGCAAGAAGCTGCCGGTGTGGAAAATCACCGACATCGTGGCGCCGTCGGTGGGGCTGGGGCTCGGGCTGACGCGCATCGGCTGCTTCTTCAACGGCTGCTGCTACGGCCGCGCCACCGACTCCTGGCTCGGGATGGTCTTCCCCAACAACTCGCCGGTGTACTACACCCCGCGCACCGGCATACTGCCCGGCACGCCGGTCCTGCCCACCCAGCTCTTCGAGTCGGCGGCGGGGTTCTTCCTCTTCGGCCTGCTGATACTGGTGGAGCGGAAGTGGAAGCGGTTCCACGGTCTGCTGTTCGGGATAACCATCGCCTTCTTCGGGGCCTGGCGGCTGTTCATCGAGGAGTTCCGCTACCGCGAGGTCGACATGTGGGCCTTCGGCGGTTTCCTGTCGAAGAATCAGGTCATCTCCATCGTCATCTTCCTCGTGGGCGTGGGCATCATCATCTGGCGCTGGCTGGCCGCGCGGAAGGCGGGCCGGATGCTGGACCCGGCGGCGGAGCGTGCGGCGGTGCTGGAGGCCGTAAGCCGCCGCCGCGGGGGGCGCGATAAAAGGGCCGGACGCGCGAAGCGGAAATAGCCGTGCTGCAAGAAACAAAAGCGCCGCCGCCGCGTTCACCACTGGTGGGCCTGGCGGCGGCCTTCGCGTGCGGAATAGCGGCGGCCCGCTGGCTCGGGCTGCCACCGGCGTGGGCCCCGGCGCTCCTGTTGGCGGCGACCGGCACCCTCCTCCTCGTCGGGCGGAAGAGGCCGCGGCTCACCCTGGGGCTGGCGCTGGTGGCGGCCCTGGCGGCGGGGGCCGGGATAGCGGAGAGGGCCCTGGCGCGCCAGACGGTGATGGAGGCCCGGATCGGCGGACTGGGCGAGGTGGCGCTCACCGTCCGGGTGGTCGGCCCCGTGGACCGCGATGAAATCCGGGAGCGCGCCTGGGTCGAGGTCGTCCAGGCCCCGGACGAGTTGCGCGATTTAAACGGTATGCGTCTGAGCCTGGGCGTGTACGGCGGGGGCCGGCCGAAATTCTCCCCGGGGGACCTCCTCCGGGGCGCGTTTTACCTGAGCGGCATCCGGGCGGCGGACAACCCGCTCACGCCCGACTACGGCGAGTACCTGCGGGCGAACGGGGTGGCCGGCTGGGCGCGGGACGCGGGGCCGGTCGAAATCACTACTACCCGCAACGACCTCGGGACCATTTTCCTGCGCCTGCGGGAGTGGCTCACCGCACGCATGACGGAATCCCTCCAGCCCCAGGCGGTGGGGCTGGCGCGGGCGATTCTGACCGGTGACCGGGGCGAGCTCGAGCCGGACGACCTGGCGCGCTACCGGGACGCGGGCATCTTCCACATCCTGGCGGTCAGCGGCCTCCACGTGGGCATCGTGGGCTACCTGGCGTTCCTGCTGGGCGGGGCGCTGCCGCTGAAGCGGCGGGGGCGGTACGTCCTGGCCCTGGCGGTCATCGTCGGCTTCACGCTGTTGACCGGGGCGCGGGCGCCGGCGCTGCGGGCCTGCCTCATGACCGGCCTGTTCCTCGGGGGGCGGATTCTGGGGCGCCCGGCCCACCTGGGCACCTCGGTGGCCGCGGCGGGGCTCTTCCTGTTGGCGCTGAACCCGCTCGCCCTGTGGGACATCTCCTTCCAGCTCTCCTTCGTGGCGGCGGCGGGCATCGCGGCGCTGACGCCGGCCATCTCCGACCGGATTACGCGGCTGACTCGGGAGAAGGCGCCGCGGTTCATCGCCGACGGACTGGGGGCGACACTGGCGGCCCAGCTCGCCATCTACCCCCTCCTGGCCCTGCACTTCGCCCGGGTGCCCCTCCTGGCCTTCGCCCTCAACCTGGTCGTCATCCCGCTGGTGGGCGTCGTCCTGGCCATCGGCGTGCCGTACCTTTTGCTGGTGGCGGGGGCCTCGGCGGTGGGGGTCCCGATGTTGGCGAAATTTCTGGGGGAGCCCCTCTCGCTGGTCCTGCGCGGGATGGACGGCCTCGTCGACGGGGCCTCGCGCATCCCCTTGATGACCACCGACCTGCGCCAGCCGGCGGTCTGGCTCGTCGTGGCGACCCTGGCGCTCTTCGGCGCCGCGTGGTGGTTCTGGCGGAGGGGGAAGAGAAGGTGGGCACCGCTCATTCCCGCGGGCCTGATTATCGCGCTCTGGGGCTGGCACCTGCTCCGCGACGACGCGCCGGACCGCCTGCGGCTGACCTTCTTCTCCGTTGATAAAGGCGACGCACTCCTCGTCGAGAGCCCGGCGGGGGACCGTATCGTCGTCGACGGCGGCCTGGACTACGCCGAGCCGGTGGCCGAGTACCTGCGGCGCAGTGGCGTCACCGATATAGACGCGGTGTGCCTGACTCATCCCGACTCGGACCACTGCTCGGGCCTGACGCCCGTCCTCCAGCGCTTCGAGGTGGAGCGGGTCTACCGCCCGCCCGACGGCTCCGACTCCGAGGCGTACATGCTCTATGCGTTCGCCGAACGGCTCTCCAAGGCCGAGGTGTATCACCCCGCTTACGAGACCCGCATTCCCACCCGGGACGAAAAGCTCGAAATAACCGTCCTGTCCGCGTCCGACCGGCCGCGGTCGCCGGGGACGGCAGTCAACGACGCGTCGCTGGTCCTGCTGCTGCGCTACGGTGAGTTCGAGGCGCTGTTGACCGGGGACCTGGAGGCGCCCGGGGAGCACCGGCTGCTGGACCGCTGGGAGCCGGAGGCGGTGGACCTGTTAAAGGTCGGGCACCACGGCTCGGCCTCCGGGACGACGACGGCGTTCCTGACGGCGGTCCGGCCGGGGCACGGGGTGGTGTTCCCGGACCGGAGGCTGCTATCGGAGGAGGTGGGTTGGCGGCTGGCGGCGGCGGGCTGCTGGCTCTACGACGTGCGCGAGCGCGGGGCAGGCGTGGTGGAGACCGACGGGCGGACGTTCACCCTCGGGCGCTTCGACGGCGACTTCACCCCGGCGGTGGGGCTGACGGGGGAATAGGAAAATCCCCTCCCCCCTCTGGGGGGAAGCGCGCTCACGGGTTAGGGAGGG
>CAZNZF010000154.1:0-4528 GCA_964577465.1 uncultured bacterium | reverse complement strand
CCAGCCGACCAGCACCCCATCATCATTGGTATTCGCAAAAACCTCCGCCCCCTCCACCCCCGGCCCGCCTTCCCAATAGGCGTATTTAAGGTCATCGTTGGTATAGTCGTTATACGAGATGTGCGGGCAGCCGGAGGAGTCCAGCGCCAGGGATGTAACCCCACCAACCTCTCCCGCCGAGTCCAAGGTATATATCTGCCAGGAGCTGCCGTTCCAGCGGGCGTATTTCAAGTCACAGTTTGGCCAACCGTCGTAATATGAGATGTGGGGGTAATCGTTGGAATCCAGCGCCAGAGAGGCGTCCATCGGCCATCCCTCTGAGTCAACAATCTCGATATGCCAATCGTCGCCGTCCCAACGAGCGTACTTGAGATCACAGTTGGCTTCGTCGCCATACACGATATAGGGGCGGTCAGATGAGTCCAGCGCCAGGGAAGTATTATAACACTCGTAATCTACGGTCTCTATTTGCCATGTGTCGCCGTCCCAATGGGCGTATTTTAGATAATCATTGCCGTAATCGCGATACGAGATATGGGGGCGGTCGGAGGAATCCAGCGCCAGGGAGCTATACATGCCCATGTCTTCCGCCGAGTCAATGGTATATGTCTGCCAAGAGCTACCGTTCCAGCGGGCGTATTTTAGATGACGGCTGGCACAATACGAGATGTGGGGGCGACCGGAGGAGTCCAGCGCCAGGGAGGTGTCTTCGCCTCCTTCCGAGTCAACGGTCTCAATCTGCCAGGCTGACCCATTCCATCGGGCGTATTTCAAGTCATAGTTTGGGGAAGCGTCGAAATACGAAATGTGAGGGCGACCGGAGGAGTCCAGCACCAGGGAGGTGTAACGGCCTACGCTTCCCGCCGAGTCCACGGTCTGGATCTGCCAAGAGCTACCGTTCCATCGGGCGTATTTCAAGTCATAGTTTGGGAGACCGTCTTCATAAGAAATATGTGGATAATCGGAGGAGTCCAGGGCCAGGGAGACTTCCCCGCCCACGTCTCCGTCCGAATCCACCGTCTCGATGTGCCACTCGCCGGCGGCGGCCGCGACGGCCAGCACCAGCGCGAAAAAGATGCTGCACATAGTCTTCATCACGACCTCGCATTCAAGGGAAGGACTAATCCTCCCCTTAAATATAGCCCTCAACCATCTTTTCGGCAAGGGGCTATTTGATGGTGAACGCCTTCTGGCCCAGGAACTCGCCGTCCAGGTAGAACTTCAGGCTCCACTCGCCCACGGCCCAGTTCCCCACGCCGGTGTAGCCCTTGCCGCCGATGACCCGCTTACTATTGTCCGCGTCGGTGACGTCGAACTCCTCCTCCTGCACCCACTTCTCGCTGCCGTCGGGGAGATACCACTTGGCGACGAGCTTGTGGCCGCCCTCGGGGGTGGCGGGCTGGATGAGCAGGCTCACTTCCCATACTATCATCTCGGTCTTCGCGTTCTCGAACTCGGTCATCTGGTTGACGTAGTCGCCGCGGTTGTAGAAGGCGATTCGCATGAGGCCGAGGCCCGAGGTGCCGGCCAGCTCGACCTCGTCGCCGGGGGGCACCTCGCCGACCTTGAAGGTGGCCTGGCCCAGCGGCTCGCCGTCCACGGCGATCAGAAGGGTGTAGGTGCCGATGGCCCATTTGCCCGGCTCCTCGTAGCCCTTACCGCCGGCGACCTGCTTGACTTCGGCGCCCTCGGTGATGGTGATGGCGCGGTCCTCGGTCCACAGGGATTTCCCTTCGGGGTCGAGCCAGGTGGCGGTGACGGTGTGGTCTCCGGCCGCCCCTGGAGCCAGGGAGAGCTTGGCGAACCAGATGATGGTGTCGGTGTCGTCTTTGGAGAAGACCTGGACCGGCTCGGTGATGTCGCCGACGTGGTGGAAATCCACCCCGGCCAACAGGATGGGCTTCGCCTGGGCGGCCTCGCCGGTGACGCGGAAAATCTCCTCGCCGACCGGGGCGCCGTCGAGGAAGAACTTGATGGTGTAGACGCCGGGCACCCAGCCGCCGGGCTCGTCGTAGCCCTTGCCGCCGACGACGGTGACGGGCTTGGGGGCGCCGACGGAGACCGTGCGCTCCTCGGTCCACTTGAGCGTGCCGTCGTGCCAGAACCACTTCGCCTCGACGCGGTGGCCCGCCCCGGGGTCGCCGGAGAAGGAGAGCTTCCAGACCACCACGGTGGCGCTCTCGACGGGGAAGTTCTTGGTCGGGGAGTCGGGGTTTTCGGCGGTGGCGAGGGTCACGCCGATGAACTTCAGGGGCTCCTGCTTGCCGGTGCCGCCGTCGGGACCGCCGTCGAAGAGGTTGCAGCCGCCGAACAGAAAGACGGCCAGCGACAGCGGGAGAATCAGGGTCTTGCGCATGGCGACCTCTCTTGGAAGCGTTTTTTTAAAGATTATAGCCGGGGGGTTGTCATTCTTCCATCCCGGGCCCCGGGGCGCGGCGGAGCATCTTCCCCGCCGTGACCGCCACCAGGGACAGGGTCAACAGCCAGCCCAGGACGGTTTCCAGGGACACCAGAATCCAGCCGAGGGCGCCCGCGGCGAAGCGGAACCCGTCTCCGAAGAGTGCCGCGAAGGACACGCCCACGTAGCCGAAGAGGGAGTAAATCTCGTAGTAGAGAACCTGGGGCGGGGCGCGCAGGACCAGGGCGATGTAGTTCACCGCGACGAAGAGGGCGGCGAAGACCATCGTTATTACCAACGCGACGAGGCCCAGCCGCCAGGGCCGCTCCCCGCTCCCGGTAACGAAGCCCCACAGGCGGTAAAGGACGCCCCGGGGCGGCGACGGGTCGGGCCTTCGGGAGGCGCCCGGGAACAGCCGCCGGATGATGACGGTGACGAACGAGACCATCACGAGCCAGCCGATTACCGCCTCGAGGCAGACCAGTATCCAGCCCGACGCATCCCCGGCGTAGGCGAAGCCGTTGCCGACGAAGGCCGCCAGCGAGATGCCGAAGTAGCCTAAAAGGTCGTAGATGTTGGGGGTGGCGATGGCCGGCAGGACGTTCAGGCGGACCGCGAGCAGGTTGAGCCCGATGAACAGGACGCCGAAGAGGTAGACGACGCCGCCGGCGGTAACCAAGAGGCGCAGCGGCCTCTCCCCGTAGCCGGCGAAAACGCGCCAGAGCCAGAGGGTGAAGCAGCGCAGGGTGTGCTTCAATCCGCCGGAACGCGCGGAACGGCGGACGAGCGCGTGCTCCGCCTCCCAGGCCAGGTGGCGCACCCGGCTGGCGGACCCGGGCGCCCGCGAGTCCTCGAGCCTCCCCGCCGCGCCGTGGAGCTTGAAGATGAAGGCGCGCCGCTCGGCGTCGGATCGGTCGCCGCCGACGTACTCCCGCCGGAGCGCGTCCAGCGCCTCCTTCAACAGGGCGGGGTCGCCGAGCCCCGCGGGGTGGAGCGCGTCCAGAGCGGCCTGGGCGGCCCCGTCGCCGTCGCCCGCGCCGGCCAGGAGCTCCGCGGCCTGGAGGTAGTACACGGCGGCGCTCGCCGGGTTTTCCCCCTCGACCTGGGCCGCCCGCGACCGCAGGTGGTCCGGGTCTTCCAATCGGGTTATATCTTTCTCAATGTCCATCGTCCGTCTCACGGCGGCGGTTCGGCCAAGTATACCAGTTTGGCCGGGGCGGTGAAAAGCGGCGGATGATGAAGTTCGACCCCTTCCCCTCACCCCGGTTGCGATGATGTAGGGGCCGACTTTTAAATCGGCCTACGGACGACCGTGGACGGTCGCCCCTACGCTCTCCATAAATGTAGGGCGGGGATTCCATCCCCGCCGTTATTTAAACCCGGCGGCCCGTAGAAGGGCCGCCCTACATCGCACGGTTTGTACGACCCTCACCCCGGCCCGTATCCTGTATTTGCGATGACGTAGGGGCGGTGCTCCGACCCCGCCCGCCGGCGACTCTGCGTCTTGGGTAAAAAAGGGGGAACCTTTGCCGGTTCCCCCCAGGGGCGAGTTGGGATTCCGCGGGAACGACAGACTCACTTAAAAAAGGGGGAACCTTTGCAGGTTCCCCCAGGCGTTGTCGGGCTTCTGGTTGTTAGAAGTCGGCCTTGATGGCGCCCCAGGTGGTCTGCGTAACGCTCGGGCAACCCTCGGTGGTGAAGGTCCAGACGAAGTCGTCTTCCGTCGGGTTGCCCTTCTCGTCGGCAAGCCCGGCGGCCACGGTGCAGGTGATGGTGTCAGAGCAGTAGAAGTCGTCATCGGGGTCGAAGGTGCACACGATGTCCGCGGGGTCGGTTTCGTCCATCTCGAAATCGCCGGCCAGGGTGCGGTTGGGCGAGCCGGCGCTGAGGGCGTAACCGTTGCCCAGGCTGCTGTCGGCCGCGGTGAAATCGATGGTGTCGACGTCCACGTCGTGCTCGTCGTCGATGCAGTGGAAGACGATGTTCGAATCGAGCGGAACGTCGGCTTCGCCGTCATCCGGGTCCATGCCCGTCACGTACGGCGGATCGAATTCGGGCTCACCCATGGTGCCGTTGATGACCTGGAAGAAGCCGTAGGCCGCACCCCACTGGGACTGCGAGGAGTACCAC
>CAZNZF010000153.1:2465-4534 GCA_964577465.1 uncultured bacterium | reverse complement strand
GCGGCGGGGACTAAAGTCCCCGCCCTACATTCAGAATCGCGGGGAACCCCGGTCTATTCGGCCGGTTCCACCGTCTGGAACTCCAGCACCCGCACCGGCACCGCCCACGTGTTGGGGCTGCCCAGGCCGTGGTCCCGATAGTACGCCGGGTCGCCCTCGAATTTCTCGAAATCGCCCCGGGTCATAGCCGGGACCTGGCTCTCCTTCTCGAAGAGCCGCAGGGTGCCCGCCACGAAGACGAAGGCGTTCTCGGCCGCGGAGCCCTCCGGCTTCGGCGAAACGCCCGCGGCGACCCACAGGGTCTCGCCCGCCTCGGCCGCCGCGCGCAGACGGTCCACCATCGTCGGGTCGGTCACCGGCAGCCAGGCCCGCAGGCCGGAGTTCTCCACCAGGACCTTGGCCACGGGGATGCCCAGGTCGTAGCTCACGTCGCGCCGGATGGCCTCCGCCATGATGACGTCGGTGACCAGCCGGTCCAGGTTGTTCTCCTTGGCCCCCACGGCCGCGCTGCCGGAGACGCGCATCACCGTCTCCTCGGAGGCGAGGTGTTCCGCTTCGGCCCCGGTGGCCTCGGCGTAGTACTCGTCGTAACTCTCCCCCGATCCCCCGTATCCCTCGCCCTTGATGGCCGAGGTGATGATGCCGGAGCTGCCCACACCGCCTACTTCTTCGCTCTCCGCGGGGTAGACGAAGTCCTCGCCGCCGCCACCGACGCCGTAACCCGACGTCTTCGGCTCCTCGTACACGTGGTCCCCCTCATAGAGCAGCGCCACCTCCTTGCCGGTGTCGTCGACGTAGCGCTGGCGGTAGGTGAGGTACTCGAAGCTGCCGTTGGTGTCGTAGGCCAGCTTGACGAACTGCCCCTCGCCGGTGGGGTCCAGGCCGGAGCAGCCGATGGTGAAGAAGGTGAGGCCCAGGTCCGAGGCGTCGCGGGCGGCGTCCTCCAGGGTGTAGTCGGCGTCGCCGTAGAGGTGGTCGGCCGCGTCGCCGATGACGAAGGCCAGCCGGACGACGGGGCCCTCCTCCCAGGACAGCTCGTGGATGGCGGCCCGGAGGCCCTCGGCCACGCTCTCCGGCGCGTCACCGCCCCCCGAGGCGATGATGGAATTTATCCGCTCGTTGAGCCGCGCCACGTCGTAGGTCAAATCGGTGGTCTGCGTCACGTACACGTCGCCCCGGTCGCGGTACTCCACGATGCCGAAGCGCACGGCGGGCGGCGGGGTCCCCTGCGCCACCTCGGCCGCGATTTCCTTCATCTTCTCCTTGACCACCTGAATCTCGTCGCCCATGGAGCCGGTGGTGTCGATGACGAAGGCCACGTCGAAGCGGACGGCGCCCTCGGGAATCTCGTAAGTCAGCCCCGAGCCGAGCGTCACGCCGCGCAGCTTGTCTATGAGCGCCAGCGACGTCGCGTCCACCAGGTCGAACAGGTCGCCCTCGTCCTCCGTGGCCGCCTTCACCGCCCCGATAACCTCCGCCGTCTCCACCTCCAGAATCTTGGTGTCCAGCCGGAAGCTCTCACCGGCCACCGTGAGGTTGCCCATGACCAGAAGCTCCACGTTGAGGATTTTCCCCACCTCGAGGGCGGTGCCGGTGTCCACGATTCCGGAGCCGCCGAGGGCCAGCTCCTCGAGCACCTCGTCCAGCCGCTCCCGCTCGATGACGGTGATGTCTCGCTGGTTGGCCAGGTCGGTGATGAGCATCTCCGGGATGCCGGTGGCGAGGTAGTCGTAGTCGTGGGTGGGCGCGGCCACGTCGAAGTACAGGACGGCGATTTTTTTCGGCGCCAGCGCCACCGAAACGGCCGCCAGAATCGAGAGCAAGACCAGAAGCGTCTTTTTCATCTTCCCTCCCCGGGTATCGAATCAACGGGCCGAGTTGCGTAATGTATACGATTAATAAGGGGGGTTTGTCACGGATTCATTGGGGGTGTTGCAAAATGAACTTTCGGGCGGCATAATAATGGGGGTGGATTCCCCACCGGCGGAACCCGGGAGGCGGGGTTCCGATACCGCGGCGGATGTGCGGGTGTCGGGCCCTGGCGGGCTCTGGAGGCGTCGGCCGGGGGG
>CAZNZF010000153.1:0-2365 GCA_964577465.1 uncultured bacterium | reverse complement strand
GGAGGCGTCGGCCGGGGGGTAGGGGCGGTTGGGCGACGCGGGCGGGGGTGTCCCGCGGATGCGGCCCGGCACGGGAATTCAATCTACGAGTGGGCTCCGCGTGCCGAGAGGTCCCGCGGACTTTCGACCCTCGCCGATTCGGGAGGCGTGGCGGGCGACCTCGAGTTCAGCATCCTGTCCGAGGATTCCCTCGCCCGGCGGGGCGCCTACACCGTCGGGGGCCGCACCGTCGAGACCCCGGCCTTCATGCCGGTGGCGACCCAGGCCACGGTGAAGACCCTCGACGCCGCCGACCTGCGGGCCCTGGGCGTCCAGCAGCTCGTCTGCAACACGTACCACCTGTGGCAGCGGCCCGGTCCCGAGGTGGTGGCGGAAGCGGGCGGATTGCGCCGCTTCATGGGCCTGGGCGACGACGGCCCGGCGATTCTCACCGACTCCGGCGGATTCCAGGTCTTCTCCCTCTCGGGCCGCCGGGGAATCGGCGCCCGGCTGCCCACGGAGACCGAGCCCGACCGCGACGAGGGCTTCCCCGGCCTGGACGGCGAGAACGCGGTCCCCGAAACCGGTCGCCGCGAGCGCGAGCCGGTCGTCCGGCGCCTGGACACGGACGGGGTCCTCTTCGCCAGCCCGCTGGACGGCGAGCTCTACGAGCTGACCCCGGAGCGGTCCGTGGCCGTCCAGCACGGCCTGGGGACCGACGTGGTCCTGGCCCTGGATGAGTGCACCCCGTACCCGGCGACGCCGGAGGAGGTGCGCACGAGCCTGGCGCTCACGCACGCCTGGGAGCGGCGGTCGGCCCAGGAGCACCGGCGGCTCAACTCGCGCAACGGCACGCGGCGCGCGTTCTTCGCCATCGTTCAGGGCGGGATGCACCCGGAGCTGCGGGCCGAATCGGCGGCGTTCCTCACCGAGCTGGACGCCGACGGGTACGCCCTGGGGGGCCTGTCCGTGGGCGAGCCCAAGGCGCTGTACCGCGCGGTGCTGGAGTCCTCGGCGCCGCTCTTGCCCGCGGACCGGCCCCGGTATCTCATGGGCGTGGGCACCCCGGCGGACGTCGTCCACGCCGTCGGGCTGGGCTTCGACCTCTTCGACTGCGTCCTGCCCACGCGCAACGCGCGCAACGGCCAGCTCTTCACCGGGGCCGGAAAGCTCAACCTGCGCAACGCGCGGTTCAGAACCGATTACACGCCGCCGGACCCCGAGTGCGGATGCCCGGTGTGCCGGACGTACACCCGGGCCTACCTGGCGCACCTGGTGCGCGCCGGGGAATTCCTCGGACTGCGGCTGGCGACCTATCACAACCTGTTCTTCTACCTCCAACTGATGCGGCGGATCCGCGAGGCGATACAGGACCGGAATCTTTATAAGCTCGCCGAACGGATTTTCGCCGCCTACCCGGAATAGCCATGAACGACGATTACGAGATGGCCCTGAAATTGTTCCCGCCCGACCCGGGCCTGCAGATTCCCCGGGCGAACCTGTTGGCCGAGCGGGGCGTGGTCCGCGTGGGCCAGGGCTGGGCGGTGCACTCCTTCCTCGACGACCTGGCCTGCGGCGGCGAGCCCGGTGAGCCCGAGGTGCTGGCCGCCATGCCCCCGGTGGACTGGACCGGCTTCTGCTACGCCGGGCCGGACTGGGAGGGCGTGCTGCGCCAGTCCTTCAACGCGGTCGTCCGCTGGCCCCGGGTCGGCTTCATCGCCCGGGAGCCGTACCCGGAGCCGGAGCACCCGGTGCGCTGGCTGGCCCCCCGCGACGCCAAGGACGTCGAGGAAATCGACGAGCCCTGGCTGTGGAAGTACCACGAGAGCGTCGCCCACTTCGTCGAGAACGAGAACGCCTTCGGGGCCGAGGTGGGGGGGCACATTCGCTCCATCGCCGCGGTCTTCGCCGAGGACGGGGCCTACGCCGACCTGGGTGTGGCGACGCATACCGATTTCCGCAAGCACGGGCTGGCCCGGTCCTGCGTGGTGGCGCTGTGCGCCGAGATGGTGGGGTTCAACATCATCCCCTTCGCCGAGACGGGGGCGGACAACGTCTCGGGGCGGGCCATGCCGCGGTCCATGGGCTGGGAGGAAATCCGGCTGCCGGATTTATTCTGCATCAACCGTGAGCCGCCGAAGGGGTCGTAGAGCGGTCGTTGGTGAGGGGTGCAGCGATTTCCCTCTCCCCGTGGGAGAGGGCCGGGGTGAGGGTAAATCGGGCGATGTAGGGCGGCCCTGTGGGATGCATCCCCTGCGAGCCGCCGCGATTTCCCTCTCCCCGTGGGAGCGGCGCGCCGACGGGATTGAGGGTGAGGGCCACCATAAAAACGCGGCGGGGAAAGGATTTGCTTCGCATAGCTCGCTTTGCTCGGTTCCCCGCCCTA
>CAZNZF010000152.1:1625-4535 GCA_964577465.1 uncultured bacterium | reverse complement strand
TCCCCGCCGCGTTTTACCCCTCTCCCTAACCCTCCCCCCAAAGGGGGGAGGGGACGCTGCAACGTTTGCGATGCCGTAGGGCGGGGTTTCCCAACCCCGCCGCGTTCTTTCTAAGGTATCCCTCACACCCATGCTGTGATGACGTAGGCACGGACCGACGGTGGAACGCCGGGATGGTGGCGGGGGAGGGCGGAATCGGTTACACTTAACAGGTATATTCGCGGAGGTGGGGGACATGGCGCGCGGAGAAGAGCTAGGTCAGCGGCTGCGCGAGATGCGGCAACTCCTGGAGGCCACCCGGGACCTGGCCGGGGAGCAGGACCTGGCGCACCTGGTGGGACAGTTCTCGCGCCACGCCGCCGGGGCCGTGGACGCCGAGCTCGTCCGCATCCGGTTCACCCGGGAGGCCCACGAGCGGGAGTGGTTCCACCTCCCGGTGGCGGCCGGGCACGTCCTGGACCCGAAGCAGGGCGGGTTTCTGGAGCGTGTGCTCGCGGACGGGAAGACCCTCTACTTCTCCCGCCGCGGGGCGGCGCCGGCGGAGCGCGCGCTCTTCGACGAGCCGGGCCTGCGCGTCAGAAATGCACTCTTCTTCCCCCTGCACGACCACCTCGGGCGGACCATCGGGGTCCTCGGGGCGCTGAACAAGCGCGAGGGCCGCTTCACCGCCCACGACTCGGCGCTCCTGGGCCAGCTCATCGCCTACGGCGGGGTGACCCTGGCCAACGCGGCGGCGCACCAGCAGGCGCTGGCGATTCTCAAGCGGCAGGAGAACCTGCTGGACGTGGGCCGCGCCCTCTCCGGCGAACGGGACCTGCGCTCGCTCCTCAAACTCGCCGCCCGCGTAACGACCGAGGTCATGGACGCCGACCGCACCAGCGTCTTCCTCCTGGACGAGGCCGCCGACGAGCTGTGGAGCATCGTGGCCGAGGGGATGGCCGAGAACGAGATACGAATGCCCTCCGGCGCCGGAATCGCCGGCCACGTGGCGCAGTCCGGCGAAATCGCCAACGTCACCGACGCCTACGCCGACCCCCGCTTCAACCGGGACGTGGACCGCCGGACCGGCTACCGGACGCGCAACATGCTGGTGATTCCGCTGAAGGGCCGCGAGGGGCGCGCCCTCGGCGTCCTCCAGGTCCTCAACAAGCGCGAGGGGCCCTTCACCTTCGACGACGAGGAGCAGCTCCGCGTCATCGCCAGCTACACCTCGGTGGCGGTCTCCAACGCCCTCATGGGCCGGGAGAACGATAAGCTCCTGCACCGCCAGCGCGTGATTCTGGAGGCGGCGCAGGCCATCGGCCGCATCATGCCCATCGCCGAGCTTCTGGCCATCATCGCCAAGCTCACCAGCGAGATTCTGGACGCCGACCGCTCCACCGTCTTCATCCACGACCGGGACCGGGGCGAGCTCTGGAGCATGGTCGCCGAGGGCGAGCGGGAGATAAGCTTCCCGGTGTCCAAGGGCATCGCCGGCGCCGTGGCCGTCACCGGCAAGACCCTCAACATCCCCGAGGCCTACGACGACCCCCGCTTCAACAAGGAAATCGACCGCCAGACCGGATACCGCACCAAGTCCATGCTCACCATGCCCATGCTCGACAAGCGGGGCGAGGTGATGGGCGTGTTCCAGGTGCTCAACAAGAAGGCGCCCTCGGGACGGCTGGAGGACAGCCTCCCCTTCGACGCAGACGACGAGAAGCTGTTGACCATGCTGGCGGCTCAGGCGGCCATCTCCATCGAGAACAACCTCCTCTACCGCCAGCGGCAGGAGATGTTCTCCAGCTTCATCGAGACGCTTTCGGGCGCCATCGACGCCCGGGACAAGATAACCTCGAACCACATCAAAAACGTCACCCGCTACACCCTGGGCATCGCGGCCGAGATGGGCCTGCCGACCGGTGAGCGGGAGGTGCTGCGGGTGGCGGCGCTGCTGCACGATTTCGGCAAGGTGGGCATCCGCGACTGCATCCTGTGCAAGCCGGGGCGCTTCACCCCCGACGAGTACGAGGAGATGAAGACCCACGCCGCCATCACCCGGGAGCTGTTGGACAAAATCGCCTTCGAGCGCAGGCTGCGGGAGGTGCCGGCCATCGCCGCCGGGCACCACGAGAAGCTCGACGGCTCGGGCTACCCCGAGGCGCTCATCGGGGACGAGATACCCATGGGGGCGCGGATTATCGCCGTGGCCGACATCTTCGACGCCCTGACCCAGAAGCGGCACTACAAGGAGCCCATGAACACGGAGCGCGCCTTCGCCATCCTGCGCGAAGAGGTGGAAAAAAACCGCCTGGACGGGCGCTGCGTGGAGTCCTTCATCGCCTGGCACACCCGCGAGGAACCGGCGTAGGGAGCGAACAGCCAGGTAGAGCGGATAAGTTTTTCTTAAAAAAGTGTCAATCACCACTTGACAAGAGTTAACTTATAGGTTAACTTAGGGGTGGTCGGCGATGGGTGGGTTGCTGGTGCTGCATTACCGGGGCGTGTACCGCACAGCCTACTATTATCTGAAAGAAAACGGAGACAATCCCGTCCTGGATTTCATAATGGACCTTCACCAGAAACGTCCTAAAGAATGCACAAAATTACGTAATAACATCCAAAAAGTCTGCGATCTGCAAAGACCAAACACAGAAGTTTTCCATTATCAAGGTGATAAAATATACGATATAAAAGACCACCAAGCCCGCATCTTCAGCTTTATGGACGGTTCCGACATAATAATGTGCCACGCCAATATCAAGAAGAGGGACAGAACGTTCCGCTCCGACATAGATAAAGTCAAAGTATTGCGTAAAGAGTACGAGCGAAGGAAAGGAACCCACCGATGAAAGTCAAGGAAGGACTTCATTACAAGCTCATCGAGCTCTTCGGCGACGGGCGCGAAATGGCCGAGGAGGGGCTCATCCT
>CAZNZF010000152.1:0-1525 GCA_964577465.1 uncultured bacterium | reverse complement strand
AGCTCATCGAGCTCTTCGGCGACGGGCGCGAAATGGCCGAGGAGGGGCTCATCCTCGACGTGAGCCAGCAGCTCTTCGAGGTCATGGAGGATGAGGGTATCACCAAATCGGAGCTGGCCTCCAGGCTCGATTGCTCCAAGGCCTACATCACCAAGCTCCTGCGCGGCCCCTCCAACATGACCCTGCGCAAGGTGGCCGAGGTGTTTTTCGCCCTGGGCCGCGTCATCAAGCTCAAGGCCGTGCCCGTCGAAGAGGAGACGGAATGGGAGTGCGTCAAAACACGACCCGACCGTCGCCGGCAGGACGCCGCGGATTCGGAAATACCGACCGGCGTGAGGCCCCGCGGTTCGCGGAAGAAAGCCGTTTCAAAGACGGTCCCGACGGCGGCGTTACACTACTCAAAAACACACGGGGCGGCGGCGAAAAAAAAGACCGCCTCGACGGGGGGCGGGGTGAGAAAGGCCCATACCACGTCTGCGCCCAGGAAGCGCACCTCAAGGGTCGGAAGCACCCCGGCCCGGAAGAAAAGCAAGTAACCGCCGAGTCCTTCATCGCCCGGCACACCCGCGAGGAACCGGCGTAGAGTTCCCACCGTACTGAAACTCGCAACCCCGAGGAAAGCCCCATGCCCTGGCAGTACCTCATCGCCGCCGTCCCGATTCTGTTGTTCAGCCTCACCTTCCACGAAGCCGCGCACGCCTTCGTGGCCTACCGCCGCGGAGACGACACCGCCAGGCTGGCCGGACGGCTCACCCTGAACCCCATCCCCCACATCGACCCCATCGGCACCATCATCCTGCCGCTGGTGCTGATCATCTCCAACGCCGGGTTCATCATCGGGGCCGCCAAGCCGGTGCCGGTGGACTCCCGCAACCTGCACAACCCGCGGCGGGACATGCTGGCGGTGGCGCTCTCGGGACCGGCGTCCAACTTCCTCCTCGCCGCCGGATTCTGCGTGCTGGTCCAGGTCTCCTACCTGGTGGGCATGGACCCCCTGGCCTTCAACCAGTTCACCTTCGAGCTCGACTTCGGCGTCGCCGGGTTCATCTCGGCGATTCTCAAGCTCGGCGTTCTGTATAACCTCATCCTGGGCGGGTTCAACCTGCTGCCGGTCCCGCCGCTGGACGGGTCGAGCATCCTGTTCCACTTCCTGCCGCCCAAGGCGAACTATTACGCCGCCCGCGTTGCGCCCTACGGCTTCATCCTCATCATCGTGCTGTTGATTACGGGGGTCCTCTCGCCGTACTTCGGGCTGTTCTTCCGGTTGTTCTACGTGCTGGTCTCGCCGCTGTTCTAGAGCGGGTGGGTGTGGACACCCGCCCCTACGTCAATATCCGGCAAACCCCGTAGGGGCGATGAGTCCACGGTCGCCCGCGGGCCGACCGCATGTCGGCCCCTACGTCATCGCAATACACGGCGGCCGTAGAGGACTCGTCCTACAGGGCCGCCCTACATCATCGCAATTGCAGGTGTGGGTTGCAGCGGCCCCTTCCCCCCTCGGGGGGGACGGTTGGGAAGGGGGGTG
>CAZNZF010000151.1:0-4541 GCA_964577465.1 uncultured bacterium | reverse complement strand
CCGGCAAAACCCCTTGCCCTACTAGTTGCGGCCGCGGCTCACCACCAGGGTGCCGCCCCGGAGGGTGACCCGGATGTGGGTGAGCCGTCCCGTCGGGACTTCCACGGCCTTGGTGGCCGTGGGAACCAGAACCAGACGCTGGAAGGTGTTCTTCAGGTAGCTGGCGCCGAAGGTGCTCGAGTGTCCCTCGTCGGCGATGTACTTCAGGGCCCGGTCGGTCACGTCCAGGTAGATGCGCTGGGTCCGCAGAAGCTTCTGAGCCTGGGGCAGGAGCTTGTCCTTGAGGATGTTGAAGCAGTCTTCCTCGGTGAGGTGGCGGAAGAAGATTATCTCGTCCACGTGGTTCAAAAAGTCTGCGCCGAGGTCCTTCTCCAGCTCGAGGCGCACCTTGGTGGGATCGGAGAGGAAGTCGCCCGAGTCGGCGTAGCCCAGGGCCGCCTCCCTTTCCACGAAGGCCCCCCGAAGCGCGGTCAGGATGATGGTGGAGTCGGCCAGGTGGACCCGGCTGCCGGCGCTGTCCTGGCCCCACCCCTGGGAGATGACCCGGCGGACCCAATCCCGGGTGTCGGGGTGGGCCCGGTCTATGTTGTCGAACATCACCACGGAGTTGGGCTGCTGGTGGATGAAGTTCACCAGCGTCGGGCCCTCGTTCCCGGCGATCTGGGCCAGCTCCTTCTCGGGATCGAGCTGTCCCAGGCGGAAGTCCAGCAGGGCTCCCTCTTCGCCGAAGAAGAACTCCGAGATGGATTTGGCCATCTTCGTCTTGCCGCTGCCCGCCGGGCCGATGAACAGAAACACCCCGTCCGGCCGCGAGGCGTGGAGGTCGAACTTGCTCTTGGCGTAGCGGATGACGCCGGAGATTCTCCGGACGGCGTCCTCCTGGCCGATGACGCGCTCGAGGAGGAACTCCTCAAGCCGGCGGTACTTCTCGCGGAAGTCGGCGGTGATGCCCGGCGAGTGGATGCCGGTCATCTCGACGATGGTCTCCTCGATCTGGGCCAGGCGGACCTGGGGCTCTTTGTCCCCGCCGCCGCGGGTGAGGTAAGTCCGGGCGCAGGCCTGGTCCAGGACGTCTATGGCGGCGTCGGGGAACCGGCGCTCGCGCAGGAAGGAGCCGGCCAGACGGACGCTCCCCTCGAGAGCCGCCCGGGTTATCTTCACCCCGTGGTAGGCCTCGAGCTCGGCGGCGGTGTTCTCCATCATCTTGAGCGCGGTCTTCTCGTCCGGCTCGTTGACGCGCATCAGGGCGAACCGCCGCCCCAGGGCCGGGTCGCTCTCCACGTAACCGTAGTACTGCTCCGTCAGCGTGGCGGTGATGACGGTGACCTGGGGGTGGACCAGAAGCGACTTGACCACGTTGGCCAGCGCCGGGTTGAAGTTGCCGTTCTCGTCGATTACGTAACGGTGGATGTCGTCCAGGAAGAGGAGGGTTTTGCCGTCGGCGGCCTCGACCTCCAGCTCGTTGACCCGGGCGGCGAAGGAGGGCAGGTCGTTGATTCCGGCGAACATGCGGTCCGGGTGGATGTGGATCAGCCGCAGCCCCCGCAGGCGTTCGGGGACATCCCCGGCCGCCAGCCGCAGGGCGAGCTGCTCCACGATGGTGCTCTTGCCCACCCCGGGAGGCCCGATGAGCAGGGGGTCGTGTTTCTCCTTGTGCAGGAGAATCTCGACCAGTCGTTCCACGTCTTCATCGCGGCCCACTCGGGGCGCGATTTTCCCCTGGGCGGCCATCTGCACCCAGTCCTCGCCGATGGAGTCGAGGAGCGATTCAGTCTTGGGCTGCCACACGTCGGGGTTCACGGTCAGCAGGTCGGCGAACCCGTCGGGCTCGACGCCGGCCTTCTCCAGAAAATCGCGCACGGTCTTCCCACCGCGGCGGACGAGGGACACGGTCAGGTGGTAACTCTCCACCGCCTCGGCCTGCTGGAGGGTCGCCAGCTCGACGGCGCCCTTCACGACGGCCTGCATCTCGTCGGAGAGGGGGACGTCGCCGGTGCGGGCGGGGTCGGGCGCGTCGGAAATAAGCGCCTTTTTCGCGCTCGTGAGCATCTTCTTCACATCGAGGCCCATGGCGGTAAGCCGCTCCTTCTCCGTGACCAGAACGGCCGCCAGGAGCTGACGCGGCTCGAGGGGTTTGTCCGCGGGGACGAAGCCGTTGGCCTCGACAATGACGGCCTTGGATGAATCGGCGAGCGGGAGTTTTTTCAAGGGGCGCCCCTTCTCGTATTAATCCGCTTCCGGGTTGAGCTTTACGTATGCGTCAGGCCTCATCGGCCCGGCGCGGCGGCACATCCGTTTCTTCCGGCGAGTCCGGCCGGTCCACCCCGATCCGCTTCAGCTCCGCCTCGAGGGAGTCAATCTTTATCCGCTGGCGGCGCAGGTCGTGCCGGAGGTCGTTCAGCTTGAAATCCAGGGTCTGGAGAATCCAGAACTCGTAGTGGTTTATCTTCGCGTTGCGCACGATGGACCAGGCGATTTTAAATGATATCAACAGGATGCCGATTTCGAGGGAGACGGTCGCCATCTTGCCCTGACCGAACATGCTCCAGGCGAAGAAGCCGATGGTCGCCAGGAGCCAGACAACGGTCAGGGCTTTTTCCCAGGTGCGCCGCCCGAAAATGAGCTGTTGGGGCTCCTCGATCCTCTTGTGCGCCCGAAGGATGGCGCGCGGCGGCTTGGGACCCTCATTCATTCGCGGCACCTCGGGGGACGGTACGGGATGATTATAGAGGTAAACGCCCCGGGGGTCAACGGGTCAATCCGCCGCTCGAACGTGCGATTCCCTTTCAAATACGCCGGAAAACGGTTTCTTCTCCCCGGAATGAAGGGTCTGCCGTAAAAAAAACTTTGTCGAAGACGCCAAAACTTTCTTCGGTTGAGGTTGGTGCCGAGAGCCGGACTCGAACCGGCACGGGCTTTCGCCCGGCGGATTTTAAGTCCGCTGCGTCTACCCATTCCGCCATCCCGGCAGCGGAGGGATTATAGCACCGCGGGAAGGGATGCGCCACGAGGGTCGGGCCGGGGCGAGGGCCGGCGATGTCCCCTCCCCCCGTGGGAGCGGCGCGCCGACGGGTCAGGGGTGAGGGCTGCCTTATAGAACGCGGCGGGGACTAAAGTCCCCGCCCTACATTTGGGGTACGTGACGGTGGATGACCGCGGGCGGGTGCGGACACCCACCAGGAGCACCGTGTATCCATTCGGGAAATAATTGTATGGCCGAAGTGCGCCTCGCCCCTACTCACTTTTTATCAGCCGAGACGCCCGTGTTCCTTTTTCCGATAAGATAGTTGTAGGCCTGTTTCGTGGGGTCCGTGAATGGATTCCGAGCCAGGTCTCCCCAACGGTGCACGGCCTCCAAACCGGCGATTTCGAGCAGGAGTTCAAGCTCACAGGGGTAGGTCAGCTTACGACGCTCAAAACCCTCTTCAACAGTTATTGTGTTGCTGTGCTCATCTATCGCATCCCATCTGCACGGCTCTTTCTTGATCTGAAGCAAGGGATCATACTCATAAGAGCCTCGGCAAGCCAGTTCCAACTCCGGCGTCTTGCAGCTTAGAAAAAAGAACCCTGGGCTGGAGAGATGCATACCTACTCTCCTTAAACAGGACAGTTGTTCTTCTTTTGAGAGCAAATAACCAAAGCCGTCATCCTCAAGAATGATGAAGTGATAGGTTTCGTTGAGTTCGAAGGTACACATATCCTCCCAGATCAAACGTATTCTTTTTCGAACGCTTTCGGGTTCTTTTTCGACTTCCCGTCTGCAAACCTCGAGCATCTTGCGGCTAAGGTCCAAACCCACCACGTCATAACCCTGCCTGGCCAACTGAATCAAGAGTTTTCCCGCGCCGCAACAGAGCTCCAGAACCCGTTTCCCCCGGCTGTAATCTTTTAACAACCTTATGAACGCACCCCCTAAATCGCGTGACTTTCGTCCAGGTTCATCTAGGAATAGCTGTGGTTTAAAACTACTCCAGCCACACCGATTTAATCGGGATGTATCCCTGGTGCTATTGGACACTTTCCACCTTTTTAAGCGTTTCGTTCAAGGCATCGACCAGCTTGCATCTCGAGTCCAAACTTTAGACTATAGTCCCGACTCTGGATATGTCAAGCAGTCAATGGACGTAAGCTGAGAAATGAGGGACGACACGGGCGGGGTCGGAGGCCTTGTCCTACGCCCCGCCCCTACGTCATCGCGAATGGGCGAAGGTAGAGGTACGGAAGCGGCGGGGACTAAAGTCCCCGCCCTACATTTCGAGCCGCGTAATTTCCCGTAGGGGCGAGGAGTCCACGGTCGCCCGCATGTCCCCTCCCCCCTCTGGGGGGAGGGTGGGGGAGAGGGGTTAACGCGGCGGGGATGGTAACTGCGCCCGAAGGGAAATCCCCGCCCTACGGCATCGCAGTGGGCGGGTGTGGACACCTACCCCTACGGTACTAACCGCCCTCCCCCCTACACAAAAAAGCCGCCCTTGGTGGGCGGCCTTTGCGGTGCTATGGTCTTTGAAAGCTGGTAGGGACCGTCTTTTGGTTCCGGCCTTTAT
>CAZNZF010000150.1:0-4586 GCA_964577465.1 uncultured bacterium | reverse complement strand
GCGCCAGCGCCTCGCCCTCCACGGCCAGCACCTCGCGCCCCCGGGCAACGATTTCCGCGTCGGTTTTCATGTTCAGGGCAGTCTCCCCTCGGCCCAGCCTTGGACCATCGTATCCCATTCGCCCCGGGCGCGCAGAATGAGCTCGCAGACCTCGCGCACGGCGCCCCGACCCCCGTCGGCGGCGCAGACGTAGTGCACCCGCCCGCGCACGTCGGGGGCGGCGTCGGCCGGGCAGCAGGCCAGCCCGGCGACGACCAGGCCCGGCAGGTCGTTGAGGTCGTCGCCGATGTAGCAGAGCCCGTCCTCGGCGCAGTCCGCCGCCCGCAGCAGCTCCCGCACCGCCGGACCCTTGTCCAGCGCGCCCTGGAGGCAGTGCTCCAGCCCCAGCTCCTCGGCCCGTCGCTCCACCGCCCGGCTCGTCTTGCCGGTGACGATGGCCCGCTTGATTCCCGCCCGGCCCAGGATGTAGAGCCCGAGCCCGTCCTTGACGTCGAAGACCTTCACCGGGACGCCCTCGGCGTCGGTGAACATCCCGCCGGAGGTAAGGACGCCGTCCACGTCCACGGCCAGCAGGCGCACCCGCCGGGCGCGCTCCGCCAGGTCGGCGACCCGGGCCTCGCCGGGGAAGGTGAATTTTTCAGACATCGGGACCCAGCTTTCCCAGCTCGCGCCGCAGGCCGTCCACCGCAAGGACCTGGTCCATCAGGCGGCCGAATGTATCCAGGGGCCAGACGGTGGCCGGGTCGGACTTCGCCCGGGGAGGGTCGGGGTGAGTCTCGGCGAAGAGAGCGTCCACGCCGAAGGCCGCGGCGGCCCTGGCCAGGGGAGGGACGAAGGCGCGCAGGCCGCCGGTTTGACCGGAAGAACCGCCCGGCTGCTGCAACGAGTGCGTCGCATCGTAGCAGACCAGGGCCCCGGTCTCCCGCATCACCGCCAGCGAGCGCAGGTCCACCACCAGGTCGTGGTAACCGAAGGCGTAGCCGCGCTCGGTGAGGAGGATACGGTCGCAGCCCGCCGCAATCAGCTTGGAGACGACGTGCCGGGTGTCGTCGGGGGCGAGGAACTGCCCCTTCTTCACGTTGACCGGCTTCCCGGTCCGGGCGCAGGCGGTGACGAGGTCGGTCTGGCGGCAGAGGAAGGCCGGCACCTGGAGGCAGTCCACGACCTCCCCCGCCGCGGCGGCCTCCCCGGGGGAGTGGACGTCGGTGAGCACCGGCAGCCCGGTCGCCTCCCGGACATCCGCGAGCACGCGCAGCCCCTCATCCAGGCCGGGGCCGCGGAAGCTCCCCCCGCCGGTCCGGTTCGCCTTGTCGTAGCTGGATTTGAAAATAAGGCCGCAGTCCCTCTCCCGCGCCAGGTCGGCGAGACGCTCCGCCGTCCGCAGGGTCGAGTCGCGGTCCTCGATGACGCAGGGGCCGGCGATGAAGACCAGCTCCCGACCCAACTCCACCGGGCCAATGTTGAATACGCTCTGTGGTTCCACAGTCCTCACCTCAGCGGCGCGGGGGCTCGAGCCCCAGCTCGCCCATGACGACCTGCAGGTCCTGCCACACGTCGCGCTTTGAGTTGGGGTTGCGCAGGCAGTAGGCCGGGTGGTAGGTGACGATGACCCGGCTGCGCTCATTGTAGCGGTGGATGGCGCCCCGCAGCCGGGAGATGGGCTCCTCGCGGCCCAGGAGGCGGATGGCGGCGTGGCGGCCCAGGCAGCAGATGAACTCCGGCGCGATGAGGTTTATCTGGGCCTCCAGGTAGGGACGGCAGGCGGTCGCCTCGGCGGGCAGCGGGTCCCGGTTGCCCGGCGGTCGGCACTTGAGGATGTTGGCAATGTAGACCTCCTCCCGCGCCAGGCCCATCGCCGCAATCATCCTGTCCAGGAGCTTTCCGGCCCGGCCCACGAAGGGGCGACCCTGGGCGTCCTCGTCGGCCCCCGGAGCCTCGCCGACGAACATCAGCCGCGCGTCGGGCGCACCCTCGCCGAAAACGACGCTGTGGCGGGTCCGGGAGAGCTCGCACTTTACGCATCCGGCGGCGTCGGCTGCACAGGCGGCCAGGTCGGGCCACGATTTAGGCTTCCCGGAGAAGAGGTCGCCCTCGGGCGGCAGGGCGGTCAGAGGTGTCACGCCGTCGTCTCTCCGTGGAACGGTTTTTTCCGGCTCGGCGTCCGGCTTGAAGACCGACTTCACGGCCGGCTCGGAGACCGGCTCCGCTACCGGTTCGGGAGTTTCCACCGCGGGCGCTTGAGCTGGTCGGGGGAGGTACACCAGGCCCACCCTCGCCCAGAGGGCAAGCTGCTCCGCCAGGGGTGAGCCGCCGCCGTCCACCGGTCAGGGCTTGGTCGACAGTTGCAGCCGCTCCTGGACCAACTCCACCACCCGGTCGATGATGATGTAGGCCAGGGTCCGCTTGGACAGCTTGGGGTAGGTCTCTACGGCGCCCTTGGCGTCGATGACGGTCACCACGTTGGTATCCACGGCGAAGCCGGCGCCCTCCACGGTGATGTCGTTGGCCACGATGAGGTCCAGGTTCTTCTCCTCCAGCTTGGCGGTGGCGTTGGGGACCAGGTCGCTGGTCTCCAGGGCGAATCCCACGTGGATGCGCCTGCCCTTCCTCTCGCTGAAGGACTGGAGTATGTCCGGGGCCGGCATGAACTTGACGCTGATACCCTTGTCCCCCTTCTTTATCTTCTCGCTGGAGACCTTCTCGGGGGCGTAGTCGCTCACCGCGGCGGCGGAGACGAAGATGTGGCAGTCCGGGTAGCTCCGCTCCACCGCATCGAGCATCTCCACGGCGGTGGTCACCTGGTGGAAGCGGACACCGGCGGGCGGCGTCAGCGAGGTCGGCCCGGAGACGAGGGCCACCTTCCCCCCGCGCAGCCGCGCCGCCTCGGCGATGGCGAACCCCATCTTCCCCGAGGCCGGGTTGGAGATGAAACGCACCGGGTCGAGGGCCTCCCGCGTGGCCCCGGCCGTGACCAGCACGTTGAAGCCTTCCAGGTCCTGGGTCTGGGACAGAAGCTCCAGGGCGCGCAGGGAAATCTCCTCGATGGGCGCCAGCCGCCCCACCCCCTCCTCGCCGCAGGCCAGGTCGCCCTCCGCCGGCTCCACGAAGTGGTAGCCCAGCGCCTTGAGCTCCCGTACGTTGCGCACCACCTGGGAGTTCGTCCACAGGCGGGTGTTCATCGCCGGAGCGATGAGGATGGGGCACTTCACCGCCAGAAGCGTAGTGGTCAAGAGGTCGTCGGCGATACCGGCGTGGAGCTTGCCCAACAGGTCGGCCGTGGCCGGGGCGACGACGCAGAGGTCCGCCTCCCGGGCCAGGTCAAGGTGGCGGTACTCCGGAGTGTCCGAGGAGGAGAACATCTCGACCAGGGCCGGCCGGCCGGTGAGCGAGGAGAAGGTCAGAGGCGTCACGAACCGGGCCGCGTTGGCCGTCAGGACGGTGTCCACCTCGACGCCCTGCCGGACGAACTCGCGCGCCAGCTCGCACGCCCTGTAGGCCGCGATTCCACCGGTCACGCCCAGCAGGACCCGGCTGCCCCTCACCCGTTCGTAGTCGATTGCGCGGTCCATACGAGCCTCCCAAAACCCGCTGAAAAGACGTTGGCATTATACCACGGACGAGGGGGCCGGATTGCTCCGATGCCGGGGCGCTTCTCCAGGTCCGCCCGTCCACCAGTTCGACGCCGGGCGGTCCCCCAGGGGCCGGCGGGAACGCAAAAAAAGAACCGGACGGGAGACCGTCCGGTTTTTAATTGCGACAGGGGCGGGCATTATTCCGGTGGCCCTTGACAGCCTTGTAATTTTGTACTAGATTACATAAGTCATGAAAAGAACTACAAAAAGGGGGATGATAATGGACAAACACAAGTTCTTCTCTTCTCTACTCTTCTCTTCGTTTCTCTTCGTTTTCGTGGCGTTCTTTCTGATTTCCTGTGAGGATTCACTCTCGCCGCAGGGATACCCGCCGCTGCCGAACCAGAATCCTACGGGAGGGGAGGGTGAGACACCGCTGGGTTACTGGCGCATCTGGGGGGTCATCGACGCCCCGCTCGACTGGACGCCAAATAGCACCACGGTGCAAATCTGGATGACCGATAAATATGGATACGAGTACCAACTTGAGGAAGCGATATATTTCACATGTACCTACACCGGACCTAACTCCAAACGCTGGACCTTCAAGACCGGAGGTGATATTTGCTACGAAGGATACCCTATTGACCCCTACCCGTTTTTCGAACCCGACCCCATCTGGTGGTCTTTCCCCTTTAGAAACCCGCCGGAATACTGCCGCACTTACGTCCGCGGTTACAAGTGGGTGGAGTTCGGCGGAGGCGGGTCGTTTGTGCTGGGGGATGAAGACTACTCGTACAACCCGTTTAACCCTGCTTCGATACCGCCGAACATGGATTGGAACTACTACGTCATCTACCCTGGGTACGAGTTTGACTACTGGGCCTGGGACAGCGTTTACCTTGATTTGACATGAGGAGGTGAAACAATGACCAGGATTACAACACTTTTACTCCTCGTCGTCGCGTTCTCGGTCGTTCCCGTCGTAGCCGACGACGACCCCCAGGTCCTGTG
>CAZNZF010000149.1:0-4704 GCA_964577465.1 uncultured bacterium | reverse complement strand
GTCGGCGAGCCGCCCCCCAAGGGGGGAGGGGTAATAAGGAAGCCCTCACCCCTAACCCCTCTCCCACAGGGAGAGGGGGACCGCTCTTCTACTTCCCATTATCCGTAAGCGCGCTTCCCCCCGGAGGGGGAAGGGAGAATTATTTTTCCGCCGGGCCCCAGGTGGGCACGCAGCAGCCGTTCCAGGTCACCCGGTACACGTCGCCGGCGTGGCGGTCGAAGGCGAAGATGTCGGTGTACGTGTCGTCGTAGATGATGGTTTCGCCGTCGCCGGTGAAGCAGGGGAAGCGCTTGGCGCCGCCGTCGTAGGTCAGGCGCTCCACGTTCTCCCCGTCCGGGTCCATGAGGTAAAGGTCCCCGCCCCCGTCGCCCTGGCGGACGAAAACAATTTTATCCCCGTCGGGGGACCACTCGGGGTTGGCCCCGGCGGTGATACGCGTCGGCTCCTCCCCGTCGAGCGCCATGACGTACACTTCGTAGCCGCCGGTGTAGGACGTGCGCATGGAGTCGAAGGCTATGCTGCGGCCGTCGGGGCTCCAGGCGGGGTAGGCGTCCACGGCGGGGTCGTTCGTCAGGCGCGCGGTCTCGCCGGAGTCGAGCTCCACGGCGTAGATTTCCCAGTTGCCGTCGCGGACGGAGTGGAAGGCGATGCGCTCCCCGTCGGGGTCCCAGCACGGGCCGTCGTCGTCGACCGCGTTGTCGGTGACCTGCGTCGTCTCGCCGGTGTCCAGTTCCATGACGTAGATTTCGAGGTCGCCGTCGCGGCGGGAGCTGAAGGCCAGCCGCCGCCCGTCGTGAGAAATCGCCGATTGCCAGCTCAGCCCGTCGTCGGTCAGCCGCCGCCCGACGCCCGTGGCCAGGTCGAGGTAGTGGATATCCCCGGCGAGGTGGAAGACGATGGCGCCGGCGCCGGAGTAACCCAACAGGTACTCGTCGGGGGTGGTGCGGAGCTGGGAGCGGAGTATCCCGGCGGCGTCGGCCAGGGCCTCCACCAGCCCCCGGACCTTCCCCGGAATCCAGCCCTCGTAGCCCGCCGTGTCCGAGACGCCCAGCAGCACCTCGCCCGTCTTCACGTCCACCACCCGGAGCCCGATGGTGAAGGCGCCGTCGATTTCGGTGACGCTGCCCAGGGCCATGAGGTCCGCCCCGGCCAGGTGGCCCACCTCCACGGCGTCGGTCTCGTCCACCATCCCGGAGAGCGCCAGGGCCTGCTCCTCGGCTATGCGGGCGAGCTGGGCGCGCTCGATGACGCGCAGGCCCTCGATGCCGACTATTCCGGCCCGCACCAGCTCCGACACGCCGCGGGCCAGGCCGGGGTCGCAGTTCACCGCTTCGAAGTCCACGACGGCGATGGCGGGCTCATCGGCGTAAAGCGCCGTCGCCAGGAGCAGCAGAAGAATCGTTCGTTTCATCCTACCCTCCACCGGGGGGGTGCGGTTTCGTCACGGGCCGAAGATTTTCGTGAGGCCGGCGGACCACAGCCCGCGCAGCTCGTCGAGATTTTCCTCAATCAACTCGCGGTTTTTTAAAGTCAGCGTGAAGCGCCTGTCTTCGGTGGTGCGGCCGAGGAGCGCCGCGGCGCAGCCCTTTTCCAAGAAATTTTCTACAGCCGCCGCCCCCTCGCCCGCCCGGACGGTCAGCACATAGCCGGGCGCCTCGTTGAACAGCAGCGCCGCCGGGTCCAGGCCGCCGTCAATTTCGCTCAAATCCGCCTCCAGGCCCACGCCGCCGGAAAGGTACGTCCCCAGGGCGACCTCCGCCAGGCAGGGCGCCAGGCCGCCGTCGGAGACATCGTGGCAGGCCAGGGCTTTTCCAGAACCGACGAACTCGACGATGGCGTTCAATTCGGTCCGCCAGCGGTCGAATTCCGCCGGGGGCGGCTCGCCGCCGCAGTCGCGGAAAATTGTTTCGTAGTAGAGGCTCCCGCCCAGCTCGGGGCGCCTCTTCCCGACGAAAAGGATTTCCTCGCCGGACCCCAGGGCGCACTGGCCCGTGGCGTTGCGCGCGTCGGGAATCACCCCCACGCAGGCGATGACGGGCGAGGGCGGCACGGCCCGCCCCTGGGCCGACTGGTTGTAAAAACTTACGTTGCCGGAAACCACGGGCAGGGGCGCGCCGGGATGGCCGGTAAGCCCCAGTCCCCGGCAGGCGTCGCCGATTCCCCGCAGCCCCTCGGCGAACTGGAAAAAAATCTCCGGCTTTTCCGGGTTGCCGTAGTTCAGGCAGTCGGTAATCGCCGAAGGAGCGGCGCCGGTGCAGGCGACGTTGCGGGCGGCCTCGGCCACGGCGTGCACCGCGCCCAGGTACGGGTCCACCTCGCCCAGCCTTGGGTTGCCGTCGGCGGTCATGGCCACCCCCGCGGGGCAGCCGTCCAGGGGCATCACCACCCCGGCGTCGGCCTCCCCGGGCCGCAGGACCGTGCGCCCCTGCACCTCGCAGTCGTAGCGCTTGAAGATGGGGTAGCGGGAGCAACCGTTGGGCGAGGCGAGCATTCGTTTGAGTATTTCGCCCCAGGACATGTCGGGCTTCGGCCTGGCGGGCGCGGATTTGGGCGCCGGGGCGGAGCGGGGCCTGTCATGTTTTATTCCGTGGGTGACGGCGCGGGTGCTCACGTCGCAGACGGGAATCTCCTGCGCCGCGGTTCCCTTCCACAACAGGCGGTAGCGGTCCTCGGGGATGATTTCGCCGATGACGGTGGCCGCCGCGCCCACCGCCGCCTTCCCCAGCTCCCAGTCGGAGTTGAAAATTTTACAGAACGCCTCCGCCGCGTCGCGGGGCACGGCGTACATGTAGCGCTCCTGGGTCTCGCCGCAGGCGGTGATGTACGGCGGGAGACCTTCCATGGAGACCGGGACCTTATCGAGGTGCACATCGGCGCCGAGGCCCGCCGCCGCCGCCATCTCGCTCGTGGCGCAGGCGATGCCCCCCGCCCCCAGGTCCTTCATCCCGAAGGCGAGGCCCTTCGCCCGCAGGTGGCGCCAGGCCGCCTTGTTCGCCTCCGTCAGCACCCGCGACAGGAACGGGTCGGGCACCTGCACCGCGCCGCGGTTCTCCTCGCCCTCGTCGAGGTCCACGCTGGCGAAGGCCGCCCCGCCGAAGCCGGAGTCGTCGGTGGCCTTGCCCACCAGGACGTAGACGTAGGGCGCCAGCCGGGCCTCGTCGGGCACGCGGCTGTGGATGATTTCGTCGGCGCGCACCAGACCCACCGCCACCACGTTCACCAGGCAGTTGTCGTCGAATTTCGCGCTGAAATACGCGTCCCCGCCCAGGTTGGGCACCCCCAGCGGGTTGCCGTACTGCCAGATGCCGTCCACCACGCCGACGGCGATTTCCGCCGAGCGCGTCCCCGCGGGCCCGTCCGGGTCGCCGAACCGCAGCGGGTCCAGCACGGCGAAGACCTCGCCCCCCATGCAGTACACGTCGCGGACGATGCCGCCTATTCCGGTGGCCGCGCCCTCGTTGGGCACCACCTGGCTCGGGTGGTTGTGGCTCTCGTGGGCGAAGACTATGCCGTAGCGCACGCCCTCGTGGACGACGAACTCCACTATTCCGGCGTCCTCGGCCGGGCCCTGGATGACGTTGGGGCCGTCCGTCGGGAGGTGCGCAGCCAGGAGCGCCCGGCTCGACTTGTACGAGCAGTGCTCGCTCCACATGATGTTGAACAGGTGCGCCTCGGCCAGGGTCGGCTCCCGGCCCAATAATTTAACGAGCGAGCGGGCCTCGTCGGGCGAGAGGTGGATGCCGAGGCCGGTCAAGGTTTCCTTCAACTCGGCGTCGGCGAGGCCGGAGAGGGCGAGCGGTTCGTCGGGGCGGTTCATAGGCTTAAGTGGTGTATACTCTTTGAGTTATGGCACGGCAAATCATAACCCCGCGCCGGGGGAATGTCAACGCGGGCCGGGGGTGGTACACTCGTCGTCATGGACGACCGGCGCGAAGGCCTCCGTCAGTTCATCCGCCGCCCCGTGATGGGGCTCATCCTGCTGGCCTGCATCGCGGGGGGGATTTTCGTGGGCTTCTGGATCGAGCCGGTGGTGGGCTGGCTCTGCGTGGGGGTCATCGCCGCCGGGCTCGTCGTCCGCCTCATCCGCTGGATTCTGGTCCGCAGAAGGGCGGATTAGACCTCCGCTTCGGCCAGCCGCCTTTCGACCAGGTCCGCGAAGAGGTCCACCGCCCGCCCCGGCACGCTCTCCGGCAGCTCCAGCACCAGCTTCCCCCCCAGCGCCGGCAGCACCACCAGCCGGTGCCGCACCCGGTCGGTGTCCCGCCGCAGGTACAGCACCAAAAGCGAGACCAGCACCAGCCCCACCCCCAGCACCATCCGCCACAGGTTCGTCAGCGGCACGAGCCACAGGACGGCGGTCATGCCCAAGAGGACCAGCATGGCCGCCACCAGCCGCCAGGGGCCGAAGACGACGCGGCTGCGCGACCGGACGGCGTGGACCTCGTCCAGGGTGAGCCGGCGCCAGCCGTCGGGGAGGCCGAAGAGGTGCAGCTCGTTCCCGGCCAGGACGGCGTCGGGCTCGTCGGGGGCCAGGCGCTCGTCGGGGCCGTAGTCGCGCCGGAGGCTCACCGCCTCGGCGGGGAAATTTTCTGGAAAGCGGGGAGGTTCCACGGCACCGAGTATAGCGCCGGGTGTTTTCCGCGGCAAGGGAAGGGGCGCGCGGGCGCCGATATGGTGTTTTGAGCGATGACGTAGGGGCGGGTG
>CAZNZF010000148.1:0-4705 GCA_964577465.1 uncultured bacterium | reverse complement strand
TAAAATATATGATTTATTAAGTACGGCGGCAGCTCAGTATGCCGCCACATTCCATATAAAAAGGGAGGCGTACGGAGCCCCCGCCCTACAACATCGCAATCGCGGTTGATGGGCGGGGTACGGAGCCCCCGCCCTACATCATCACAACCAAGGAGAGGACCGCCCCAAGCGGACCCCCCCGCAACCTGCAGCTTTATTCCAGGACTTCCATGGTGTCGGCGTCGAGGTAGATGCGCCCCGTCTCCCCGCCTGCGTCGTCGCGGAAGATGACCCGCGCGATGACCGAGGCGCCGGGCCACACGCCCTCCTCGTCGGTGTAGACGAAGAGCGACAGGTGGTCGTGGGCGTCCCACTCCCGGACCTCGGCCTCGGCGACGGCCGCGGCCAGCCAGGGCTCGGCGTCGTCGTAATCGGGAAGCCGGCCGGAGTTCGACTGCATCCAGTCGGTATCCACGGAGCCGTCGTGGTGGACGGTGACCAGGTAGCGCCCGTGGCTGGGATGGCCGTCCTCCATCATGTAGAAGAACCAGGTGCCCTCGGGGTCGGACATTATCTTGCCGCTGTCGGAGAGGCAATCGGCGCCCAGAGAGGTTGGCGCGGGGTCGGTGAAGAGGTCGCCGACGGCGTCGGCCGCCTTGTCCAGGGCCCAGGCCAGGGTGTAGTCCCCGTTCGCCCCGTCGCCGTCCCCGTCGCCGTCACCGTCGCCGTCACCGGTGCTCGAGGTGCAGCCCGCGAAAAATAATAGCGCCAGGGGCAGAACCGAAAGGACAAGCCACAGTTTTCGCATGTTACCCCCAATCGGGAAGCCTTACGTCGTCCTTGCCGACCCTATTCTATCCCAAGCCGGGGCCCGGACGCAAACCCGGCCTCAAACGTCGGCGTCGTATGCGTCGGCGAGCATGACCTGGCGGTGGTCGGCGCCGATGAGGTGGAGGTGCCGGCACATCTCGTACAGCCGCGAACGCAGGCGCGGGCCTATCCGGTCCGACAGCGTCTCCGCGTTCGTCGCCGAGGTCTTGTCCGGGTAGTTGGTGGTGATGAGCACCGGCAGGCAGGCGTTGAAGCGCCGGGTGAGGATGTCGGCGAAGGTGTCCTGGACCCAACTGGTCAAATGGTAGGCGCCCAGGTCGTCCAGGAGTAAAAGCTCCACCGAGAGCACCCGCTCCACCAGGCGCCGGGCGGAGACGGGCGAGTCGTCGACGTAGGCCGCGCGGATCTCGCCGATGAGCTCCCGGGAGTCGGCGAAGAGGCCCTGATAACCCCGGGCGGCCACCGCCCGCAGCACCCCCACCGCCAGATGGGTCTTGCCCACCCCCCAGCCCCCGGAGAAGATGAGGCCGCCCTTCACCTCGGGGAATTCCTCGGCGTACCGGCGGCCGACCTCGAGGGCCTTCCTCTGGCTGCGGGTGAGGGAGCCGGCGAAGGTGTCCAGGGTGCAGTGCGCGTAGCGCTCGGGAACCTGGATGGAGCCCAGCACGTCCCGCCGGTGCACGGCCGCGGCGCACTCGCAGGGGCGCACGGCCTCGCCGCCGGTCCCGTCGGGGACGACGACCCAGCCTTCCCCGCCGCAGATGGGACATTCGCGCTCGGGCAAACCGACCTCCAGGGGGGAGACAAGGGGTTTAAACCCCTTGCCCTCCATAGCAGGGGGGAGGAGTATAGCATAGGGGAGCGCGTCAGGGGCCCTCCTGCCGCTCGACGAGATTCTTGTACAGGCCGCCGGCGGCCATCAGGCTCGCGTGGTCGCCCCGCTCGACGACCCGCCCCCCGTCGAGGACCAGGATGCGGTCGGCGCCGCGCACCGTGGACAGGCGATGGGCGATGACCAGCGTCGTGCGCCCCGCCATGAGCCGTCCCAGCGCCTGCTGCACGGCCAACTCGCTCTCGGCGTCCAGGGAGCTGGTGGCCTCGTCGAGGATGAGCACCCGCGGGTCGGCCAAGAGGGCCCGGGCGATGGCCAGCCGCTGGAGCTCGCCGCCGGAGAGGGCGGCCCCGTCGCGCCCCACGCCGCCGTCGAGCCCCCCGGCCAGCCGCTCCACCCGGTCCGCGAGGCCCACCACCTCCAGCGCCGCCAAGAGCTCGTCGTCGGTCGCCTCCGGGGCGCCGTAGCGCAGGTTCTCCGCCACGCTCGCCGAAAAGACCAGCGGCTGCTGCGGCACCACCGCCATCCTCGAGCGCAGCTCCGCCAGGGGCCAGCGTTTCAGCTCCAGGCCGTCCAGCGAGACGCTCCCCGCGTCCGGGTCGTACAGGCGCGGCAGGAGCTTGACCAGGGTGCTCTTCCCCGCCCCGGAGGGCCCGACCAGCGCCACCGTCTCGCCCGGCTCGGCGCGGAAGGACACGTCGGCCAGGACGGGCCGCTCGGCGTAGGCGAAGCCCACCCCCTCGTAGACGACCTCGCCCCGCGGCGGGGGCGGCGTCGCCGGCTCCGGCGGGTCGGACACGGCGGGCGCCCGGTCCAGCACCTCGTACAGCCGGTCCGCCGACGCGCCGATGCGCTGCAGGTTGGAGTTGGCCTGCCCCAGGGTGCGCAGCGGCTTCAAGACCAGCGCCACCAGCCCCACGAACTCCACCAGCATCCCGGTGCTCATCGTCCCCGCGTCCACCAGGCCGACGCCGTAGGCGATGACGGCGACGACGCCGGAGACGCCGAGGGCCTGAATTATCGGGCCGGTGACGGCGGCGGTGAGCTCCCGCTTCAGGGTCGTGCGGCGCGCGTCCTCCACCCGACGCTCCAGGGCCTCCCGCTCGTACCCCTCGGCGCCGAAGGCCCGCACCACCCGCATGGACTCCAGGCTCTGGCGCAGCCGAGCCAGGAGCGAGCTCTCCGCCCGGCGCACGGTGTGCGTGTGCCGGCGCACCAGCCGCCCCAGGAGGTTCAGCGCGATGACGACCGGCGGGAGGATGATGAGCGTGACCAGGGCCAGGCGCCAGTGCCGAATCAAAATCAGCCCCACCAGCACCAGGGAGCTGGCCGCGGCGGTGACGAAATCCTTCACCGCGTAGACCGAACCGGACAGGCCGTTGACGTCGTGGACCAGGCGCGTCAGGGGGTCGCTGGAGCCGGCCCGGGCGTGAAAGCCCGCGTCCAGGGCCAGGAGGTGGTCGTAGAACCTCCGGCGCAGGTCGTAGGTCAGCCGCTGCCCGGTGTACTGAATCGCGTAGCTCCCGCCGAAGACCAGCAGGGCGTTGAGCGCCAGTGAGACCGCCATGCCCAGGGGGAGGAGCCAGTCCGCCGCCGCCGGGCCGAGCCCCAGGCCGGAGAGGAACCGGTCCAGGCCGGGGTTCGGGGCGGACAGCCGGTCGATGAACATCCCGGCCAGCCAGGGCAGCCCCCCCTCGGCGGCCGAGCCCACGAGGTTCAGCGCCCAGCCCAGGGCGATGAGGGGCCACCGGGTGAGCATCTCCCGGAAGAAGCGCCGCAGCGAGTGGCCGAATTTTTCAGCCACGGCGCCCCTCCAGGAAAAGGGAAATCTCCTCCGCCGCGCGCTCCGCCGCACCGCCCCCCAATCGACTCCGCAGCTCCAGGCCGGCCTCCCGCTGGCGCCGGCGCAGGCCCTCATCGGCGAGGAGGTCCCAGGCCGCCCCGGCCAAATTCGTCGGCGTCAGCCGCGACTGCAGGAGCTCGGGCACGATTCCCCTCCCCGCGACCAGGTTGGGCAGGCCGATCCACCGGCAGCGGACCACGGCCCGACCGAAGAGGTAAGTCGGCAGGGCGGTTTTGTAAACCAGCACCTGGGGCACGCCCAGGCAGGCGACCTCGAGGCCGGCGGTCCCCGAGGCCGCCAGCGCCAGGCCGCAGCGGGCCAGCTCGGCGTGGAAATTTCCCTCGACGCGCTCGACGAGGTGGTCCATGTCCAGCTTATCGAGCCGCGCCGCCGTCAGCTCCCGGATTTCCCCCGTGGCGCCGGGGAGGACGAAGCGCAGCGCGGGGTCGCGCCTTTGCAATATTTCCGCCGCGCCGAGCATCACCGGCAGGATTCTATCCAACTCCCCGGGGCGGCTCCCCGGCAGGAGGGCGACGCGGGAAATATCGCCGGGGGGCCCCGGAGCGGGGAGGTAGTCCGGCACGGGGTTCCCCACGAACACGGTCCGCGCGCCGTGCGAGCGCCACAGCTCCTCCTCGAAATCGAAGATGACCAGCATCAGGTCGCAGAGCCGCGCCAGCCCGGCCGCCCGCCACGGCCACCAGGCCCACACCTTGGGGCAGATGTAGTAGATGACGGGAACGCCGCGCCGCCGGGCCCGCCGCGCCAGCAATTTATTGAACCCGGCGAAGTCCACACACACCAGAGCGTCGCAGCCTTCGAGCGCCCGGTCCAGGATGGAGAGCGCCCGCCGAATCCGCCCCAGCTTCGACAGGACCCCGGTGATGCCGATGAGCGCCAGGTCGCCGTAGACGAGGTCGAGCTCCGCCCCGGCCTGTTTCAGGAGCGGCCCGCCGAGGCCCCGGACCGCCAGGTCTGGAAATTTCGCCCGTAGAGCGCGCAGAAGCCCCGCGGCGTGCAGGTCGCCCGAGGCCTCCCCGGCGGAGATTAGGAGCTGGTAGGGACGGGCCATGGCGAGATGATAGCGCGGCGGTGAGCGGGGGTCAAACGAAACCCCCTCTCCCTCCGGGAGAGGGATTAAGGGTGAGGGCCACCCTAGAAAAAATGCGGCGGGGATAGGTATCTGCGACCGAAGGTAACCGAGCGAAGCGAGCTATGCC
>CAZNZF010000147.1:0-4716 GCA_964577465.1 uncultured bacterium | reverse complement strand
GTCGGCGCGCCGCTCCCACGGGGAGAGGGGGACCGCTTCACCCCCTCCCATAAAAAGGCCCTCCCGAAGGAGGGCCCTGCGCGTTCTCGAAGATGGGCTAGAACTCGGCCTTGATGGCACCCCAGGTGGTATTCGCAACGTCTTCGCCCGTGATGTTGAAGCTCCAGACGATGGCCTCGTCGGTCTCGTTGCCCAGGTCGTCGGCTAGGCCGGCGGCCACGGTGCAGGTGATGGCGTCCGGCGGCAGCGGGTCGTCCGGGTCGAATGTGCAGACCACGTCGCCTGTGTCGGAGTCGTCGATGTCCAGGTTGCCGGGGATGACCCCGGCGGGAGCGTACCCGACGTGCGCAGCACCGGAGCCGACGCTCAAGGCGCGATTGCCGGGCATGAGGCTGGTGTCCTGCACGGTGAAGTCTATGCTCCCGGTGTCCACGCCGACGCCGGCGTCATAGACGTGGAAGACGATGAGGATGAGCGGGTCCACGCCGGTGGCGCCGTCGGCCGGGTCACGCCCGCCCACCGTCGGGGCGGCGGTGTCCACGCCGAAGCTCCAAGTCTCGTCGCTGCCCATCTCGTTGCCCAACAGGTCCGCCAGCGAGCCGGGGACGGTCACGTCATAGGTGCCGTCATCGAAGGGCGAGTCGGGCTCGAAGGTGCAGGTGTAATTCGCGGGGGTGCCGGTGATGTCCAGGCTACCCGGCACGTCGGCCTTCGAGCCGTCGTCCACCGCGCAGTCAATGGTGCCTTCATCCACGCCCTTATCGGCGTCCTTGGCGTGGAACACGAACTGGGTGTTGTCGTTGGTCCAATCGTCGTCCGCCGGGTCCTGCCCGTCCACGTAGGGGCCGTCAAAGTCGTCGTCGATGACGACGCGCATCATGTGGGTGTAGTACGGGCTGTAGTCGTACCAGTAGCCCAGCCAGAGCCAGCAGGAATAGCCACCCTTGGCGGTGTCCATCAAGACGCCGCCAGAGCTGTAGGCATGGCTCCAGCCGGGGTGGAAGACCTCGCCGTTGGTGAGCGTGGCCCCCGCTTCGGATACGTCCACGTTGAACCAATTGAAGGTTGTGGAGCCGCTGTTGCCGGTGACGGTGAAGAGGGTGCTGCCGGTGGGCGTGCCGCCTGAGTCCTCGTAGAGCAGGCAGTCGACGTCGACACTGCCGCCGTTGTACCAGTAGAAGCGGTACGTCACCAGATGGCAGTCGCCCGGGGCGGTGAAGGTGGTGGCATACGGCGAATAGGAGCTGGAGAAGTATGAGCCGCTGTCCACACCGTCGTCCCAGTAAAGCTCGGACTCACCGGGAGGGGGCGGCAGGTAGCGCATGCCACCGGAGGTGGGAGCGACGGGCACGTACCCAATGGTAAGGCCCGCGTCGGGGGCGCTGTCGGCCTCGAGCGTGTACTCCTTGGCCATTCCCGCCCCCGCCAGAACAAGGACCGCCAATGTAGCAACCAGTAACTTACTCACTGTTTCCTCCTTGGGAGTTTTTTCCGATGGGATTAACCCACCTCGATTGAGAATACTGCATAATGATATGAAAAGCAAGGTTAAAGTCTATTTTTCCACTTGCCGTAACGTTTTGACGGATTTATAATTAGGCCCGCGGGGGTGGGGGTGGAGAAAGATGGATAACATGAGTTTTTCCGAACTGAGGGCGACGACGGTCCTGTGCGTCCGGCGCGAGGGGAAGGTGGCCCTGGGTGGCGACGGCCAGGTCACCCTGGGCGACACGATTCTCAAGGGCAGCGCCAAGAAGGTGCGCAAGCTCCTGGACGGCAAGGTCCTGGCCGGTTTCGCCGGCGGCGTGGCCGACGCCATCACCCTGTTCGAGAAGTTCGAGGGGATGTTGGAGGGTCACCCGATGAGCCTGTCCAAGGCCGCCGTGGAGCTGGCGAAGGTCTGGCGCACGGACAAGTACCTGCGCCGCCTGGAGGCGGTCCTGCTGGTGGCCGACACCGAGGAGACCTTACTCATATCCGGCTCGGGCGAGGTCATCGCCCCCGACGACGAGGTGGCCGCGGTGGGCTCCGGAGCGGGTTACGCCAGCGCCGCCGCCAAGGCCCTCGTGAAGCACACCGACCTCTCCGCCCGGGCCATCGTCGAGGAGTCGCTCTCACTGGCCGGCGAAATCTGCATCTACTCGAACCAGAACATCACCGTCCTGGAGCTGGAGTAGTGCGCGGGCTGCCCCTTTTCCTCGTCACATCCCTTTTCGTAACCGCATCCCCGGCCGCCGAGGTCATCGAGGGCGAGGTCGTCTTCGAGCCGACGCCGGCGGCGACCTCCGACCTGCGCGTGTTCAACGAGGGCGCCGCCACGGTGGTCCAGGTCGAGCTCGCCGGAATCCAGGGCATCGTCCTGCGGCGCTCGGGCTCCACCCTGGTCCTGGACCTCCCCGCCGACGAGTCGCCCGGCGTCATCCGAACCTTACCCGGCGCGGGCTTCGTGGACGAGGTGGTCCTGCGGCCGCACCCCCGGGAGACGGGCTACCAGGTCCGGGCGCTTTTGTGGCCCGGCGAGTACCTCTACCGGGCCGAGCGGAGCGGCGACACCGTCCGCCTCGAGGTGCGCGACGCCTACGGCAAGGCGCCCGAGGCGCTCAAGCCCGACGCCAACTTCGACCGCCTGCGCATACGCCGCGTGGTCATCGACCCGGGGCACGGCGGGGATTACACGGGCACCGGCGGCTACTGCGGCCGCTACCTGGAAAAAACCCTCGTCCTGCCCATCAGCTTCTACCTGGCCAACCTCCTGGAGCGCAACCTGGGGCTGGAGGTCATCCTGACCCGGACCGCCGACACCAAAATCGGCCTCCACGGGCGCACCCTCATGGCCAACACGGCCCAGGCCGACCTCTTCATTTCGATCCACCTCAACGGCCATTCCAACGCCGCCGCCCACGGGGCGGAGACCTTCTTCCTGGCCGATGCGCTGACCTCCGAGGACCGCGCGCTGGCCCACCTGGAAAACGCCGATTTCGAGCTGGACCCCGACCTGCCGATGAAAACCTCCGACGAGCTGTCCTTCATCCTGGGCGACCTCATGCAGAGCGAGTACCTCGAGGAATCCCAAAGCCTGGCCTCCTGCGTGCAGCAGAAGCTGGTCTACAACCTCGGCTGCAACGACCGGGGGGTCAAGCAGGCCAACTTCTACGTCCTGCGCGGGACGCAGATGCCGGCGATTCTGGTCGAGGTGGGGTTTTTGACCAACGAGAGCGAGGAGGCGCGCCTGGCCGACCCGGCGTACGAGTACGAGGCGGCCTACGCCATCTACCGGGGTATCGCCGAGTTCAAGGAGGAGTTCGAGCGGGGACTGATGGAGTGACCATGAGCAATTTCCCCTACGACGCCGGTAACGCCGGAGACCTGATAAAGCACGAGTGGCTGCTGCGTTCGTTGGACTGGATTCTCCACCGCGGGACGTACCTGGACGCCTTCGCCGGGGTCCCCAACCGCCGGCTGGTCCCCAAGGTGGCGGACCGGCTGCTGGCCGCTCCGGCGGAGCTGCGCCTGCGCGGCGTCCAGAAGGAGACCATGGCCCACGGCCATTACCTGTGTAGCGTCGAGCTGGCCCGGCGGCACGCGAGCGAGCCAGAGGTCCTGGTCTTCGAGGAGGAGACGGACAAGAAGACCGAGCTCAAACGGGCCGGGTTTTCCGTCCTGGAACTCGCGGACAACTCGGGCTACAACGCCCTGGAGTCCGAGAACCTGGCCGCCATGCCGCCCATCCAGCTCGTCCTGCTGGACCCGTACAACGCCATCGAGAGGTCGGATCGGCACAAGCCGGCGCCCGAGCGGTTCTGGCTCGACCTGGGCGAGTTCCCCGGAGCAGTGCTCCTGTTCGTGCTGAACAAGGACCCCGGGGGCGAGTACGGCTCGCTCTACCGCCGGCGGATGGCCCGGCTGTCGTGGGGGAGGCCCATCTTCCGCGCCATCGTCCCGCCCATCCTGGATTCGGGAATCCACGGCGAGGACGACAAGTTCGTGGAGATGAGCTACCTGCCGGAGCAGGGCGCGGCGTGGGTGGATGTGGAGCGGCGCATCGTGAGCTTGCGGACCGGGGCCCGCGCCGTGGCGAATACGCTGGGGCTGCACTTCGAGAGCCGGACGCGGCCGGCCTACGAGTACGACCGGGTGGAGTTCATCCGCCCGCTGTAGGCGCGTGGGCCGGTAGGTGAACCGGGAGATATATCCCGAAAATGTAGGGCGGGGACTTTAGTCCCCGCCGTGTTTACACCTCAACCCGCGTTGCGATGACGTAGGGCGGCCCCTCCGCGGGCCGCCGCGTTTTGCGATGACGTAGGGGCGGGGCTCCTGACCCGTCCGTCGACGAACGAACCCTAAATGTAGGGCGGGGACTTTACTCCCCGCCGCTTTATAAACGTACATGCCCCGACCCTCACCCTATCCCTCTCCCTGAAAGGGAGAGGGGACATCGCACCCCTCACCCGTAAATTGCGATGACGTAGGGCGGCCCCTCCGCGGGCCGCCGCGTTTTGCGATGACGTAGGGGCGGGGCTCCTGACCCGTCCGTCGACGAACGAACCCTAAATGTAGGGCGGGGACTTTACTCCCCGCCGCTTTATAAACGTACATGCCCCGACCCTCACCCTATCCCTCTCCCTGAAAGGGAGAGGGGACATCGCACCCCTCACCCGTAAATTGCGATGACGTAGGGCGGCCCCTCCGCGGGCCGCCGCGTTTTGCGATGACGTA
>CAZNZF010000146.1:0-4867 GCA_964577465.1 uncultured bacterium | reverse complement strand
CACCCCGACCCGTCGGCGCGCCGCTCCCACGGGGAGAGGGGGGCCGCTACACCCCTCACCCCGACCCGTCGGCGCGCCGCTCCCACTGGGAGAGGGGGGCCGCTGCACCCCTCACCCCGACCCGTCGGCGCGCCGCTCCCCAGAGGGGATAGGGGACCGCTACACCGCCCTGTGCTATAATCGCCTCCGACTGAAACGACTCAAGGAGAGCGGATGAACCGGTCGAAACTCTTCGCCGCGGGGGCCTACCTCGCCCTGGTCATCCTGTTGGGGTGCGCCGGGGGGGAGGGTGAATCCACCACCGACGGGACGCAGACCGCGACAATCGCCCTGCCGGACGTCTCGCCCGGCGAGGTGTACATGGCCTACGTGCGCTCGGTGCGCCGCGGGGAGTTCGACCGCCTCACCTCGTACTACTCGAGACAGGCGCTGGCGGAGCTGGACTCCCTCGCCGCGGACATGAACCGGGAGGCGCCGGAGCTGAAGCTCTCCGCGGAGAAGATGATCGTGGACGCCGCCCGTCAGGCGGAGCCCGGTTTCGCCGACGAGGTGGAAATCGTGAGCGAGGTCGTGGACGCCGAGCGCGGCACGGCCGAGGTCTCCTGGCGCACCGCCAAAACGCCCGCCGGGAGCGAGGGGTTCGTCTTCTTCGTCCTGGAGGACGGGGCGTGGAAAATTGGGCTGGAAAGCCCCGCGCCACCCGAGGATGAGAAGACGGCGCCGGTGCTGCCCTCGGGCTCCGGCGCGACCGGGACGGCGCAGTGATGGAGAAAGGGAAGCGCTTCGCCTGGATGGTGGCCCCGTGGAGCGCCTACGGCTGGGGGAACATCGCCGTGGAAGCCGAAGGCGACGCCCTGACGCGCATCGGCCTGTTGAACGGCTGGTACACGCCTCCGCCCGGATTGAAGCCGCAGCCCGACGACCCGCTGTTGAGCGCGGCCATCGAAGAGATTTACGCCTACCTGAACGGGACCCGGCGTAGCTTCGACCTGCCGCTGAACCTTGATGGTACGGAATTTCAGCGGAAGGTCTGGCGGGAGATTTCGGCGATTCCCTACGGCGGGACGCTGACGTACGGCGAAATCGCGCAGAAAATCAGCCATCCCCGCGCGGCGCGCGCCGTGGGCGGGGCGGTGGCGGCCAACCCGCTACCTCCGATAATCCCTTGTCACCGGGTGCTGCGCACCGGGGGGAAGCTGGGCGGGTACGGGGGCCACACCGACCGGGATTTCAAACTGAAGTGCTTTTTCCTGGCGCTCGAGGGGGCTGAGCGACCGCCCGACTGCGACCGGTACTCCATCCGCTGAACGGCCTCTCTTCCGGGCGGGTCGGCTCCGACGGTGAAGCGTCTCCGGGCCTCCCGCTCTTTTCTATAGGGACCGATGATGAACGGCAGGTCGCCGGCTTTGGATGAGGTCACGGCGCGAATCCGCGGGGCCGGAGGCCGCGTTTGGCTCGTGGGCGGCGCCCTGCGCGACGAGCTCCTCGGGCGTCCGGTCGGCGAGCTCGACCTGGCCACGGACCTCCACCCGGACCGCGTGCTGGTGCTCTTCCCCGGCAGCCTGGACGTGGGGGCGCGCTTCGGCACGGTGATGGTGCGGCTCGGCGGGGAAACCTTCGAGGTGACGACGCTGCGCGGCGAGGGGGCGTATTCCGACGGCCGCCGTCCCGATGAGGTGCGCTTCGGGCTGGACATCGAGGAGGACCTGGCCCGCCGGGACTTCACCGTGAACGCCCTGGCCCGCGAGCTACCCGACGGTGAGCTCATCGACCCCTTCGGCGGCCGTGCAGATTTGTCGAAGGGGATTCTGCGGACGGTGGGCAATCCGGACGAGCGGCTGGCCGAGGACGGCCTGCGGGCTTACCGCGCCTGCCGCTTCGCCGCTACGCTGGAGTTCGAGGTCGAGCCGAAGCTGCTGCGGGCTATCCGGCGCAACGCCGCCGTCGCCCGGGGAGTGGCCTGGGAGCGCATCGGCGCCGAGTTGGTCAAGGCGATGACGGCCCCGCTGCCGAGCGTCACCTTCGAGCTCCTGCGCGGGACCGGCCTGCTGGAGTTCTGCCTGCCCGAGCTGGACGCCTGTTACGGCGTGACGCAGAACCGTTACCACGAGCTCGACGTCTTCGACCACAGCCTGCGCGCCTGCGACCTGGCCCCGGCGGAAAAGCCGGTGGTGCGCTGGGCGGCGCTCCTGCACGATGTGGCCAAGCCGGAGACCAAGCAGGCCAAGGGCCGCGACTTCGTGTTCTACGGCCACGACGAGCGGTCGGCGGAGACGGCCGACCGGGCCATGCGGCGGCTGACCCTGCCGCGGGAGCTGCGCGAGCGGGCGTGCCTGTTGATAAAAAACCACATGTTCCTCTACTCGCCGGAATGGACCGACGCGGCGGTGCGGCGCTTCGTGCGGCGGGTGGGGCCGGGGAACGTGGCCGACTTCTTCGACCTGGTCATCGCCGACCGGCTGGCCCACCGGCGGACGGAAACCTTCCAACTCCCCGCGGACATATCCGAGCTGATGGAGCGCATCGAGGGGCTGGGCGCGGCGGGGGCGGCCCTGACCGTGGCCGACCTGGCGGTATCGGGCGGTGATATCCTCGCGCTTTCGGACCGGGGACCCGGCCGGTGGGTGGGCGAAATTTTGGACCGCCTGGTGGAGGAGGTGCTGGAACGCCCGGAGCTCAACGAGCGGGAGGCGCTGCTGGCGCGGGCGCGGGAGTTTTTGTCGGATGGCCGGTGAGCTTATCCACCGGTTGTCCATCGTTGACGTGGCCGGCCGCGACGGCGTGGCCCGGCTCGAGGGCCGGGTCGTTTTCATCCCCGGCACCGTCCCCGGCGACACGGCCCTCATTCAAATAACGCGGGAGACGCGGGCCTACTCCCACGGTCGGGTCGTGGAGCTCCTCGAGGGCGGCGAGGGGCGCGTCGAGCCCCCCTGCCCCCATTTCGGCCGCTGCGGCGGCTGCGACTGGCTGCACATCGCCCACCCCCTTCAGCTCCGGCTCAAGGGCAGGCTCACGGCCGACCTGGCGCGCAAGAACGCCCGGTTGACCATCGAGCCGCCGCCGGTGGAGCCCGCGGAGCCGTTCGGTCACCGCGCCGTCGCCCGGCTCCAGGTCGCCCTCACGGACGGCGGGCCGGAGCTCGGGTACTACGCCCGGGGCAGCCACGCACTCGTCGCCTGGGACGCCTGTCCGCTGCTGATGGAACCGCTCAACGTCGCGGTGGGGGCGGTCCGCGGGATTTTTTCGACCGGAACGAGCGGGGATTGGTCGCGCCTTTCCGAGGTGACCGTCGAGGCGGCCGCCGGGGGCTGGGCGCTCACCCTGGGCTTCGACGGGGGCGCGCCGCCCGGTTACGACCGGCCCGCCCTGGCCGGCGGGCTTCCGGGGCTCGTCGCCCTCCGGGTGAAGGGTGAATCCTCCTCGTCGGCGGCGTGGGGCGGGGAGCGATTCGATACCGGCTCCCTCGATTCACCGCTGGTAAAGACGCCGGGGGTCTTCCGCCAGCCCAACGACGCGGGCGCCCGGTGGCTGCACGCTCGGCTGACCGCTCTTTGCTCGGAGTTGGAACCGGATACCGTGTGGGACCTCTACGGCGGGGGCGGCCTGTTGGGCTCGGCGGCGCTCGCGGGGGGTGCGCGGCTGTGGCTGGTCGAGGCGGACCCCCGCGGCGCGGCCGACGCGGAGGAGAACCTGTCGTGCCTGGGGGACGGTTATAAAGTTACGGCGGGAACGGTGGAGCGGGCGCTGGCCGAGGGGCCGGATCCTCCGTTCGACAAATCCGACCTGGTCATCCTGGACCCGCCCCGGACGGGGCTTCCGGCGGGCGTTACGGAGGCGCTGATCGCTCTCAGGCCGCCCCGCATCGCCTACGTGTCCTGCAACCCGGCGCGTTTCTGGCGCGACGCGGCGCTGTTCATCCGGGGGGGATACGCCCTCGACGGGCTTGCGGCGTTCGACATGCTCCCCCAGACGCCGGGCCTGGAGCTCATCGGCGTTTTCCGGTAGGGCAGAGGGTGTTGACCGCGAACGCCGCCGACCGGCTCCCGTTTTTTATTTGATTGCATACATTCCAGCATGTATACTTATAATTAGTTAAAGGAGATACCTTAGAACGGAATTACCGATATACTGGCCGGGCTATACTACCGACCACTGGGACTGGCTCAAGCGCAGCCTCTGGCCGCGAACTCTTGAAGATGCCGTCTGCGCCGACATGCTCCTGGAGATGCGCATTGACGACTGGGGCACATTGGGAGAGCTTTACGAGGAGGATATCCATACCATCCCGCGCTGGGTGCTTTAGTGTAAAAGGAGAGGTCATGAAGACTTTCATTTTGTTAATCTTGCTACCGCTGGCCGCACTCGCCGGTCTGGACGCGGCGTTCCTGGTGGCGGATTTTTACCAATACTGGTCGGAAGCGATTGAGTACGTGGGTAACGATCCGCGCTTCGAGTATCCTTACTGGATGGACATTAGTCATTTCACGCCGTCTGTTGAGTGGATGAATAACTACGATGCGCTCTTCATTGGAGGTGATTTTCCAAAAGAACCCGATGAGTTCGGCGATAACCTGGCCGACTATGTGGACGGCGGCGGCTGTGTGGTGTGTATCTTTGAGATACTCTTTTATGACCCCGTGGGTTTTGGTATAGGCGGTCGCTGGATGGAGGACGAGTACGCGCCGTACGGACCTATACCCGATGAATTTATAGTCTACGATTACCAGGATTTGAACATTCGCGAGCCCGGGCACCCGATTTTTGAGGGTGTGTCCCATTTAAATGATGTGTATAGCCATTTCCCGCTCGAGCTCCGTCCCGGGGCCCGTGAAATCGCCGATTTCCCCGACTACCCCGGCATCGCCAT
>CAZNZF010000145.1:1031-5103 GCA_964577465.1 uncultured bacterium | reverse complement strand
GACTCGTCCTACGGGGCCGCCCTACGCCATCGCAATCCGTAAACCCCGGCCACGGCCGGATTACCCTAGAACAGCATCTCGGCGCCCAGGGTGAACCGCCGCGGCGCCCGCGGGTAATCCCGGTCGTCGGCCGTGTTGCCGAAGGCCGTCGGCGCGTCCGCGTCCGTCAGGTTCTCCAGGGCGGCGAAGAACCGGAAACCGTGCGTAAGCTCGTACTCCGCCCGCGCGTCGAAGCTCCACACCGCCGGGATGACCTTCTCCGTCATCGTCACCCGCGGCGCGTCCGAGTAATCGGGGTAGTACGCCGTGCGGTCGCCGGTCCACCGCGCCGTGAGCTTCACCACGCCGGCGTCGTAACTCAACGAAAGCTGGTGCCGGGGGAGGAAGGCGGCCCGGCGCTCCACCGTCGCCGTGCGCGTCTCGCCGGTCATCCAGTCCGAGTACACCACCTCGGCGCAATGCTGCGTGGCGTCGGTGAAGGTGTAGAACGCGCTGACGGGTCCGAGGACGACCTCCACGTCCGCGCCCATGACCGTCTGGGAGTCCACGTTCTGCGGGGTCCACCACAGGCCGGTCTCGTCGGGCTGCCAGGAAATCAGGTCCGTCGTCTCGCGGTAGAAGATGTTACCGTAGATAGCGGGCGCGTCGTCCGGCTCCCAGTCGAAGCCGCCCCGCACCTCCCACGCCTCCTCGGGCCGCAGGTCGGGGTTGCCGCCGGTGGGCCAGTACAGGTCGTTCAGGGTGGGCGGGCGGAAGGCGGTCCCGGCGGAGACGCGCAGCCGGAGCTCCTCCAGGTCCGCGTCCAGGCCCGCGTCCCCGGTCAGGCGCGTCCCGAAGGCCCCGTGGTAATCCGCCCGGACGGCCGCGTCCGCCGAGATGAGCCCCAGTCCCGCCCGCGCCTCCAGCCAGCCGCCCAGGTCGTCCACCTCCGGGTGCCACCGCGTGGTGGTCGTGACGCCGGGGTCGTCGGGGTAGAAGGGGTCCGCGCTCCAGACGGTGGAGTCCGCCTTGGCTTCGAGGCGGCTCGAGCGATAGTCCGCGCCGATTTCCAGCTCCACCGGCTCGAAGGGACTGAACCGGCCCCAGGCCGAGCCGTAGTAGTCGGTCGTCCGGTAGTCGTACGCGTCCTCGGTGACGTAGTACGACCGGTAGCGGCTGAGGTAGTCGAGCCCGGAGTCCCGCCAGCCGAGGTCCGCGTGCAGCGTGACCCCGCCGACGCGGCCGTGGTAGTTGAGCGTGACGCCCTGGGAGTCGTCGGACTGGGAGTCGTAGAGGCTGGTCGCGTCGTCGGAGCCGAATTCGGGGATTTCTCCCTCGGCGGGGCGCGGCCCGGGCAGGCCCTGGTCCTTGGCCGAGAGGGTGTAGCCGACCCGCAGGGTGTGGCCGCGCAGGTCGAGGGTCGCCGAAGCGGACAGGCCCTTCTCCTCCACGGCGGAGTTGTCTCGCCAGCCGTCGTGCAGGCCGATCCAGCCGCGCGCCGAGAGGGTCAACTCCCGGCCGAAGCCGCTCCCCAGGGCGAGGGAGTAGCGCCGCTCGCCCGCGGAGCCCAGGCCCACGGAGAGCTCGCCGTTGGACTCCACCGCGGCCCGGGTGACCAGGTTGACCACGCCGCCCACGGCGCCGCCGCCGTAGTGGCTGCCGGCCACCCCCCGGCGGATTTCGATTCGCTCAAGCTCGGAGAGGGGGATGGCCGAAAGGTCGGCCACCCCGTTGGCGGCCTGGTTCAGCGGGATGCCGTCCACCAGGACCAGGACCTGGTCGGCGGCCGAGCCCCGGATGGAGGCGGTCACCAGACCGCCCGGCGTGCCGGAGTCGTTGACCCACACCCCCGGAATATCGGCCAGAAGCTCGCCCAGGCTGGTCGCCGCGGACGCCGCGATGTCGTCCGTCTCCAGGATGAGCCAGTCCGTGCCGGAGACGGGCTGGATTTCCCGGATGATGACCAGGCCGACGTCGTCGCCCGCCGAGGCGAGAATGAACAGTGCGCAGAGAACAGGTGCGATTTTCCGCACGGGAAAACCTCCGTGTGGTCGTTCGTTTTTTTAAAGGGGGGGATAGACTCAAAGAGCCGCCCGGCGCCGGAGTTCATCCGGGACGGACGGCGTCAGCTCGGCAGAATGAGGGCGGTCACGGCGGCCTCCTTTTGCGCGAAGGGGGTTGGCGACCGGGACCGGGTATCCTGGCTCACGGCTTCGGGAAAAATTTCTCCCGCGGGGCGGACGCCTTCCCGGGACATTTCCCAGTGGCCTCCGACCGCCCCTCGCCGTTCACAGTGGCGCGACCGCGGCGGAATTGCACCGCCTTCCCCGGTCGAGTGCGGGCACTCGACTTCCGGTCGGGTGGAACGCCCCCATGTTACCCCCGGCGCGGCGGTTAGTCAACGGGCCGAAAAAGGGGTAAAATACGGGCGGACCTTTCCCGGAGGGCGCATGGACCGCACTAGAGAGGCCCTGGCGTTTTTGAAAAAAAAGCTGCCGTTCGCGCCGCGGGCGGCGCTGGTGTTCGGCTCGGGGCTCTCGGCGGCGGCGGAGGTTTTGGCCGAATCCGTCTCCCTCCCCTACGCGCAGATTCCGGGCTTCCCCGAGGCGCGGGTCGAGGGGCACCCCGGCCGCCTGAGGTTGGGGCTCCTTTCCGGCGTCCCGGTGCTCGCGTTCTGCGGCCGGTTCCACTTCTACGAGGGCCACGACCTGGACGCGGTGACGCTGCCGGTGCGCCTGGCGGCGGGGCTCGGCGTGGGGACGGTCGGGCTGACCAACGCGGCGGGGAGCCTGCGGACCGAGCTCAAGCCCGGCTCCTTCCTCGTCATTCGGGACCACCTGCACCTCGCGGGCTACAACCCCCTGCGCGGTGAGGCGGCCTTCACGCCGATGGTCGGGGCCTACGACTCAGATTTGCGCGCCCTGGCGCTGGTGCGGGCGCGGGAGCTGGAGCTGGAGGTCGCCGAGGGGGTGTACGTGGGGGTTTGCGGGCCGAGCTTCGAGACGCCCGCCGAGGCCGAGGCCTACCGCCGGCTGGGGGGCGACGCGGTCGGGATGTCCACCACGGCCGAGGCCATCGTGGCGCGGCGGCTGGGGCTGAAGGTCCTGGGGCTCTCGGCGGTGACGAACTACGCCGCCCGCGAGGATTTCCCCCACGGGGAGGTTTTGGGGCGGTCGGGGGCGATGGCGGTGGATTTGGGGCGCTGGCTCGCGGCGATTTTCAGCGGTCCGGCCCTCCCTGGCGGGGAGGGGTAGCGCTGGCCGGAAGCGGTGTAGGGCGGCCCTTACACGGGCCGCCGCGAATTTTTACCGTGTAATTACCACCCGGCAGGTGAGCGTCCCGGCGTCGGCGTTGAAATGCACGAGGTACACTCCCGGCGGGAGCGCCGAGGCGTCGCAGGAAAATTCATGCCGACCGGCGGCCGTCTCCCCGTCGAAGACTGTGGATATACGCCGGCCCGAGAGGTCGTAGAGAGCTACGAAGACTCGGCCGTCGTCGGGCAGCGTGTAGTCGACCGTGAACGCGCCGCTTGCCGGGCTGGGATAGACAGCGAGTTCAAGCTCCCGCGAGGCTCCGGGGAACGTCACCGCTTCCGACGGCCCGAAGCGCGAGACCGTCCCGTCCGCCTCGACCGTCTCCAGCCAGTAGACAAGGGGCTTAAGCCCCTTGCCCGAGGCGTCGTAGGCACCTGTATCCAGCCAGCGCGTCGCCGCTCCCGGCAGCGAGCCGGAAACCGCCACCGGCTCATAATCCCCCGCCGACCGCAAAACGCAAAAACTCGCTGGTATGTCGCCGGTTATTATCCAGCCGACCAGCACGCCCTCGTCGTGAACGCCCGCGGAAAGCTCCGCCCCCTCCACACCCGGTTCGCCGTCCCAGGAGGCGTATTTAAGCGACTCGTTGACATAGTCGTTGTATGAGATGTGCGGGTTACCGGAAGAATCCAGCTTCAATGAGCTTTCACTTCCCACACCCCACGTTTCCACGGAACATATCCACCAAAAGCTGCCGTTCCAACGGGCATATTTAAGATCAGGGTGAGCGTCGCCGTGATACGAGATGTGGGGGTAGTCGGAGTCATCCAATGTCAGAG
>CAZNZF010000145.1:0-1021 GCA_964577465.1 uncultured bacterium | reverse complement strand
AGAGGTGACCCAGGATATACGTCCCGTGTCAACAGTCTCAATCTGCCAAGAACCACCGTCCCAGGAGGCATATTTTAAATTTTCGTTGCCGAAATCGGTGTAAGAGATGTGCGGGTAGTCGGAATCATCCAGCGCCAGGGAGGTGTACTTGCCCACGTATCCCGCCGAGTCCACGGTCTCTATCTGCCATGAGCTGCCGTTCCACCAAGCGTACTTCAAATCATCGTTAGCATCTTCGTGATACGAGATATGGGGGTTTCCTGAGGAGTCCAGCGCTATGGAGGTGAACTTGCCTACGTGTCCCGCCGAGTCCACGGTTTCTATCTGCCATGAGCTGCCGTTCCAGTGGGCGTATTTAAGGTCATCGTTGGTATAGTCAAGATACGAGATATGGGGGTTACCGGAGGAATCAAGTGCAAGGGAGTTGTACCGGCCTACCTTTCCTTCCGAATCCACGGTTTCAATCCGCCATTGAGCACCGTCCCACCGGGCGTATCTAAGATCGCTTCCGTTTTCGCAGTTGTATGAAATGTGGGGGTAATCAGATTCATCCAGCGCCAGGGAGGAGAACATACCTGCGGCGTTATTCGAGTCCACGGTTTCGATGTTCCAATCGTGGCCGTCCCAACGTACGTACTTGAGTGTACGGTTTGTGTCATCGTAGTAGGATATGTGGGGATAGTCGGAGGAATCCAACGCCAAGGAGGTGAACGAGATTAACCCTCCGTCCGGGTCCACCATCTCGATGTGCCAATCGCCGGCGGCGGCCGCGCCGGCCAGCGCCAGCACGAAAAAGATGCTGCACATAGTCTTCATCTCGACCTCACATTCAAGGGGAGGACCATTCCTCCTCTATAATATAGCCGCTTTTCGTTCCGGGGACAAGGGCGGGGTAAAAACGGCGGGGACTAAAGTCCCCGCCCTACATTTAGAACCGCACGACAACCTCGTAGGGGCCGACCTTAAGGCCCGCCCCTACGTCGTTGCAATCGGAAGCGGCGGGGATGGGAACCGAGCGAAG
>CAZNZF010000144.1:0-5160 GCA_964577465.1 uncultured bacterium | reverse complement strand
CCGCCCTACGGCATCGCAAACGGCGGGACAATGTGCGAAAAACGGCGGGGACTAAAGTCCCCGCCCTACATTTGAGTTTACAAAACAACGGTCCGATGAGGACATCCCCACGGCGGAAACGGCGCTCAGTTCGCCGTTTCGGGCGAGCCCGCCAGCTTCGGCACGTGGGGGAGCCGGGCCCTCGCCGAATCGCCGCGCAGGAGCATCCAGAGGGTGGCGAGGATGAGCCGCAGGTCGTAGGCGGCCCCGGCCCGCTCCATGTAGGCCAGGTCGAGGCTGATTTTCCGCGCCAGAATCCACTCGTAGTCGTGGTCCACCTGCTCGGGGGTGATGACCAGCGATTCGTTGATGTAGCGGAGTTGGGACAGGCCGGTGATGCCGGGCCGAAGCTCCAGGATGCGCCGCTGGCGCCCGGTGATGTGCGAAAGGTAGCAGGGAAGCTCGGGCCGGGGGCCGACCAGGCTCATCTCGCCCCGGAGCACGTTGAACAGGTTCGGCAGCTCGTCCAGCTTCCACGAGCGCAGGAAGGCGCCCACGCGGGTGATGCGGGGGTCGCCCGCCGAGGTTATGCCGCGTCCGTCCGCGTCCGCCTCCATGGTGCGGAACTTGTACATCTTGAAGATGCGCCCGCGGCGGCCGACGCGCTCCTGCCGGAACAGCACCGGACCCGGCGAGCCCAGGGCGATGGCCACGGCGATGACGCCCATCACGGGCGCGAACAGGACCGCACCGGCGGCGGCGGCGACGATGTCCAGGACTCTTTTCAAAAAACTGCGCATCTCGTTAAAGTTCAATCAGTTGAAGTGGAAATATACCCCGCGGCCCCGTGGATTGTCAAGTCCGACCACCGCAATGAAAAGCAAGAAAAGTGCCACGTATACACGGAACGGCCAGGGATGGGCATTTACGTACACCGAGGGGGCTCAGGCGGCGTTCGGGGCGATATAAAAAGACCCCCGTCCACCGGGAAAATGGGGCAAATAGTAACATCGACGCGTTCACCGGGCCCGCAGACGGAGCGCCAGGGCGTTGGCGGACACCGAAAGCGAGCTCAGGGCCATGGCCCCCGCCGCCAGCACCGGCGACAGGAGCCCCAGGCCGGCCACCGGCAACATCCCCGTGTTGTAGGCGAAGGCCCAGAAGAGGTTGCCCTTGATGGTGCCGCGGGTCTTGCGGGCCAGGACGAGGGAGCGCGCCACCGCCCCGATTCCCCCGTGGACCAGGGTCACGTCGGCCGATTCCACCGCCACGTCGGTGCCCGAGGCCAGGGCGATTCCCACGTCGGCCGCGGTGAGCGCCACGGCGTCGTTGATGCCGTCGCCCACCATGGCCACCTTTGCGCCGCCGGCCTGGAGCCGCCGGACCAGCTCCGCCTTGCCCGCCGGGTCGAGACCGGCGTGGACCTCCTCGATGCCCAGGGCGAGGGCGACGGCCCGGGCCGGGGCCTCGCGGTCCCCGGTGGCCAGGACGGCGCGGACGCCCAGCCTTTTTAATTCCGCCAGAGTCTCGGCCGCCTTTGGGAGCGCCTCGTCGGAAACCGCCAGCGCGGCGAGGAGGCGGTCGCTTCGGGCCAGGTAGGCCATGCCGGAGCCGGAGGCCGTTTTTTCCGCCTCGAACCCGTCGGCGGCGGAGAGGTCGACCCCGGCCGATTCCAGCATGGAGCGCCGGCCGAAGAGGACCTCGGCGCCTCCGACCGAGCCCCGGATGCCGGCCCCGGCCGATTCCTCCACGTCCGCCACGTCCGCGGGGGCGATGTCGCGCTCCCCGGCCGCGGCCTCCACCGCCGCGGCGAAGGGGTGGTTGGAGCCCCGCTCCAGCCCCGCCGCCAGCGCCAGCGCCTCCCCCTCATCCGCGCCGAAGGCCTGTATTGCCGTGACGCGCGGACGGCCCGCGGTCAGCGTCCCGGTCTTGTCGAAGACCACGGTATCGACTGAGGCGGCGGTCTCCAGGACGGCGGCGTCGCGGAAGAGCACCCCCCGCCTCGCCGCCAGGCCCGACCCCACGATGACCGCCATGGGGGTCGCCAGCCCCAGGGCGCAGGGGCAGGCCACGACCAGGAGGCTGACCGCGTTCACCAGGGCGGCCTCCGCCGAGCCGCCCAGCCAGTACCACAGGCCGAAGACGACCGCCGCGAGCCCCAGGACCACGGGGACGAAAATCCCGGCCACGCGGTCCGCCAGCCGCTGGGACGGGGCCTTGGAGGCCTGGACCCGCCCGACGAGCTCGGCGATCTGGGCCAGGACCGACCCGGCGCCGACCTCGGTGACGCGGACCTCGAGGAGCCCGCCGCCGTTCACCGTGCCGCCGACCACCGCGTCCCCGACGGTCTTGTACACCGGCAGCGGCTCGCCGGTCACGAGCGACTCGTCCACGCTGGAGCTCCCGCGCAGGACCCGGCCGTCGGCGGGGACCTTCGCCCCGGCGCGGACCAGCACCCGGTCGCCCTCCCGGAGCGTATCCCGGGGCACCTCGACGGTGGAGCCGTCGGGGTTCAACAACAGGGCGCTCTTGGCCGCCAGGCCGAGGATTTCGCGGAGCGCCCGCCCCGCCCGGCGCTTGGCCCGCGCCTCCAGGTACTTCCCCACCCCGATGAGGGTGACGATCATGGCCGGCGCGTCGAGGTAGTATGGTTCGGGAAATCCGCCCAGCAGGCGGACGGCGCCGAAAACGTACGCCGCCCCCGCGCCCAGGGCCACCAGCGTGTCCATCCCCGGCCGCCCGTTTTTTAATTCCCGCGCCAGGCCCCGGAAGAAGGGCCAGCCCGTGAATCCGAGCACCAGCGTCGAGAGCGCGAGCTGCAGGGCCGGCAGGTGCAGCGGCATCCAGAACATCCCCACCAGGAGCGGCAGGGAGAGGACCACGCCGGAGACGACCCGGGCGAGCTGCCAGCGTTCCCGGGAGCGGTCCGCCCGGTCGGCGTCGTCCTCCGGCGCCGAGGCATCCCGCGGGAGGCGGGCGCCGTAACCCGCGCGGTGCACCGCCTCCACCAGCCCACCGGGCGTCACGCGGGCCGGGTCGTAGCGTACCGCGGCCGTCTCGGTGCCGAAGTTGACCTCCGCGGCCAGGACCCCGGCGGTCCGTCCCAGCTCCCGGGAGATGTTGCCGGCGCAGTTGGCGCAGTGCATCCCGGTCAATTCCAACCGGACGGTCTTCGAATTATCGTCCGGGGTGTCCACGGGCACCTCCATAAACTATAATCCCGGTCTAATATCTCGGCTAATTTTTCGCAAAACGGGGCCCCTACGGTGCGCGCACACCGGGACCTCCTAGAGCTCCGCCCCGTATCCCGCGGCTTCGACGGCCTCGGCAATCTCCTCGGGGTTGGTCCGCTCGGGGTCGTAGAAGACCACCGCCCACAGGTAGTCCGCGCTCACCTCGGCCGAGTCCACGCCCTTGACCGCCAGAATGGCCCGGGTTACCGTCTGGGCGCAGCCGTCGCTGCTCAATCCGGAAAGGTATATGCTCGTCTTCTCCATATCGAACCCCCCCACTAATCACGCATTAACAATATACTCGATAAACATGAGGATTTCAACCCCCACTGACCGCGAAATGAGGAACAAGGGGTTTAAACCCCTTGCCTCCTCCAACAAGGCGGACCGGTGCGCGGCGGGCGCGGCTGGGGTAAAATGGGGAGTGCCGAGGGAGGAATCGTGCTCGAGCGGGCGAGGGTCGTCGGGATAGCGCTCATCGGGGCCGTGACGGGTCTGGTGGCCCTGCTGGCCGCCTCGCAACCGGTGGGGCCCGGCGAGGCGGCGGTGGTCGTCACCGGGGACGACCGGGAGGTGCTCCTCGGGGGCTGGACGGTGGAGCTGCCCGGCCGCGAAATCGAGCGCTACCGGCTGGTGGAGCCGATAAATGGGGAGAGCCTCTTCCTCACCGCCGACGGGGTGCCGGTGCGCGTCCCGTGGGAAGCCACGCGCGTCCTGGACCCGGAACGGCTGGGGGGGCCGGACCCGGGACCGCCGGGCTGGGACCGGCTGCGGCCCCGGCTGTGGGTGACCTCCGCCGTCGCCCGTCTCGGGGGAAAGCTGGGATTCGAGGAGGCCTACGGTCCGCGCCGGGCGGAGCTGACACGCTGTATATCGGATGAGGTCGCAGCGGCGTTGACCGACTCGGCTGCGTCCGTGGAGGGCCTGCGCCTCGTCACCGTCCTCCCGCTGGGGGAGGCGGCACAGAGGCTTCCGGTGCGACCGCCGCGCCTCGTCATCATTACCCTGGATAACCTGGACCGCCCGACCGTGGAGCGCCTCGCGGCCGACGGGCGGCTGCCCACGGTCGAGAGGCTCGCCGGGTCGGGGACCACGGTGTTTTTCGAGAACCCGCACCCCGACGAGCCGGGGCGGTTCTGGGAAAAAATCCTCACCGGTGGGCATACCGGGAATTGGATTGAGCGCCGCGCCAGACGCGGCTGGCTCACCGGCCTCGTCCACCCACCGCTGCCGACCGGCGACGGCTACGCCGAATCGCTCGATCCCGACGGCACGGGTACGCCGTTCCTCGCCGCGCTCATGGAGGCTTACGCCGGGCCGGAGTACGACCCGCCGGACCCCCGGCTCCTGGTCGGCGAGGCGGGCCTGGAAGAGGCGGTGCGGGGGGCCATCGAGGGCTCCCGGGCGGCCGGGGCATTGGAAGACGCCGGCGCCGCCGCGGTCCTCTGGGGCTCGGACCTTTTCGAGAAATTCTACGACGCCCTGTGGCCCCTGGTCCAGCGCTACCGCAGCGTGGGATACGGGGAGCGGTTTCCGACGGAGCTGCAACTGGAGGAGACGGACCTGGTCCGGGCCGCCGAGACGGGCGCCCTGGCCGAGGGCCTGGCGACGGCCCTGGACCGCTTCCTCGGCGAGCTGCTGGCCCGGCACCCCGACCTGACCGTGATAATTATTTCCAGCGGCGGCTACGGCCCCCGGCCGGGAATTTCGGGAAAGCCCTGGGGACCGACCTCCGAGGCGTGGGCGCTCCTGGCCGGGCCCCACATCCGGCCGCTGGGCGAGCGGGAGGGGACGGTGGAGGGCCTGGCGGCGGTCCTGGGGGAGCTGGTCCTGGTGGAGCGGTTGAGCGAGGTGGGCGGAATCGGCGAGCGGGAAATCCTCGAGCCGTGGTATCGGAGTCGGCTGACGCTCACCTGTCCCCCGCCGGAGGCCGTTGACAGCCGGGGCG
>CAZNZF010000143.1:0-5069 GCA_964577465.1 uncultured bacterium | reverse complement strand
TCGGCATGAACGGGATTATCCCGACGCACCGCGTCGTTCGGCATGAACGGGATTAACCCGACGCACCGCGTCGTTCGGCATGAACGGGATTATCCCGACGCACCGCGTCGTTCGGCATGAACGGGATTACCCCGACGCGCCGTGACCTGCCCCGAACGGGATTGGGCCCACCCGGCCGGCCTCCACCGAGACCAAACTAAGTCCTATTACAAATTTAGCACCATCCTGGAAAAACGTCAAGTCTCAAGAGGGCAAAAACAGGCGACGGCACCCGTGGACGAAACCGCCTTCGAGCCGACACCGGCGCTCTTTGACACCCACGCCCACCTCGACGACCCGCGCTTCGAGGGCGAGGCGGAGGCGGTGTTGGCGCGGGCCCGCGCCGCGGGGGTCGTCCGCGTGGTGACCACCGGCGTGGACGCGGCGACCTCCCGCCGGGCGGTGAAGCTGGCCCGGGAGTACCCCTTCGACCTGTCGGCCGCCGTGGGCGTATCGCCGCACGATGCCGGGACTTACGACGACACCGTCGGCGACGAGCTGGAGGAGCCGGCCGCGGAGCCGGGGGTCGTCGCCTGGGGCGAGATCGGCCTGGATTATTACCACGACCGCGCCCCCCGCGACGTCCAGCGGCGGGTGTTCGTGGACCAGTTGAAACGCGCGCGCGCCCGCGGGCTCCCCGCGGTCATCCACTGCCGGGAGGCCCACGCCGACCTCGCGGGCTGCCTGGAGGAGGCGCAGGGTTACCCCGGATTGGACGAGCCGCCCTACGGCGTGCTGCACTGCTTCTCGGGTACGGCCGAGGACGCCCGGCGGGCCGTCGCCCTGGGGTACATGATAGGCGTCGGCGGCGTGGTGACCTTCGCCAACGCCCGGGCGCTCCGCGAGACGGTCGGGTCGCTGCCGCCGGAATCGGTGGTGCTGGAGACCGACGCGCCGTACCTCGCCCCGCACCCCCACCGCGGGAAGCGCAACGAGCCGGCCTACGTGCGCCTGGTGGCGGAGAAGGTCGCCGAATTGTGGGGAATGGAAATCGGGGAGTTGGCCCGAATCACCACGGCCAACGCCCGGCGGCTGTTTCGAATACCGGAACCGACGGGCTTCGGCGGCGCCCCGGCCTACGCCCTGGGCCGCAACCTCTACCTCAACCCCACCAGCCGCTGCACCAACGACTGCACCTTCTGCGTCCGGCGGCGCAGGCTGGGGCTCGGGGACGAAAGACTCTGGCTGGACCGCGAGCCCGGCGCCGGGGACCTCATCGCGGCCGTCGGCGACCCGGCACCCTACGACGAGGTCGTCTTCTGCGGCTTCGGCGAGCCGCTCCTGCGCGCGGAGGTCGTGGCCGAGACGGCCCGGTGGCTGAAAGGGCGCGGCGCGCGGGTCCGGGTGAACACCAACGGCACCGCCCACCTCGCCCGCGGCCAGACCGCCGCCGGGCTCCTCGAAACGCTCCGCGGGCTGGTGGACGAATTCTCCGTGAGCCTGAACGCCGCCGACGCCGGGACGTACGCCGGAATCTGCCGACCGGTGTTCGGCGGGGCCTTCGACGCGGTGCTGGATTTCACGAAAACCGCGAAAACCCTCGGATTCGAGGTCACCGCCAGCGCCGTCGCCCTGCCGGGGCTGGACCTCGCACCCGTGGAGAGGCTGGCGGTCGGGCTGGGCGCCCGATTCCGCGCCAGGACGTACAAAAACGACTAGGGGAACCCCCTGACCGTCTTCAAATCCACAGACCCCACCCTCGACGCCTACCTCGAGGAAATCAACCGCATCCCCGTGCTCTCGCGGCAGGAGGAGCTGGAGCTGGCCAACCGCGCCCGGGCCGGCGACGAGGTGGCCACCAAACGCCTCATCGAGTCCAACCTGCGCTTCGTGGTCAAAATCGCCTTCCGGTACAACAACCAGGGCCTCCCCCTGACCGACCTCATCTCCGCGGGCAACGAGGGGCTCATCATCGCCGTGCGCCACTTCGAGCCCGAACGCGGCATCCGCCTCATCTCCTACGGCGTGTGGTGGATACGCCAGTCCATCAACCGCGTCCTGGCCAACGACTCGCGCACCATCCGCTTCCCCTTCTACATCTACTGCGACCTGTACCGGATGATGCGGATGCGGGAGGTGTTCCAGAACCGCCACGGCCGCCAGCCGTCCCTCGAGGAGCTCTCCGACGAGACCGGCATAGCGCCGGAAAAGCTCCAGCGCATCTCGACCCTGGCCACCAACCGCCTCTCCCTCAACCGGCCCGTCGTCCCCGACTCCGAGACCGAGGTGGTGGACCTGTTGACCGACGCCCAGGTCGAAAATCCCGAGCGGTCGCTCATCGCCGAGGACCGGCAGCGGGAGCTGGAGGAGCTCCTGGAGAGGCTGCCCAAACGCCAGCGGCGCATCGTGGAGATGCACTACGGTATCGGCCACAACGCGATGACCCTGCGCCAGATAGGGGAGGTCTTCAACCTCTCCCGGGAGCGCATCCGGCAGATAGAGGCGGCCGCCTTCGACAAGCTCCGGAGGGACGCCTCGACGGCCCTGACCCCGGAAGACGCCCCTTGACACGACCCCCCTCCCCGCATACACTTACACGGCAATCAGCCTAACCCCTTTAAGCCGTGGAATTTGACGAACTACTAGAGATTCTGGCCTGCCCGGTCTGCAAGACGCCGGTGCACCTGGACGAGGCCGGGGAGCGCATAGTGTGCGACTCCTGCGGCCGCCGCTACCCCATCCGCGACGGCATCCCGGTGATGCTCGTCGAGGAGGCCGAAGGGGGCGGGTAGGTCGGCCGGGTCGGGGGCCGGGGTGGTCCGAGGGCGCCCGGTTTCACCTAGCTACGCCGGACCGGGGTGAGTGTAGGGGGCGGGCGGAGCGCGTATTCGTCCGAATTTATCCCGCCTGCGCGGGGGCTGGTATGCCACAGTAACTGGCGACCTCACTATGGTCGAATTTATCCCGCCTGCGCGGGGGCTGGTAATATCCCTCTCTGCTCGATGGACCAATCCAACCCCGCGCACGGCAAAGGACCGCCCTTGACCGAATACCAGGCCATCATCCCCGCCGCCGGCATCGGCACGCGCCTCAAGCCCCACACCCACACCATCCCCAAGGCGCTCATCCGGGTGGCCGGAAAGCCCATCCTGGGCTACATCCTCGATGACGTCGTCCGCGCCGGCATCCGCGACGTAACCCTCGTCACCGGCTTCTTCGCCGAGAAGGTGGAGGACTACGTCCGCGCCGAGTACGGCTCCCTCAACCTCATCTTCGCCCGCCAGACCGAGCAGCTCGGACTGGGCCACGCCGTCTGGACCGCCCTCGGCCAAAAGCGCGACCTCCCGAGCCTCGTCATCCTCGGCGACACCATCGTCGAGGCCGACATAACCGGCATCCTCGACCAGCCCGACAACGTCATCGCCGTCGCCCCCACCGACGACCCCCGGCGCTTCGGCATCGTCGAGCTTTCCGGGGGCCGCATCGTGCGGATGGTGGAGAAGCCCGCCGACCCGCCCTCCAACCTCGCCATCGTCGGCCTGTATCTCATCCGCGACTCCGGGGCGCTCTACCGCGCCCTGGGCGGCAACATCGACGCCGGCCTGCGCACCAAGGGCGAGTTCCAGCTAACCGACGCCCTCGAGCGCATGCTCGCCGAGGGGACCGTCTTCCGCCCGTGGGAAATCGTCGGCTGGTTCGACTGCGGAAAGCCCGAAACCCTCCTGGCCACCAACCGCGTGCTCCTGGAGCGCCACGCGGAGCCGGTACCCGCCTATCCCGACTCGGTGGTCATCGCGCCCTCCCACATCGGCGAGGGGGTGGTGCTCTCGGGCTCGGTCATCGGGCCCTACGCCTCCATCGCCGACGGGGCCAGGATCGAGAGCTGCGTCATCACGGACTCCATCATCGGGAGCGGCGCCCGGCTCTCCCGCGTGCTCCTCAAGGGGTCGCTGGTCGGGGACAACGCCCTGGTGCGCGGGCGCTTCGACCGCCTGAACCTGGGCGACGACTCCGAGGTGACGTTCTCGTAAGGGGTGTGGCGGGGACCTTGTGCAGTGACGGTTGCACAATTAGTGTCTTCGTAGGGGCGACCCTCTGCGGTCGCCCGCGTGAGGCTGATTATTTGCGATAAACGCATATTCCCGTAGGGGCGGGGCGTAGGACGAGTCCTCCGTCCCCGCCCGCGGGCGACTCCCCCGGTTATGTTAAACTGGTTACCGTCACCGGCTTATCCCGCGATTAGCGAAACGGAGCGCCGTTGAAGGGCACGCTCAAGGAAATCACCCTGGCCGACGTCGTCCAGCTTCTGGTGATGAACCGGAAGACGGGCCGCCTCGCCCTGGAATCCGACCAGCGCAAGGCGTACATCGACTTCAACGCGGGCACCATCGTCAACGCCGTCTCCGGCGACCTCGAGGGCGAGCAGGCCTTCTACGACCCCTTCTGCTGGGACTCCGGCGGCTTCGAGTTCAAGCCCGACGAGAAAATCGACGCCGCGCAGAGGCTGGGGAGGAACTGGCAGCAGATGCTCTTCGAGGCCGTCCGCCGCGCCGGGGAGTGGGAGGAGCTGCGCCGCAAGGTGGGCAACGGCCTCTCCATCCCCCGCCTGGTGGGCAAAATCGAGCCCACCCTCTACGACCGCGAATCCCCCGAGCGGAAGGTCTTCCTTCTCATCGACGGCCGCCGCAACATCCACACCCTGGCCGACCTCGTCGGCCTGCCCATGCGCGAGGTGCTCCTGGTGCTCGGGAAGTTCCTGGGCTCGGGCGTCATCACCGTGGACCGCAACCCCGTGACCGACCACCTCGAGCGGCTGCTCGCGGGTTACATCGGTCCCTCGGCCCGGAATTTCACCGAGCGGGAGATGCGGCGCCTGGGCGGCGAGATAGAGCTGGCCAACAGCCGCGAGCTCCTGGAGGTCTGCCGGAACGCCGAGACTTTCGCCCGGGACTACATCTCCCGCGCCGAGTCCAAGGCGCTCCACGACGAGCTGGTGGGGTACATCAACTCCCTCTTCCGGCAGTCGGGGTAATAAAATTAGGCCCCCTCTCCCTTCCAGGGAGAGTGTCGGGGTGAGGGTAAAGGCAGGA
>CAZNZF010000142.1:0-5240 GCA_964577465.1 uncultured bacterium | reverse complement strand
TACGGCATCGCAAATTAACCCGCATCCCTCGGAATCAGCGACACGCCGTCCATCTCCGGCAAAGGCGCGAGGCCCAGAAGCTCCAGAATCGTCGGCGCCAGGTCGATGATTTCCGGAAACTTCGCCAGCTTCCACGGCTGGTTGGTGAGAAACACCCCCGTCACTATCCCCGGGTCCAGCGAGCAGTGGTCGGCGGACCACTTCTTCCGCTGGTCCCGCAGCATCGCCGGCTCGATGCCCCCCAGCGAGCACTGCCAGCTCACCCGGTACCCCTCGTAGAACCCGACCAGGATGTCCGGGAAGAACTCCATGGCGTCGCCGTGAAATACGACGTCGCCGCGGTACACGTTGCGCACCACCGGGAGGGAATCGGGGCGGTCGGGGTCGTCGGGGCTATAGACGCGGTCGCCCTCCTCCTTGGGCCGCGGGCCGTGGGGCGGGTTGGTGTCCACCAGCAGCAGCAGCTTGCGGGCGATTTCGTCCACCAGCCGGTCGTACTCCTCGCCCGGAGCCACGATGCCCTTGGCCTCGCGCCCCTCGAGGTTGATGTAAATCTCCCCCAGCCCCAGGGCGTAGGCCACCGACTTGTCCCAGTCCACCCCGGCGAAGAAGAGCCCCTGCTGGCTGAAGAGGTCCTCCAGGTTGTGCTCCTCGGTCTGGTAGCCCTCCTCGAGGACCAGGTACCCGTTCTCGATGAGCCAGTTGTTCAGGTTCACGTCGCGGCGGTAGGAGCCGAAGCCGTGGTCGCTCATCACGATCAGAACGTCGTCGGGGTCCATGTGCTCGGTGAACCACCCCACCACGCCGTCCATCCACTTGTAGACCTCGAAGACGGCCTGGCCGTATAGCTTCTGCAGGTCGGCCGAGTACATGGGATGGTCGGTGTCCAACAGGCGCCACATCATGTGCTGCACCCGGTCCGTGCACTGGAAGACCGCCACGGTCAGCTCCGGGTGGTTCTTGTCGTAGAGGTATTTGGTGATGTTGAAGCGGTCGTCGGCGATCTTCCACAGGTTCTCCATGAAGGTGTCCTCGCCGATGCGGCCCTCGGAGATGGCCCAGGTGTCGATGGCCCACCCCTGGGTGTAGTACAGCCCGACGTCCTCGGCCACCTCCGCGCAGAGACACTCGGGGCAGGAGATGGGGAAGGCCGGGTTGCGCGGGTCGAAGTTGACGGGGTGCAGGTAGACGCGCAGCGGGTCCGTGGACAACAGCTTGAACTGGCTGATGCCGTCCACCGTGATGAGCGCGTTCACCTTGAAATCGAAATCGACGAAGTCGCTCCACTCGCCCTCTTTGAGGACGATATTCTGGTCGTCGATGTTCAGGCTCACCGAGCCGTCGTCCAAGAGGCGCCCCCGGACGGTGACGATTATCTCCTCGGGGGTGTCCAGGTAGGCCAGCTCGTCGGGGTCCAGTTGGCGGACCAGGGCCTCCTCGCGCAGCTCGCGCTTGTTGTCGCGGATGACGGGGTTGCGCGGGCCCTCGACGGGCAGCTCGAAGGAGCCGTCGCGCCCCAGGGTGAGGTGGTAGAGCTTCCCGCCGAACTCGGTGTTCTCCTCGACGCCCGGCGGCAGGTCCTCGGCCCAGTAGAAGAAGGTCCCCATGGTGGCCCGCACGTCGGGCACGCCCAGCCCGGAGAGTACCTCACCCGTGGCGCAGGGGCAGGGGAAGGTCACCGGAATCTGCATGAGGACCTGGTGCACGTCGGCGGCGCTGGCCACGTCCCAGAAGGGCGTCCCCTGCCGGGTGCACCACACCTTGGGCATCGTCGTCGGGATGAGGTCCCACAGGAACTCGGCCTCGCTGGAATCGAGCATGGAGAAGACGGGGGTGTAGGTCTTGGGGTCGCGCAGGAGGAAGTCGAAGATGCCGTGCTTGCCGGGGTTGACGCCGGTGGCGAAGCTGGACCAGCTCACCGGGCTCTGGGCGGGGATGGTGGGCATCAGGGGGCTGTAGGTCCCCCGCGCGGCCAGGGCCGTCAGGTTGGGCAGAAGGGACTGGCCGGGGTTCTCGGGGTCCTCGGTGGCCATCCACTTCTCCAGCAGGTCCGAATCCACGCCGTCGAAGCCGAGGACGACGACCCGGTGGTCGAATGCGCGGTAGTAGGGGACGCGCTGGAGCCCGGCGGCCAGCCAGAACAGGACCACCAGCCCCACGACGACCGCCAGGCGCAGGCCCCAGCGGAAGGGGAGCGCGAGGCGCTTCGGCTTGTCGGCCATGTAAAACCTCGGATGGGTTGTTATCGCGCGCAAATTATACCACACATTGTGCGGTAATTCCGGCGCCCGGCGGCGCGCCGCGTCGACCTGAAGCGGTTCATTCCGAGCCTGGGGGCCCGGACCTTGCGCCGCCGACCGGCGTGGCCTATAATCGCGCGGAACCCCCGAAAGGACCCCCATGCACAGAAGCCTCGTCATCCTGGCGGCCCTGGCGACGCTCGCCGGCGGACGCGAGCCGCTCCAGCGCTGCGCCCACCCGACGATTCCGCCCCCCGAGGACAGCCTGGACAACACCGTCGTGGCCATCGACGACACGGCGTCCGTGGTTTGGATCGGCACGCTGAAGAACTTCGGCGAGTCCACCGACGGAGGCGAAACGTGGAGCGCCTACGGCTACGACGACGGCCTGCCCGGGTCGGCCTCCGACGTGGGCACGGTGCGCATCGCGGCCTCCGGCGACGTGTACCTGGGCTGCTTCTTCCCCCGGGAGAGCGGGCTGGACCCGCTGGTGGGGGCGGGGCTGGCCCGGACCCGCGACGGCGGCCGGACATGGGACACCTGGACCACCGCCGACGGCCTGGGCAACGACGCCGTGTGGGACACCGAGTCCGACGGCGAGGGGAACATCTGGGCCGGGTGCTGGTCGGGCGGGGTGGCGATTTCCCACGACGACGGCGACTCCTGGCGCACGAGCGTCCCGAGCGAGACGCTTTACGGCGACAACGTCTTCGCCGTGGCGCGCACCGAGGATTACCTCTTCGCGGGCACCGGCGCGGGCCTGGCCGTATCCGAGGACGACGGCGAGACCTGGGAGCCCCTGGCCGTGCCCTACCAGGGGTCGAGCCAGGTGGTGGGCTTCGTCGAGGTCCAGGAGAAGGAGGACGGGCTCTGGGTCTGGGTCGGGACCGTCACCGGCGGGCAGGGCGAATGGTACGGCCTGTGGCTGGTGCGCCGGGGGGAGTTCGGCTGGAACTGGACCAAGTTCGCCGCGGAGACCACGCCGGGCCTGAATTCCAACGCCATCTTCTGGATCGAGCCCGGCGCGGAGGACCACCTCTGGGTCGCCACCGCCTACAACGGCCCGGGCCAGGCGGGCGGACTCTCCCACCGCCTCCCCAACGGCACCTGGGAGACCATCACCGGCCGCGGGCTCTACACCAACAACATCTACTCCGTCTCCACGGTGGACAACCAGACCATCTGGGCCGGGACGCCGTTGGGGTTGCAGGTCTCGCGCGACGGCGGCGCCTCCTTCGACATCATCGACTTCCAGCCGCGCTCCGGCTTCGTGGACGAGCCCGTCGCCTACGCCTTCCCCAACCCCTTCTCGCCGCTGGGCCACGGCGCCTGCACCATCCGCTTCAGCGTCTCCGGCAACCCCCTGACCCACGACGCGGTGGTGGACATCGACATCTACGACCTCGAGGGGCGCCACGTGCGGAACATCGTGAAAAACGAGGTGTACCGGGGCGGCTTCGAGTACCAGAAGGACGTCTGGGACGGCACCGACGCCTCGGGGCGCCAGGTGGCCAACGGCGTCTATTACTATGTTATTAAAGCCAACGGTGAGCGGGCCTTCGTAGGCAAAATCGCCGTGGTGGAATGAGGTGGCCGACATGAGAAGAATCGTCGCCCTGGTTTTGGTGATGAGCCTCGCCTCCCTCGCGGCGGATTACGACGGGGGGGGCCGACCGGGGGCGGTGCTCCGGCTGGGCTGGGGCGTGAGGACCCTGGGCATGGGCCGCGTGGGGGTCGCCCTGGTCTGCGACGCCGAGGCGGTGGGCTACAACCCCGCCGGGCTGGCCTTCGCCCTCGACATCCAGGGGCTCCTGTTCCACCGGAACCTGTCCCTGGACCGGACCCAGTCCAGCGCGGGCTTCGTCTACCCCCTGCCCATCGCCGACACCCGGGCCACGGTGGAGGCGGCCTGGTACTACCTGCGCGTCGGCGGCTTCGACGGCCGCGACACGGGCGGCAACCGCACCGGGGAGTTCTCCTACGACGAGCACATCGTCAACTTCGCCTTCGGGGTCCGGCCGGTGGAATGGCTCGGTGTGGGTTTGACGGCGCGGGCCATGTTCACCTCCGTGGCCGAGAAGACCGCCGAGGGCGGGGCGGTGGACCTGGGGGTGCAGGTGCGGCCCTGGGGCGGGCTGGCCGTCGGCCTCACGGCCCGCAACATCATCGGCAGCTACAAGTGGAAGACCGCCGCCGCCACCGAGGAGGCCCTGCCCGTGGAGTACGCGGCGGGAATCGGCTACGACCTGGACGGCTGGCTCCGGTTCGAGGCGGACTTCGTCACCACGGCCGACACGCGGCCGGAGTGGCGCCTGGGCGCCGAGTACTGGCCCGTGCCCGCCCTGGCGGTCCGCGCGGGCTACGAGACGGGCGACCTCGAAACGGGAGAAATCTCCGCCGGCGGGAGCATCATCGCGGGGCTGTTCGAGGGCGGCGAGCTGCGCGTGGACTACGCCTTCCGCACCGACCCCCTCGGCGCCGGGGCGTCCCACGCCGTGGCCCTCTCGCTCATCTTCTGAGAAAGGGGACGCATGTTCTGGGGACTGGCCTGGTTCTTCTGGGCGCCCATTTTATTCCTGGGCTGGGTTCTGCCGATGATCATCGGGGCGATGGTCGGGCGCTCCAAGGGCATGGGCTTCGGCGGGTTCCTGCTGGGGTTCTTCCTCTCCTGGGTCGGCGTCCTCATCGCGGCCATCGTGGAGGGTAAGGGCTACGAGCGGCGCTGATTGAGGGCGTTGAGCGATTCAATCAAATTCCGTAGGGCGGGGGCTCTGTACCCCGCCCGTTTTTTCTATCATCACCCCCGGTTTGCGATGATGTAGGGCGGGGGTTCTGTACTCCGCCCTTTTTTAAGGTTAATGCGGGCGGCACACGGAGTTGCCGCCCTACGCCAACAACTACATATCGGCCGTAGGGGCGGGGCTCCGTCCCCGCCCGCTATATTCCCCCCCGCCTTGCCCCGGCGGGGAAAATGGGCTAAAATATCCTCGACTCTAATCG
>CAZNZF010000141.1:3495-5323 GCA_964577465.1 uncultured bacterium | reverse complement strand
CTAGTACTGGGCCTTGAGGGCGCCCCAGGTCGTCTGGGTGACGCCATCATCGGCGCCGTGCACCTTGAAGGACCAGATGACGGGTGCGGTGGTGGCGTTGCCGGCCAGGTCCTTCAGCCCCGGCTTCACCTTGCAGGTGATGGTGTCCGGCGGCAGCGGCTGGTCCGGGTCGAAGGTGCACACCACGTCCAGGGGGTCGGCGGCGTCGAAGGTGAACACGCCGGGGAGGACGGCGTTGGACCCGCCGGCGCAGAGGGACGCGCCGTTCCCGGCCGGGGACGAGTCCTTGCAGACGAAGTCGATGGAGGAGGTGTCCACCCCGGACATGTCGTCGGTGACGTGGAAGGTCACGTTGACGTCCGGCTGCACATCGATCTCGCCGTTAGCCGGGGACTGGCCCGACACCTGGGGCGGGGTGGAGTCCAACTGCTCGATGAGGTTGAAGGTCCAGACGCTGTCGGCCAGGCGGGTGTTGCCGATGAGGGACTCCTCGGCGCGCGCGCTCCAGTACCAGAGCCCCGGGTCCATGCCGATGGTGCCGAAGACGATGTCCTTGTGGGTGCTGGAGCCCGCGCTGACCTCGTAGGGATTGGTGAGCTCGGGATTGTCGGCGATGAGAACATAGTAGGTCAGCTCGCCGTCGCCCTCGTAGGGCGCCTTACCCCAGCTGAAGGTCACCCGGTCGCCGATGGTGATTTCCGTGCCGTCGGGGGGCGCCAGGATGTCGAAGGCGCCTATCCGACTGTCGTAGAGGAGCTGGTCCATGAAGCGGATGCCGAAGACGTCGGACAGGACCGGCTGGTCGAAGGAGAACAGGGCGGCCTCGGTGCCGGTGGCGTTCTCCAGGCCGATGGTGGCGCTGGTGCCGCCGTCGCGCCAGGAATCGCCGACGGTGTCGAAGTACTGCAGCTCGATCCGGTTGTTCGTGCCCGGGTACTCCTGCGCGTAAATCTGAATCTGGAACTTGATGGGGTCCGTCGGGGCGGAGTCCACGAAGTACTGGGGCTGGTAGGTGATGGCCAGCGCCTGAACCCCGTCGTGGGAGGCAACGTCCAGCCAGATGTTGCCGCCCGAGCTGCCGTCCAGGTCGTCCCACCAGCCGGCGATGATTGCGTTGGGCGGGGTGGGGTCGGGCAGCACCTGGTTGATCGGCTCGGCCATCCCCGACTCGGTGAAGCCCACGAGGCCGTTGGAGCCCACGTAGAGGGTCGAGCCGGCGGGGTAGTCCACGCCGCAGAAGCGGACGTCGAAGGGGATGGAGGTGGTCCAGTATGTGTCGTTGTCGGCCCAGCCCTGGGAGCCCCACTGGTGGAACCACCAGTAGCGGAATATGGGGTCCGAGGGCTCTTTGGTATCGAAGAAGTAGTAACCGGCGCCGGAGCCCACTATGTTGTCCTCGAAGCCGGGCGTGATACAGAAGGCTTCCGGCGGTTCCTCGGCGGGTGCACGCAGGGCGCCCGCGGCGAAAACCGCAGCCACGGCGAACAACAACAAGAGGATGCACTTTTTCATGTCCTCTCCTTCCGATTTTTGGGCAATGTGATGGTGCTTAGCAGAGCAAATAATATACTCAAATATGGTCCCCGTCAACAAAGCGGTACATTTTTACATTTTTTTCGGGGGCCGGGCGGGGAATCGGTCGTCTGTGGGCGGGTGTGGACACCCGCCCCTACGTATAATCGCGAATCCGATCCGTAGGGGCGACCGGTAGGACGAGTCCTCCACGGTCGCCCGCGGGCCGACCTGAAGGTCGGCCCCTACGTCATCGCAGAACGCGGGTGAGGGGTGAAAGCGGCGGGGATAGGAATCCCCGCCCTACGTCATCGCA
>CAZNZF010000141.1:0-3395 GCA_964577465.1 uncultured bacterium | reverse complement strand
CGCGGGTGAGGGGTGAAAGCGGCGGGGATAGGAATCCCCGCCCTACGTCATCGCAGAACGCGGGTGAGGGGTGAAAGCGGCGGGGATAGGAATCTGCGGCCGAAGGCAAATCCCCGCCCTACGTCATCGCACGGGCGGGTGTGGACACCCGCCCCTACGTACAATCGCGAATCCGATCCGTAGGGGCGACCGCCCACGGCCCCGCAGCGGCGGTTCCTCCGTCGACCGGCCCCTCCCGTTTGTGCTAAGATAAGGGGGATACGATTACGCACCCACGGAGTGACGATGCCCGAGAAGCCCATCCTCAAAAAGTGCGGCCAGTTCACCCGGGCCAACGATGCCCGCGCGTCGGGCTTGTACCCCTACTTCCGCCCGCTCTCCTCCGTCGGCTCCGAGGCGGTGCTGGACGGCAAAAAGGTGCTGATGCTGGGCTCCAACTCCTACCTGGGGCTCAACCACCACCCGCGGGTAATCGAGGCGGCCAAGCGGGCCATGGACTCCTACGGCACCTCCTGCGCCGGCTCCCGGTTCCTCAACGGCACCCTGGACATCCACCTCGAGCTGGAAGACGAGCTGGCCAAACTGGTGAAAAAGCCGCGGGCCCTCGTCTTCTCCACCGGCTTTCTGACCAACCTCGGCGTCATCTCATCCCTGGTCGGCCGGGGCGAATTCGTGGTCATCGACAGCCTGGACCACGCCTCCATCGTGGAGGGCTCCCGCCTGGCCTTCGGCAAGATCCTCAAATTCCGCCACATGGACATGAAGCACCTGGAGGAGCGGCTGTTCTGGATTCCGCCGATTAAGGGCAAAATGGTGGTGGTGGACGGCATCTTCAGCATGGAGGGGCACATCGCCCCGCTGCCACAGATAGTGGAGCTGGCGGAGCGGTACAACGCGGCGGTGATGGTGGACGAGGCGCACTCCATCGGCGTCATGGGTCCCCGCGGCGAGGGCTGCACCGTCCATTTCGGGCTCACCGACCGGGTGGACCTCATCATGGGCACCTTCTCCAAGACGCTGGGCTCCATCGGCGGATTCGTGGCCGGGGACGAGGAGGTGCTCGACTACATCCAGCACGTCAGCCGGGCGCTCATCTTCTCGGCGAGCATCCCGGCCTCGGCGGCGGCGGCGGCCCTGGAGGCCCTGCGCATCATGCTCGAGCAGCCCGAGCTCATCGACAAGCTCTGGCACAACACCCGACGGATGAAGGGCGCCCTCGACGCCTTCGGATACGACACCTACGGCTCCGAGACCCCGGTCATCCCCGTGGTGGTCGGCGAGGACCTGACCGCCTTCAAGATGACCCGGCTCCTCCAGGACGACGGCGTCTTCGTCAACCCGGTCATCAGCCCGGCGGTGCCGCCCGGCGGCGCCCTGATACGCATAAGCCTCACCGCGGCCCACTCCGACGAGCAGATCGATCGGGCCATCGACGCCGTCGGCAAGGCGGGGAAGGCGCTGGGCCTCATCTGACGGGGCGGGTCGGGGGTCGCTGGTGGGTCTCCCCCTGAGGCAGGTTTCGAGCGCGGGTCGGAGCGTCGGTCCAGACCAGCGCGAAGGGAACGTCGAAGACGCATCCGGGGCGGGTCGGGGGTGCCGATGGGGCACCGTGCGTGGAATTGCGAGAGCGTTTACTCTGTCGTGTCGGTGGGGCCGGCCGTGCGGGGAATTCCGGAAGCGTTTCCCGTTGCGGGTCGGGGGGTCGGTTTGCCGCCGGGGTGACGTGTCCTTCGAGGCTCCCCATAAGCGGGTCGCGGGACGGTTTATCGGAGGGTTGACTTGCCGGCGGGTCGGTGGACCCGCTCTTCGTCCCCGACCGGGGCGGTAGCGGGGGGAGAGTGGCCGTCGGTAGAAAAAGCTGCTCCGGCGATAGGACTGGTAAGCTGCCAAAAACCGAACCGGGGCAGATTTAGCAGGTTCATTTCCCCGGGCGGCAGGTTGATAAAACCCCCGTCGGCGGGTAGCCGGGCCTTCTCGACTCGGAACCGGTATTCCGCCTGGGGAATCCCCCGGATTTGTACTATAATTCGCTCGGGATTGCCGTTTCGTCCGAAACGTTATTTCCGACCGGATTTATGTAGATAGGTCCAAAAACCCATGCCCGACAACGAACCCAAGCTCAAGAGGAAGCTGGTCGGCGGTCAGGCCGTCATTGGCGGCGTGATGATGCGCGGCCGCAAGACGTGCTTCATGGCCCTCAAGAGCCCCTACGACGGGCGCATGGAGCTCACCGAGCTCCCCCTGCCCCACTTCTTCCGCTGGAAGATTTTCCGGTGGCCCCTCTTCCGCGGGACCTCCATGCTCCTGGACTCCGCCGTCCTGGGCACCCAGGCGCTCACCGCCTCGGCCGACTTCGCCGAGAAGGAGGAGCAGAAGAAGAAGGCCGTCGAGGAGGGGCGCTCCATCGAGGGCATCGACGAGAAGCCGGGGCTCATCTCCGGCAAGCGCGCGGCGTTCCTGCTCATCCCCAGCCTGGTCATCGGCGTGGCGCTATTCATCCTCGGCCCCCTGTGGGCCGCCCGGGGCATACTCTCCCTCTGGCCGGCCATCGGGCCCGAGGGCGGCATCTGGTTCAACCTCATCGAGGGCGGCCTGCGCGTCCTCGTGTTCCTTCTTTATTTGATCATAATCCGCGCCATGAAGGACGTGCGGGACCTCTTCCGCTACCACGGGGCCGAGCACAAGACCATCGCGGCCTTCGAGGCCGGCGAGGAGCTCACCGTCGCCAACGCCTCCACCAAGAGCCGCCTGCATCCCCGCTGCGGCACCGGCTTCCTCGTCTTCATGCTCATCGCCCTGGTGCTGGTCCACTCCGCCGTCTTCGCCATCCCGGCGCTCCAGGGCATCTTCTTCGTGTACGCGGCGCTCATCCGCATCGCCCTCATTCCCTTCGTGGCCGGGGTGGCCTACGAGTGGATCCGCCTGGCCGGTCGGCACCCCAATTCGAAAATCATGCGCATCTTCGTCGCCCCGGGGCTGGCCACGCAGTTGCTCACCACCGTCGAGCCCGAGGAGCGCCACCTGGAGTGCGCCATCGCCGCCTTCAAGGCGGTCATCGATGCCGAGGGCGCCTTCGAGGACCCGGACGAAAAGCGGCCCATCGCGGCGTGAGGCGGCGGTTAGCGTTCGACGATTAAAAAGGGGCCGACTGCATGTCGGCCCCTATATTATGCAATGGGCGCGATGTAGGGCGGCCCGCGGCTATCCCCTCCCCCTTTTGGGGGGAGGGCAGGGAGGGGGGTGCAGCGGTCCCCCTCTCCCCGTGGGAGCGGCGCGCCGACGGGTTAGGGGTGAGGGCTACCTTATAAAAAACGGGCGGGGACAGAGCCCCGCCCCTACGTCGTCGCAAGCGGCGGGGATAGGTATCTGCGGCCGAAGGCAAGTCCCCGCCCTAC